>DATFNV010000264.1:0-34029 GCA_035266225.1 Gemmataceae bacterium
CGCCCGGTCCCAGTCTCCCTTGCGGGCCAGCACCTCGCCCCGCAGTCGCCGGTCGGGCGCGCTGCCCGGCCGGAGCGCCAGGCGGCGCTCCAGTTCCGGCAGCAGCCGGTCCGACCGCTCGGCGACGAGGCCCGGGGTGGCGTCGTGGATCAGGATGGTGCGGTCATCGCCAGCGGAAGCCAGCCGCAGTCCGTCCGGGCTCCAGGCCACGGCCGTCACGTGGTCGGCGTGTTCCCGGAAGGCCAGGATCTCCCGGCCGACCTCTGGGTCCCAGAGACGGACGGTGTGGTCGTTACCGCAAGAGGCCAGCCGGGTGCCGTCCGGGCTCCACGCCACCGACCGGACCGCGTTGGTATGGCCCCGCAGGGTGCGCAGCGGCTGCCCGGTCGCCGCGTCCCAGACCCGGACGGTGTGGTCGTCACCGCAGGAGGCCAGCCGGGTGCCGTCTGGACTCCACGCCACCGCCTCCAGGCCGCTGGTATGCCCCAGGAGGGTCAGCAGGAGCCGCCCGGTCGTCGGGTTCCAGACGCGCAAGGTCGAATCGGCCCCGCCCCCGGCGGAGGCCAGCCGGTCGCCCTTCGGACTCCACGCCAGCCCGATCACGCCGTGGGTATGGCCCCGGAGGACGAGCGGCTCCCCGCCGCCCGCCGCGTCCCCAATCCGGAGAATGCGGTCCCAGCCGCTCCAGGCGAGCCGCCGGCCGTCCGGGCTCCACGCCACTGCGAGCAGGTCGCCCGGCGAGACGGCGAGGGCGAGCGGGTCTCGGCCCGTGGTCAGGTCCCCGAGCCGGACGGTTCTGTCGCTGCACCACGCCAGTCGGTGCCCGTCCGGGCTCCACGCCACCGACCGCACCCAGTTGGTGGGGTCGCGCAGCTCCTGCGTCTGGCACCCGGTCCGGGGGTCCCAGACCCGGACGGTGGAATCAGCCGCTGCCGACGCCAGCCGCCGGCCGTCCGGGGACCACGCCAGGGCGAGCACACCTCCCACGTGCCCGCGCAGGGCCTGCGGG
Organism: Gemmataceae bacterium; assembly: GCA_035266225.1. Lineage (GTDB taxonomy): Bacteria > Planctomycetota > Planctomycetia > Gemmatales > Gemmataceae > DATFNV01. Next base: position 1,010 of record DATFNV010000264.1, read on the forward strand.
GTCGGCCCGGCGGACAGGCTCCACACGCGCAGCGACTCGTCGGCCGCTGAGGACGCTAGCCGGGCTCCGTCCGGGCTCCAGGCCACCGCCTGGACCGGGCCGGTGTGCCCGCGGAGGGTCAAGACCTCCCGGCCGGCCTCAGGGTCCCAGACCCGGACGGTGTGGTCCCGGCCGGCCGACGCCAGCCGCCTGCCGTCGGGGCCCCACGCGACCGAGACAACCTCGGCCACGTGCCCGCTCAGCCGATGGACCTCACGGCGGAGGGCGGCGTCCCAGACGCGGACGGTCTCGTCCGAGCCGGCCGAGACCAGGCGCCGGCCGTCCGGGCTCCAGGCCACAGCGTTCACGCGCTGGTGGTGTCCGTGAAGCTGGAACTCCTCCGCGCCGCGGTCCGGCTCCCAGACGCGGATCGACCCGTCAAAGGAGCTGGAGGCCAGCCGGGTGCTGTCCGGGCTCCACGCCACCGCCGTGACCGCTTCCGTGTGTCCCCGCAGGCCCCCGGCCAGGAGGCCGCGGAGCAAGCCGCCCGGCTCGTTCCTCCCCCCCGCCTCCCTCTTCGCCCCGGGCGCGTCCCACACCCGGACGATCGGGTCGTCGCTCCCCGACGCCAGCCGGGTGCCGTCCGGGCTCCAGGCCAGGCTCCTCACCCGCCACGGATGGAGTGGGCCGGTCAAGGTGTACCGCGAGGTGCCGTCGGCCGTGTCCCAGACCTGGACGAACCCGCCGAAGCCGCCCGCCGCCAACCGGGTGCCGTCCGGGCCCCACGCCACCGCCATCACCGCCTGGCCGTAACCCCGGAGGGCGAGGGTTTCCTTGCCGGTGGCCGCGTCCCAGACCCGGACCGTGGCGTCCCGGCCGGCCAACGCCAGCCGGGTGCCGTCCGGGCTCCAGGCGACCGCCGATTCCTCGGGCTGCCCCCGCAAGGTGAGCAGTGAGCCAGCGCCGAGTCCGTGCAGGTCGTACCATTCCCACCCGCGCGGGTCCGCTGGCCCACTCCGCCAGTTGGCGAGCAACTCGTCCACCCGGGCGATCCCGGCCGGCGCGGTTGCCGCCTGGGCGGCCAGGCCCATCTCCGCCCGGTAGAGGTTGGCGCGGAGTTCTTCGCGACTCTTCTGGGCCAGGTCCTGGGCCTGGACGGCCGCGGTCCGTTCCTTTTCCTTGTCCTGAACAAGGGTGGCGTTCTCCCCCGCCAACCGGCGGAAGTAGCCGGCCGCCACCAGCGCCCCCACGGTCAGCGCCAGCAGCAGGGCGGCCACCGCCGCCAGGGAGGCGGCGACCGCCCTGTTCCGCCGTGCCCACCGCGCCAGCAGCTCCGGCGGGCTCAGCCGCCGCGCCTTGACCGGCTCGTCAGCGAGGATCCGGTGCAGGTCCTCGGCCAATTCGCCGGCGCTCTGGTAGCGGTCGGCCGGGTCGGGCTCCACGGCCTTGTGTACGACCGTGGCCAGGTCGCGCGGCACGGCCGGGTTCAGCGCGCCCAGCCGGGGCACCTGTCCGGCCTCGACTTGCCGCAGCAGTTGCGCCCGGTCCGGCGCGTCGTGGGCCGGCCGCAGGGCCAGCAACTCGAACAGCGTCAGCCCCAGGGAGTACACGTCGCTGCGGCGGTCGGCCTTGCCGCGGAACGACTCCGGGGGCATGTAGCGCAGGGTGCCCAGCACGTCGCCGGTCGCCGTCAGGTCGTCCTCGCCGTCCATCTTGGCCAGCCCGAAGTCGGTGACCCACACCATCCCCGCCGGGTCCAGCAGCAGGTTGCTCGGCTTGACGTCCCGGTGCAGTACGCCCTGGCGGTGCGCATGCTCCAGGGCGTCGGCCACCTGCAGGCCGACCCGCGCCACGCTCTGCCAGTAGGTGAGCCTCCGCGTCCGGCTGGAGAGCGCCGCCCCGCCCGGACCCGGCAGCAGCACCGACGAGGAGGACAAGGACGCCGTCGAGCCCGGGATTGCAGGGCCGGCCGGCGGCGGGCCCGCCAACGGCTCCGGCGCCGCAACGGTCGCCTCGCCGCCGCGGGCCGGGCCGAAGTCGCCACTCAGCAGCGAGCGCGCCATGTCGCGCGGGCGCCCCGCGCTCGGGCCGGCCGGGGCCGGCGCCGGTGAGGGGTCGTTGCACCGCAGGTGCTGAAGTTCCCGGAGGACGGCGTCGAGGCCGTGTCCCTCGATGAACTGCATCGCGTAATACGGGGTGCCCTCGTGCTCGCCCACGCCGTAGACCGGCACGATGTTGGTGTGGTGCAGGCGCCCGGCCGCTCGCGCCTCGCGCTCGAAGCGGGCCCGGTAGCTGGCGCTGGCGAGCAGGCGCGCCGGTAGCACCTTCAGCGCCACGCGGCGCCCCAGCGACACCTGCTCCGCCTCGTAGACCGTTCCCATGCCCCCCTGACCCACCAGGCGGACGATCCGGTAGTCTCCTAGCCGCTCCAGCGGCGGTGTCTCCTCACCCGCGGCCGGCGCCGCCAACGGGGGGCCCGTCTCGCAGTCCTTGTTGGCCGACTCGACCTGCGACAGGGCGGGGAACAGCTCGCGCAACTCGTCGGCCAACTCCGGGTGGCGCTCCAGGTACTCCACCAGCGCCACCCGCTCACCCCGTCGGAAACGCGCGGAGATCTCGTCAGCCACCCGGTTGAGTAGCAGATACCGCCCGACGCCGTTGTTTTCCGCGTCCATGTCACCCTCCCCGCCGTTGTCGCAGTGGTGTTCGGCACACGGGTTGCGTACCGATCTTTACCCCGAAGGGGTTGCATCTCAAAGCCGTGGGTCGCGCAGCGCACCCACGGTGTCCTACCCCGAAGGGGTTGCATAACGCGGGCCCGCGCCATGTCCCCGCGTTATGCAACCCCTTCGGGGTAGATGGCGCTTCCCCGCCCCCAGACCGTGGGTGCGCTGCGCGACCCACGGCTTTGAGATGCAACCCCTTCGGGGTAGATGGCGCTTCCCCGCCCCCCCCAGACCGTGGGTGCGCTTTGAGATGCAACCCCTTCGGGGTAGATGGCGCTTCCCCGCCCCCCCAGACCGTGGGTGCGCTGCGCGACCCACGGCTTTGAGATGCAACCCCTTCGGGGTAAAGAATGGCCTCATCATCCATCCCTCCCTACCCCTATCCAATAACACCGCCCTTGGTCTGGCGCCAGGGCCTCCGGCCGCCGTGGGGCCGGCCTCAGGTGCGGTCATTTCTCGGGCGCGGCGAGCGCCGAGAACACCTCGCCCTTCTTCGCCAGGCGCAAGATCGAAACTGTGCCGTTCTCGTTGGCCGTCGCCAGGTAGCGGCCCTCGGGCGTAAAGGCGATTCCGTTCACGCCGGGGCCGAACGGGCCTGGGCCGAGCGTGAGCGCCGGGTCGCCCGACGCCCCGGCAAGCCAGAGCCGCAGCGCCCCGTCCGCCGTCCCGCCCGCGACCAGTCGGCCTGCCGGGTGGAAGGCCAGGCCGTTAACCGCGGCGCCGGCGGGCAGGGCCTGTTCCCGTCGGGTCTCCAGGTCCCACACCCGGACCGCCCCCGGGGCGGCACTGCCGGCCGCGAGGTGCCGGCCGTCGGGACTCATCGCCAGGGAAAGGAAATCGGTGCCCGGGCTTGCATGCTCGTACAGTGGCCGGCCGGTGGCCGCCTCGCACACGGAGACGCTGCCGTCAAATCCGGCAGAGGCCAGCAGCCGGCCGTCGGCGCTGAAGGCCACCGCCCGCACCGCGGCCTGGTGCAGGCGGAAGGCATCCTGCCGTCTCCCCGTGGCGACGTCCCACCGCCGGACGCTGCCATCCTCCGCCCCGGCCGCGACCGTCCCGCCGTCGGGACTGAAGGCCACCAGCGAGCCCTCGCGGGAGTGCCCGGTCAAGGTGCGGACTTCCGTCCCATTGGCAACGTCCCACAGGATAATGGTGCCGTCGAGGCTGCCCGAGGCCAGGAGCTTGCCGTTGGGGTGGAACGCCACCGACCAGACGGCTCCGGTGTGCCGGACCAGGGTGTGGAGTTCCCGGCAGGCGGCCAGGTCCCAGAGCCGGACCGTCTCGTCGGCTCCGCCGCTGGCCAGGGTGCGGCCGTCCGGGCTCACGGCCACGGCGCGCACGGCGCCCGCGTGGCTCCTGCGCGGGAAGCGGTCGCGCCCGGTGGCGACGTCGTAAGCGCGCACGCAGCCGTCCGGCTGGTCCTGGCGCCCGGCGAAGAGGGTCTTGCCGTCCGGGCTCAGGTGATACGCCGCGTAGCCGCCCCGAGTTTTCAAGGGGAACTGGGCCCGTTGCGCCCCCGTCGCCACGTCCCAGAGGCTGACCGTGTGGACCGTGCCCTTGCGGTGGTCGGTGCTGGCCGACAGCATTGTCTGGCCGTCCGGGGTGAAGGCCGCCCACTCAATTATCACCTCGGGAATGGTGCGGACCTTCTTGAGCGTGGCCGTGTCCCAGAGTTCCAACCCGGGCGGGCCGGTGGCGAGCAGTTTCCCGTCACGGTTGAAGGCCACGGTGTAGGCCCAGCCCCGCTCGTCCCGAAGGGTGTGGACCAGCTCGCCCGTCCCCGCGTCCCACACCTGCAGGGGTTCATCGCCGGACAGACCGACGGCAAGGAGCTTCCCGTCCGGGCTGAAGGCCACGCCGCGGCCGTCGCCTGGGCAGGCGCGGGAGAAAATCTCTTTTCCCGAGCGCCAGTCCCACACCTTGACCGCCTTCTCCTCGGAGCAGGCGGCGAGCCGCGCCCCGTCGGGACTGAAGGCGAGGTCGTGGACGCGCGGCGTGTGCCCGGCGAAGCCGCGGACGAGGCGACCGGAGGCGACCTCCCACACCTTGACCGGCTCGGGGTCCGGCGGCTCAAACCCTGCCGCCAGGTACTTGCCGTTGGGACTGAACGCCGCCTTCCAGGCCCGGCCGGTGCCCTCGGCCAGGGTCCGCAGGTACTGACCGGTCAGGGCGTCGAAGAGCACCACGTCGCTGCCGAAAGGCACCGCCAGCACCTTGCCGTCCGGGCCCTGCGCCATCCAGCCCGCCTGGCCACCCGTCGGACGGGAGATAGGCAGGACGAAGCGGGCGTCGCCGAGGACCGCCACGAGTTCCCGAGGCGCCCGGGCCGGGTCGCCGCCCCCGGCCAGGGTCAGAAGGTCGGGCGGGACGTCGGCGCGCTCGCGGTTGTCTAGCGGGTTGGGCAGGGCCGCCAGGTCCTCGGCGGTCCGCGGCCGAGGGGGGACGAACCGCACTTCGGGCGAAGGGGCGCCCGCTTGGCCATCGCCGGCGGGGACTGCCGTCCCCGGCTCGCCGTTTCGGAACAGAAGGTACGCGCCAATTGCCCCCAGCGCCACCAGCAGCACCACAGCGGAGGCCAGTGCCGGGCCGCGGCGGAACCGACGCGGGGACGGGAAGCGCACCGCCGCGGGCCGGGGAACTCGGCCGGGCTGCTGCAGGTGGGCCAGGTGCTGGCCCAGCAGGTCGGCCACCTCTGCCGCCGACTGGAAGCGCTCGGCGGGGTCCTTGGCGTGCAGCTTGGCGACGATGGCCTGCATCCAGTCGGGGACGTCCGCCTTGGCGTCGCGCATCGGCTGTGGCGCGTCCTCGCGCACCCGCTTCATCACGGCCGCCGTGTTGTCCCCCTGAAAAGGCGGCCGGCCGGTACACAGGGCGTAGAGAACGCTGCCCAGGCTGAACAGGTCGCTGCGGTGGTCCACCGGCTCGCCGCACGCCTGCTCGGGCGACATGTACAGCGGCGTCCCTGCGATGTCCCCCGGCCGCGTCAGGCTGGCGTCATCGACGGCGCGGGCCAGGCCGAAGTCGGTGATCTTGACGCGCTGCACGCCGTTCTCCAGCAGGATGTTGCCCGGCTTGACGTCGCGGTGGACCAACCCCTGCGCATGCGCCGCCGCCAGGCCCCGGGCCGCCTGCAAGCCGATGCGGAGCACCTCCTTGATCTCGACCGGCCCACCCCGCTTGAGGCGCTGGTCGAGCGTCGGGCCGTTGATGTACTCCATCACCAGGTAGGGGACCGGGCCCTCGTCGGAGACGGCGTGGATGGCGACGACATGGTCGTCGCGGATGGCGGCCGCGGCCTGGGCCTCGCGGATAAAGCGCTGCCGGGCCGTACCGCTGGCCGTCAGATGAGGGGCCAGCACCTTGATGGCCACCACCCGGCGCAGCTTCTCGTCGAAGGCCTTGAGCACCAGTCCCATGCCGCCGTTGCCGAGCACCTCCAGCACCTCGTAATGTTCCAGCCGGCCGAGCGAGCCCGGCCTCCGCGCGGGGGCCAGGAAGGCGAGCCCGTCGTCGCGCGCGGGCGGCTCGGCGCCCAGCCCACCCTGGGGCGTTGGGACTGCAGCGGACCCCGCCGGCTCGGTCTCCCCCAGGAGTGGGCCTTCCAGGAAGCTCCCCGCGCGATCGTGGAGGGCCAGCAAGCGCTCGACGCGGCGGCGCAAAGCCTCATCGCCGGCGCAGGCCCGCGCCAGGTAGGTGGCGCGCTGGGCCTCGTCCGCGATTTCCAGCGCTTCGGTGAAGAGGGTCTGTTCTTGCATGCCGCTCCTTTCCGGCGCCGCGGGGTACTGCCGCCCTCAGTCATGCGACGTCCGCGGCCCAAATGCGCACGACATTCCTGGCCAACCGACGTCGGGAGTCATGCGGCGCTCACAGCGGCTCGTCGCCCAGCCGGTCGAGCAGCCACGCGCGGGCATACGCCCAGATCTGATCGGCCTTGCGCGGCGAAACGCCAAGCAGTTCGGCCGCCTCCCGGTTGGTGAGCCCGACGAAGTAGCGGAACTGGACGAGGTCGGCGGCCTGGGGATTGACGGCGGCGAGTTCCGCCAGCGCCTCATCGAGGGCGAGGAGGTCGTCGGCACGCCGCGCCTCCGCGAGAACAGACTCCGATAACTCCTCTCGTTCCCGGCCGCCGCCGTGCTTCAGCCGCCGTTTGCGGCGGGCGTTCTCGACCAGGATGCGGCGCATGGCCCGGGCCGCGGCGGCAAAGAAGTGGCCGCGGCCGTCCCAGGGCTGCTCGGGGGCGCTCCCCACCAGGCGCAGGTACGCCTCATGCACCAGCCCGGTCGCGTCGAGGGTCTGGCCAGGCTTCTCGTTGGCCATCTGCGCGGCGGCCAATCGACGCAACTCGTCGTAGACCAATGGCAGCAGCTGCCCGGCGGCGTGGCCGTCGCCCTGCGCGAGGTCGGACAGGATGCGAGTGACTTCGTTCACGAACGCGGCCCCCGAACCCCGAGTTCCGGTCATTCTCCTCCCGCGGCGGAGGCGGTTGAGTATCTACCCTCGCCGTTGCAAAACCGACGTTTAGCCGCCGCCCTCGGGGCGGCACGCTGGGAGCGCCGCCCCGAGGGCGGCCGCTAAACAACCGGCAATCGAATGGCGTGAGTATACCACGCCTGGGGGACGAAATCTCTCGCCAATGCCCAGCCAGCGACGCCAATTTCTGCTACCATCTCACCCGTGCCTTCGCCACGGCCTTCAACACTCGACCGCGCCAATGAGTAATTTGCTCCAGAAACTACCGCTGTTTCCAACCGCGGTCATCGGCAGCCTGCCGCGCCCCGCCTGGCTGCTCGACCTGCTCAACGACCATCTGGCCGGGCGACTGCCGGCGGCTCAATGGGAGCGTGCCTGCGACCGGGCGATCCCCTTCGCCGTCGCCCTCCAGGAGGCGGCCGGCATCGACATCCTCAGTGACGGCGAGTGGCGCCGCGAGGGCTACTTCCAGGTCTTCTACGAGCGGGTCGAGGGCTTCCGGCCCGACCTGATCCCCGGCCGCACCCGCCTGTGGCCGGCCGCCGTGGCGCCGCTGCGCCGGCGCGAGCCGATTGCCGCCGACGGGGCCGCCTTCCTGCGCAAGCAGACCGACCGGGCCGTCAAGGTGAGCCTCCCCAGCGCCTACGTCATCTTGCGCCGCTTCTACTCCGCGGAGCACTCGGCGCCGGCCTACCCCAGCCGCGAGTCCTTCCTGCGCGCCGTCGAGGACATCCTGCTGGAGGAAGCGAACGACGTCCTGGCGGCGGGCGCCGACTGCGTCCAGTTTGACGACCCCATGTTGGGCTATTTCGTGGACCCGAAGTATCGCGAGCAGCGCAGCAGCCACTGGGGCACGGGGCAGTTCGCCGACGTCGAGGCCGAGTTGCGCCTGGGGATCGACAGCGTCAACCGCCTCGCCGGCCCTCTGCGGCGGCGCGGCGCCTACGTCGTCCTGCACGTCTGCCGGGGGAACATCGAGCGGCGCAGCGACGCTCAGGGCGACTTCGGGACGATCTGGCCGGCCCTGTGCCGGGCCGAGGTGGACGAGTTGGCGCTGGAGTTCGCCATGCCGCAGGCGGGGTCGGTGGACGTGCTGGCCGGCCTGCCGCAGGGGATGCGCCTCGGCTTCGGCTGCGTGGACGTCCGCTCCGCGGACCCGGAAACTCCGGAGGCAATCGTGGCACGCGTGCGCCAGGCGCTGCACCACGTCCCGGCGACACGGCTGACCCTGAACCCGGACTGCGGCTTCGCCCCGAGCGGCAACAATCCCATCCCGCTCGACGAGCCCTACGCCAAACTCAAAGCGCTGGGGGAGGCGGCCCGGCGGCTCCGGGCCGAGTACGGGGCGGGATCCCCGGTTTAGAAGCGGTTTCCAAACGTGGGGCAGGCCGCCGGCCTGCCTGGAAACGACGGCAGGCCGGCGGCCGTCGTGCTGCCCGGCCACGGCGCCGTCGGCGGACACGCTTTGGGCCGGCGTCGAGGTCGGCGTCGCCGGCGGCTGGGGCCTGATCCGGCCTGAGAAGCCCGACCCCTATTTCGGCATCGCCCAGAAGAACGTGGTCGCCGCCGCCTGGAACCTCGGCGCCACGTCGACGGCCTTCGGCGACTTCGACGGCGACGGCCGGCCCGACCTGGCGGTCTTCGGCTACGCGCTCACCGGCGCCGGCTGGAACGGACCGACCGCCGCGTAGCCAAGGGCAAGGACATCTCACGGGCCTCCTCCGCGATTACGAGGACGTACCGCGCACCAGTCGGTGGCCGCGGAGGGTGAAGCCGGCCTGTCGCAGCCGAGCCTGCCAGCCGGCGCGCGTGCCGATGGTCGCCGCGTCGTCGAGCAGGCCGTGCCGCTCCTCCTGCTCTGTCAGGCGCGCGAACTTGGCGTGCAGCGGATGCTCCGGATGGAGGAACGTCTCCTTGCGATGCAGCACCGGCGGGTTGGCGCTCTGGGCGTAGTCGTAGCACTCCAGCTGCCGCGTCCGCAGCGACAGCTTCACGCAGCGGAGCAGCGCCGGGTGCGGGTCGCTGTCGAAGTCAGGATAGATGAGGTAGCTGATCTTGCCGGAGAAGCGATGGAGCTTGACGAGGTTGGCCCCCTCGACCTCGCCGAGGAAGGCCCGGCCGCAACCCTCGTACACGCGCAAGAGCGGCTCCAGGGAGTCGAGGGCGCTCTTGTGGACATACAGGGCGTTGGGCAGCAGCTTGCCGACCGGCGAGCGCTGGCAGGCGGCGTCGATGGCCGCGGCGTCGCCGGCCCGGAAGAGCAGCTCGTCGGCCTGACGGCAGGCGGCGGTGTAGGTGCTGAAGAAGGCGCGGATGTCGCGCCGCAGCCCGCGCGGAAGCTGGCCGATCGGCGGCCGCTTGCGGAAGCGCGCCAGGGCGAGGTAGACGAGCAGGTCTTCGGTGCGGTGGCGGCGAAGGGTTTCCCACGAGTCGGCCCCCGTGACGCGCCGCACCAGGGCAAAGGCCCGCTTGAGGGAGCCGAAACGAGAGATCACCTCTGCGGCCTGCTGGAATTCCTCCAAGTCGGGCAGCCGGCCGAGGGCGGCGAGGGCGGCCATGAAGGGGTCGAGCAGCTCGCGGTTCTCCTCGAAGCGGCGCTCGGAGAGGCGTTGGCGCGGGGCGGCGGCGCGGCGGTGGTAGCGGTTGGCAAGGAACTGTTGCCGAAGCGCTTCGTCCTTGAAGAGGTAGAAGACGCCAAGGGCGGCCGGGATGGCTTCGATGCCGAGCTGCTCTTCCAGATACTCCTTCAGCTCACCCTGCCCGTAGAATTTCTGGAACGTGCCCAGCCGGGTGAGGATGCCGTCGCCGAACTCGACCCGCGCCTGACCGCGCCCCGCCACTTCGACCTGCGCCGCCACGACGAGGAGTTTCCGGGCGAGTCCCCAGGCTTCCCGGAGCGTCGCCGACCGCTCCCCGGGATCCTCGATCACGTTGATGACGTAGCCGAGGTTGACGACGTCAGCCTCCTGGACGGACCGGTCCGGGGAAAACACGGGATCCCAGCCGGCGCAGACGAGGCCCTGGGCGGTGAGCAGCTCGACGTCCTCGCCGTGACCGCAGCCGTAGTCGAAGACGGTGGACACGGCATCGATGAGGCCGTCGCCGAGGGTACACTTCACGGGCCGCGACAGGTCGCCGCGGTGGATGGCGGTCCGGTGACGGGGGATGCTGGGGGGAGCTTCCATGCCCTGCAAGATAAGCCAGCGCCAAGGGGGCGCCAAGCCGGCGGCCTCCGGCTAGAGTTGCAGGTACTTCGGGGCGGCGATGCAGTACGCCTGGAGCACGGCGCGCGTCAGGACCTTCACGTCGGTGGCACTCTCGATGCGCTGGACATCAACTTCGTGTACATTGCCAAAGCGGTCGGCCAGCAATTGCCGCAGCAGCCGCCGCGCCATCGCCAATTCGCCTTCGGCATATCCCATCTCCCAGCCCACGTCCGCGAGAATGTCCACGAGAGGCCCGCCCACGACGGCGGCCATTGCAGTCAGTTGGGACCGCGCCGTCGTGGTTCCACCCGCCCCCGGCGCAAGTCGGAGGTCTTGCGGCGTGGCAACGTGGAACACCTGGAGAGCGACGGTGGTCAAGCCATCGACGTCCGTGGCCCAGTCGATGGACTGCCAAAGTGCCTCGGAAACCTCGCCGAAGCGCTGAGTCACCAGTTGGCGCAACATTTCCTGGGCCAAGACGAGTTGCCCCCGGGAAAACCCCTGAGTGCAGGCCGCATCCCAGGCAACTTGACCGCGGTTCGGAGCCATGACCCTTCCTCCTGCAATCGGTCGAAGCCGGGCTGCTAGAGTTGCACGTCTTCGGCTTTCTCGAGGGCCTGGACTTTTTGGGTGGCGGCCACGAGGCGCTCAAGGTCGGTACAGGCTTCGATGCGCTGCACGACGCCGTCGGGCACCGTGCCGAAGCGAGTGTTGAGGAGTTGCCGCAGGATGCGCCGCGCGGCGCGCAACTCTCCTGTAGTCTCTCCCTTGAGGCGCCCCTCTTCCCAGATGGCTTCGCCGATAGTCTGTCCCATGGTTCTCACCTCCCTTTGACGATTCGCGTCGGTCAGCGCCGCCTCGCCCGCCGCCCGCAGCGCCTCGCGCTCCTCGCGCGGCCGGCGCCACTGGGCCCACGACAAGATGGTTCGCATCAACTCGCACCAGCGGACGTGATCCCGGCCCGCCAGCGCTTCCAGCCGCCGCATCGCGTCAACATAGACGCGCTCGAAGCCCGGCGCCTGCTCGCCCTGAGCCCGCAGCACCGCCAGCGCCTGCTGCCACTCGTCGCCGCTCGCCAGCAGCCCCTCGGCACTCTGCTGACCGAGTTCCCAGAAGAGCGGCCCCCATTGTGGCACGAAGCCGTGGAACTCGGCCGGTTCCCCCAGCAGGTCGTGCAAGGTACGGTTATTCTGCCACGGTCCCGCCCGGGTGGACAAGACCGGCGGCAGCACCGGGCTGGCGGTAGATGACTGGCAAGGGTGCGATCGGTCGGGTATCCTGATGGCTGTTCCACCTTGGAGGGACGTTGAATGACCGCGACGACTGAGCAGTTGTTGAGCGCCGCCCTGGCGCTCCCGGATCGCGACCGCCTGGACCTTGTCGAAGGGCTGATTGCCTCCTTGCAACCGGCCGACCGGCCGCCTATCGATGATTCCTGGCGCGAGGTGGTCCGCCGCCGTTCGGCCGAGTTGAATTCCGGCCAGGTGACGCCGGTCCCGTGGGCGGAGGTGAAGCGGCAGGCCAGGGAGAAGGCCGGTGGCTAACATCTTGTTTCACCCCGAAGCTCAGGCCGAGTACCAAGCGGCTCTCGCGTGGTACCAGGCCCGCAGCCCCCAGGCGGCGGCGCGGTTTGAAACAGAGATGGACCTGCTGGCGATCGAGGCCGGGGAGATGCTTGACAATTACGGGAAGGAACCATGACGCTCAACCGCCCAGACGTGGCGACGAGACGCGAACGCGAGGAGGAATCGACATGGTCATGCGTTGGCAGGATTACATCGAGGAACGCAAGGACGTGATGATCGGCAAGCCCGTGTTCAAGGGAACCCGCCTCACCGTCGAGCACGTCCTCAAGGAGCTGGGCACGGGGATGAGCCAGCAGGAATTGCTCGACAACTACCCGACGCTGCGGCCCGAACACATTCGAGCGGCCCTGCTCTACGCCGCCGCCGTGGTGATAATGGACGAATCGATCTACCGGTAAGGAACCGAGGGGACCATGAAGGTCTTTGCGGACGAAAACGTGGCCCGTGCGCTTGTCGTCCTGTAAGCACCAACGGGCCAGAAACATCGTGGTATCAGTGGTCCAAGTCGCCGAGCAACTCTAGCGCTGAGCTATCGAGCCCTTCGAGTCCTGGTGGGCTTGGCTGCTCCGCGAGCCGGTACTGCTGAACGATGGCGAGAGCGTTCTCCAGGAGATCCCCAGGCGCATCCATGACGTGCTGCTTCAGGTACTGGAAGCCGCCCGCGGCGTACTCCTCGAAGATCGTCTGCACGTCCTCGCCCTCCCCGACATCCGGGTCGAGTACCTTGATGTCGTTCTTCTCCGCAAGCGCGAGGGAGTTCACGAACGCCTCGTCCCCGGCCTTCTCGAAGATGTACCATCGGATCGCATCGCCGGGAGACCCGCGAGGCTTCTGACCGGTGAACCGTTTGCCGAGTGCTGCGGCAAACATCATCACCGCCTGTTTCAGCTCGAAGACCCCATTGTCCACAAGCTTGTCGATGAGCTTCTCGTACTCTTTGGGTGGACTGATACGGCGCGGCTCCGTCATAGTTCAACCTCCACGAAAGTCGTCCGTTCAAACCCATCGACCGCCTGGAGGACGTAGGGATAGGAGCGACCGAGTATAGAGATGTCTCTGGTAGAATTTTTGCGCGTCTCGCACTTGAGGATCCATTCTTTGCCGACCCTCGGGAGCAGTTCCTGTTCGACCTCCTGCCGGTACTGACTCTGCGACACCATCAGGATCACCTGGGGCGACAGGGTCGGAATCCACTTGGCCACATCCCGACGGTACTCACTCTCCAGGCTTCCGAAGGCGGAATCGATCACCAGCGGGTACAGGCCGCCGCGGAACAGGTGCTTCGCTTGCTTGGACTGCTCGAAGGTACTCCGCGCCTTGGCACTCAGCGCCCCCACGAACGCGAGACTCAGGACCTGTTTCTCCCCGGTGGACGCACCGCGCACAGGCTCCTCCTGGCCCCCGATGTCCTTGGTCAGTCGGAGACGGAAGTCGTTGTCCAGGCGCGCTTGATAATCCTTAATCGCGATCCCGCTCCAGACCTCGCCGAGTTGCTGCGAGAGGTCTTCGCGGAGTTCCTCGTAGCGGATCTCTCGAATCTTCTTTAGAGCCTCCAAGACGTTCGACACCGCGTCGAGCCGGCGTTGGCCGAGCTTGCCCTCTTCGTCGGCGTCCTTGAGCGTTTTGATCTCCCGCTGCTTCGTCTGGATCTTGTCCTCGATCTCACTGAGGTCGCGGCGAGTCAACTTGATGTCCATCTCCATCGTCGAGATCTGGTCATGGACTGCGCGGCGGCGGCGTTCGAGCTTCTCCGGCTCCTCCCCGTGCTCTCGGTCGCCGATCTTGCCGGACAGTTCGCTCAATTCCTCCTCCGTTCGCTTGAGCTGGGTCGAGAGTTCATCCCTGATGCGCTGTAGTTCCTTGAGCGTGGCGACGCAGTCTTCGCTCCGTTGGTCGAAGGATTCAATCCGTGCTTTCGTGACCGTGACAGCGGATTCCAGGGCGTCGGACAGGGTCTTCTTCCGCCACTCATCCACCGCGCGGTACTCGTCCGTATCGGGCAGGAGGCTCCGATTGCAGATGCACTGGTGGGAGCCCAGCAAATCCTCGACGAACTGACGCTTGATCGGACCCGGGATCTCTCCCTTCTTGCGCGACCCCTCAAGGACCGCCTTCGCCGTCTGGAGGACATCGGGAACGAGGAGCAGGTAGGCGTTGCGGGAGAACTCCCTGGCCAACTCTACCTTCCGTTGCTTCATCTCGCGGCGAATCGACGCCGCCTTTTCATCCGCGGCCTTCCGTTCCGCCAGCCACTTGGCCAACTCGGGCATCGTCGCGAGCTTGGCATCGATCGTGTCGCGTTCATCCACCAGTGCAGCACGGTTCCGATCCATTTGCTGCACCTTCTGTTCCAGCTGCTCGCGCTGCACGGTGAGGGCATCGAGATTCGCCTGGGCCTGAAGCCCCTCCTGGCCGGCGTGCTTGGCGATTTCCTGCTGCAAGCGGCGGGATATTTCTCCCCCCAGGTGTGAAACGGCGCGGTCGAACAGCTCGATGTCGAGAAGCGTGCGGATGCCTTGACCGATCTCCTCGAAGGCAGCGGCCCCCGCGAGGCGCTCGATCCGTTCGCCGTTGAAGAAGAAGAAGGGGTAGAGGCGTTTGGGGAGCATCTGCTCCAGCATGTCCTGTGGGTTGCGCGACTCCTCCATCTCGCCAAGCTCGTCGATATAGTCCACGCGCAGCTTGCCGGGGTCCGTCACACGCCGGGAACCATTGTTGTCCTTCTCGACGGACATCGTCCGGACGGCCGTGAACTTCCTGTCCCCGTCCCTGAAGACGGCCTTTACCTCTGTGACGAGCTTGCCCCCGGGCGCCAACCCGGCGAACGAGGACTCGGATTCAAGCCGATCCGCCTCCTCGAAGTCCGGCGAACACTCGCCGTAGAGCAACCAGGTGAACGCATTCAGGATAGTCGTCTTGCCGGATCCGTTGAACCCGTGGATGACGGTGATGTTCTTTAGGGGATCGGTGGCGAACTTAACGGACTGGGTTCCGGCGAATTGCCGGAAGTCCGTGAGCGTCAGTTCTTCAAAGATCATCGGATAATCTCCGTGAGGGCTTTCAACAGGTCGTCGATGATGTACCGAGGCTTCTGCATGTAGAGCTTGTTCCGCTCCGCCGTGAGCACGGCGGAGAGAAGTTTCTGCTCGTCCTCGCTCAGGTTCACCAAGATCGCGTGGATCTTGCCCTGACCGTCAGTCGATGTCTTCTCCTTCGTCATCGCTCCCTCCAAAATCGAGAAGGTGTAAATTGTTACGAAGCGGCAGGAGTGTCTGGAGGGCCTCGGGACCGTTCACCGCCAGACCGGCGAATTCCAAGATCCTGCTCAACTCTCTGCGGAAGAGATTGCGGACAGTGGGGAAAATGGGGGCCGAGGGATCAAGCTCCTCCATCGATGGTTCCACAATGAAATCGTAAATGTCCGCCATCGACTTGCCCGGAGCCCTGCGGAGGATTCTTCCCCTGCGCTGAATGAACTGCCGCGGGTTGGTGCTGCTGGCCAAGATGAACGCCCGCCGTGTTTCGGGGATGTCCACCCCCTCGTCCAGACACCGGATTGCGATCAACCCTTGGATACTCCCCTCAGCAAAGCGTTTGCGAAGGATGTGCCTGCGCGTGAGCGGCGTATCCGCGACGTACTTGGCCACAGCCATCCCCACGTCTCGTCCTAAAGCGCGAACCACAGCGTCGATTTGACGCATGATGGATGCATCCACCTCCCCCTCAACCGAACCATCTCCGCAGTAGATGAGGTTGTGCGTGGTCTCCTTTTGAGGAGAGAGGCACCCAATGAGGGCAGGAATCTTGCCTCTCGCGCTCGCGAGGAGCCGAGCACGCTGGAGCAAGAGCACCTCCAGGTACGTGGAACCCTCCCCTGCCTCGGACGTCCCCATGATTTGGCCGATTCTGCGGGTCAGCTGGAGGTAAGTATCGAGTTCATCATCTTGCAGGCGGACGAGGACGGGGAAGTAGCGGTACGGGCAGAGGACGCGGTCCTGGAGGGCCTGCCGCAGGGTGTACCGGATGACGGGCTCCCCGAAGTATACGCGGATCGCCTCTGTCCCCGCCGGATCGCGGTGGCGCTGGGGGGTTGCCGACAGCCCCAGGCGAAACGCGAAGTTCTCGGGCAAGGCGTTGCGCAGGTCGGGGGCCCCGAGGTTGTGGACCTCGTCTCCGATGAAGAGCGACCGGGCGGGTGCGCGGCGGAGGAGCCCCTGGAACGCCGGGGTGGCCAGGGTGGCATTGGAGACCACGACGCTGGCAACGCGGCGGGTTCCCGAGGCGAGGTTGAACAGACGGGTCGAGAGTGACTCGTACCACCTGCTGCGGTCGAGGGCGCAGAGGAGAGGGTCGAGGCCGAACCGCTGGGCCTCCTCGATCCACTGGGCGCAGAGGTGGAGGAACGGGCAGACGATGACGATGAGCAGGGGCGCGTTCGCCCACTCGTAGACTTTGCTCGCGAGCGCCAGCGCGGTGATCGTCTTGCCGCTCCCGGTCGCCATCGCCAGGAGCCCCCGCCCGTTGTTCCCGAACCACTTGCGGATCGCGTCCTTCTGGTGCTCGCGAAGCTGGATGTCGCTGGGGAGGAGGAGCACCTCCTCGATCCCGGGCAAGGGGCCGACGTCGGTGTAGGCGGGTAAGGCGTCCGGCGGCGGTGTAGGCGCGCCCTCTGTCTGCGATTCGGTGCGTGCCTTCAGGAAGCCACGGGTCGCCGCGTCCGCGAATGAGTAGATGTCCACCCCGTCCGTTTCATCCGACCACAGGCGATCGAATGACCAGCGCTTCCGGTCGAGCCGTTTCCTCTCCGCCGGCACCCACGAACGAAACACATCGACCGATTCAAAGTTGCCCTCCAGACCGGAGAGAGACTCGTTCGCCGAGCCGCAGAAGGCGACGGTGTTGCCTTCGTGGTCTCCGAAGAGGCCGAGTTTCTCGTGATAGATGTGATTGCCGTGGCCGGAGTCGCGCACCGCGATTCGCACGTCGAGGCTGCCGGAGGCGACGAGCCACGCGGTCAGGGCGGCTCGCTCGCGCAGTGCATCCCGCCGCCCGCGCGCAAGGACATCCAGCTGCGACGTCCGGATGAGTTCGGGACGGTCGCGGTATCCCCGGAAGATCGCATCGATATCTGCCCGATCAAGGATCGGACAGCACACGACTCTCATGCGCCCCCGATTCTGGAAGAAGCGATGGAACGCCTCCGGGCAGACCGCGAACACGCTGCTCGCGAAGAAGCCGACGGCGCGGTCAAATCGAGCACTGAGGGGGAGGCACTTCTCGTACATGTCTCTCCCGATCACCACTTCATCGCTTCGGTACTCCAATCGTAACATCAGGTGATTCAGCATTGACGGCTACCGAACCGCGGCCGGCAACAGATCGACCGCGACGCGGTATTGCAAGGGAACGATGTCTACAGTAATCGGTCGCCAAAATGGGTTATGGTGAACGGCCGATTAAGCCTTTCATTCCTTGGATCACGGTCATCAGCAGCTTGGCAGGAAGGGCTGTTACTCCTGGCCCCCAGGAGATGCGGACAGCCGATTCGATGTCATCCTTGTTGAGCCCCATCGCCTCCAAGACATGGCTCGGTAAGTACGTCGCCGTCGTGCATGCCGCGCCGTTGGAAAATGCAAGTTCTTCACGGACAGCCATCATAAGTGCCTCGCTGTCCACGCCCGGGAAGCTCACGTTCACGACATGCGCCTGGGTTCGGCTCGGGTCCCCGTTGATCCGGTGTTCGACCGCGGCCAGTTCGCGGAGGAACTCCTCCTTCACACGCGCCGCCGCCTTGCGGCGCTGCCGGTACTCGCGCCCGCCCAACTCCGCCGCCTCCCCCAGCCCAACGACCAGCGGCACCGGCAGCGTCCCCGGGCGGTATCCCATCTCCTGCCCCCCGCCATACAGCAGCGGCGTCAGCGGCCGGCGCTGCATCCGCCGCCGGCTGGCGTACAGCGCCCCGACCCCCTTCGGGCCGTAAATCTTGTGCCCGCTGATCGACAGGAAGTCGCAGTGCAGCCCGCGCAGCTCCTCGACCTCCTTCCCGAACGTCTGCGCCGCGTCGGTGTGGAAGAACGTCTTGCCGTCGGCGAGCAGTTCCGCGATCTCCCGCACCGGCTGAAGCACCCCCGTCTCGTTGTTGGCGTGCATGACCGACACCAGCAGCGTGTCTGGCCGCAGCCGTGCTTTCACCGTGTCCGGCTCGACGTAGCCGCCCGTCGTCACCGGCAACAACTCGACCTCGAAGCCGGCCGCGCGCAGCTGGTCGAGCGGCTCAAGCACCGCCTTGTGCTCGATGGCGGTCGCCAGGACGTGCTTCCGCCCGGTCGCCTCGCCGTGCCGTCTCAGCCCCAGGAGCACCAGGTTGTTGCTCTCCGTCGCCCCGCTCGTGAAGAGGATCTCGTCGCTGCGGGCGCCGAGCAGGTCGGCCACCTGCTGCCGGGCGCGGTCCACGGCTTCCTTGGCGCGCTGGCCGTAGACGTGCGTGCGGCTGCCCGAGTTGCCGAAGTCTTCGAGGAAGTACGGGCGCATCGCCTCGAAGACGCGCGGGTCGAGCGGCGTGGTCGCGTTGTAGTCGAGGTACAGCGGCCTCATGGGTCCGGCCTTCCACACAGGGAAAGTCCGGCTGGACGCCGAGCCGGGGGCCGAGTGGCCGTCATAAACCCTTCCGCCGTCTGGTCTTTTTCGGTGCTGGCTCGACAGTAGGGCTTGACGGGACTGTACCTTCCGTGCAGTATGGAAGTGAAATTTTTTCTTCTGGAAGTCATTTTTTGACTTCCAGATGGCTCCGTGGTTGGGCGGGTCATGCCGTCATTCGAGTACATGTTCCCGGCCATCCGCGGCGTGCAGGCCGGGCGCGAGTACTACGTCTCGATGTGCCCGCTGCGCCTCATCCCGCGCATCTTCCTGTTCGACGAGGAAGAGCTGAAGCCCGAGTTGCGCGCCCAGCGCGTCCTGAACCGGAACCGCGTCCCCGAGATCGCCCGCTACATCCTCCGCAACCCGCGCGGCTACACCTTCTCCGCCCTGACCGCCTCCATCGACGGCGAAGTCCGCTTCGAGCCGCTCGGCCCCGACACCAACGAGCGCAGCGTCGGCCAGCTGCGCATCCCCATGAAGGCGCGCTTCGTTATCAACGACGGCCAGCACCGCCGGGCCGCCATCGAGGCGGCGCTGCGCGACAACCCCGACCTCGGCGACGAGACCATCGCCGTCGTCTTCTTCATGGACGTCGGCCTCAAGCGCTGCCAGCAGATGTTCGCCGACCTCAACCGCTATGCCGTGCGGCCGACCAAGTCGCTGACCGTCCTCTACGATCATCGCGACAAGTACGCCGACGTGGCCAAGTCGCTGCTCCAGCGCGTACACGTCTTCGCCGACCTGACCGAGTTCGAGCGCAGCACCATCTCGAACCGGTCGATCAAGCTGTTCACGCTCAGCGGCATCTACCACGCCACGCAGGCGCTGCTGGGCAGCCAGGACGAGCCGACGGAGGCGAAGTTGGCCCTGGCCGCGGAGTTCTGGAACGAGGTGGCGCGGCACATTCCCGACTGGGGGTTGGCACGGGAGCGCCGGGTCAGCGCCGCCGATCTGCGGCGCGATTACGTCCACGCCCACACGCTGGCCCTGGCGGCGCTTGGGCGGGCGGGCTGCGACCTGATGCGCGAGCACCCGCGCGACTGGAAGGCGAAGCTGGCGCGGCTGAGGTCGCTGGACTGGTCGCGGGGCAACACGCGGCTGTGGGAAGGACGGGCCATGAACGCCGGGCGGTTGTCGAAGCGGAACGTCAACGTCACGCTGACGGGGAACCTCATCAAGAAGCAGCTGGGGCTGACGCTGACGCCGGAAGAGGAGGCGCTGGAGGCGGAATTCGTGCGGGGGACGAGGGCGCAGTAATGCAGAGGCCGGAGGGGGTGTTGTGGGACCCCTGCCGGCTCGCCCGGCAGGTGAAGCAGGTCGGCAGCTAGACGGGTCGGGGCGCGGCGCGCTCTTCCCGACCCCTGCCGGCTTGCCCGGCAGGTGAAGCAGGTCGGTGGCTAACCTCGTGGCAAGGCGCACCCGCGGCGACCCCTGCCGGCTCGCCCGGCAGGTGAAGGAGGTCGGCAGCTACCAGGGGGCCGCGGGCCGCCTCTTCTCCCCGACCCCTGCCGGCTCGCCCGGCAGGTGAAGGAGGTCGGCAGCTACTGGTCCAGCGTGGCCAATGTTCCCCGGGCCCAGCGATGCGTCCGGAGGGGCTGGCCTCTGGGTTCGCGCCGCCGCGATTCGTTGCATTCGTTGCGCGGCGCGGGATTCGTTGCGCGACACCGGCCGTGCGCAACGAATGCAATGAATCCCCAGCGGTCGGCGGTGCCCCCGGCGCTCGGAGGCGCTTTACCCAGGCTGGGCCCAGGAGCAGGGCGGCACACGAGCGCCACCGGCTTCTGCTGGGGCCCACCTTGCAACCTGCTTCACCTGCCGGGCAAGCCGGCGGGGGGCGCGACGCCACGCCCGGTTAGCCGCCGACCTCCTTCACCTGCCGGGCGAGCCGGCAGGGGTCGAGATGCGAGGGTTCGGTGGCCCGGTGTAGTTGGCGACCTGCTTCACCTGCCGGGCGAGCCGGCAGGGGTCGTGGGGAGGGCCGGCAGAGGTCGAGTGAAGGAGGACGGCAGGCTATGCAGAGGAGTGTTCCTGATGTCGGCCCCTGCCGGCTTGTTCGGCTGGTGAAGGAGGTCAGCAGGCTACGCACACGGCTCGCCGTCCTTCGACCGCACCGCGGCCATGCCGTATTCGCCGAAGGTGCCCGCGTAATACCCCGCCTCCCACCACGGCCGCTGACCCAGGACATACGCCAGGTTGTTCAGGAACGACAACGCGATCTCCTCAGGCGAGTGCGCGACTGCTCCGCGAAGGGCGAGGTGCAGATGATCCGGCAACACCGCCAACGTGGACGCCGCATAGTCCTTCTTGGCGCAGACCCGCAACGCCGTGTCACGGACCTTCGCCAGCGTCGCGGCCTCGCCGATGCGATACCGGTCGCGCACGACCAGCACGAGATGGAGATTGTACCAGTAACGCCCGCTGTTGCTCTCGGTCGGCTTCGACAGGTCCACCCGCGGATTGACCACGGTAAATGGGGCAAGCATCGCCCGGAACCGTTCGTCCGCCAGGGGCTCATTCGGGACCTGATTGCGAACGTAGGTTTCCACCTGGGCACGGGTCGGGTCTCCGAGGGACCGGACAGCCAGCTTGCGGCTGAAGTCGATGGGAGTCCCCCTTCGCCGACAGTGATGCTGGATCCGTCCCTTGACACGACTGGCCAGCGTCACCGGAGCCACTTGCGGCGTGGTGCTCAGCGTCAGCTGGATCTGCTCCGACGCCAGAGACGATTCCAGGACGCGGAGGCCGTCCTTCTCCCACTCGGGGGCGATGTCGGGTAAGACCCGGGTGAGGAGGTCGCCTGGGAATGGGGCTTTCGAGGGCCAACCGGTCCAGCTGTAGCGGAGTTGATAGGCCGGGCGCAGGTCTGCCGGTCGATAGAGGGGTTCGGGAAGCATGGCACAGCCACCGCGTAACGTGGCAGGGGGAATATGGGGAGAGGATACCTCGACGCGAAAGGATTGTCCATGATCTCGCGCATTAGCCGCAGACCTGCTTCACCTGCCGGGCGAGCCGGCAGGGGTCGAAATGGGGGCGCGACGCCGCGAGTCTAGCCGCCGACCTGCTTCACCTGCCGGGCGAGCCGGCAGGGGTCGAACAGCGGCGGAATGTTAACCAAGAGTCGTGAGAGGCAAAGATGGCCACATCATCGAAGAACACCAGCAGCCGGCCGTCCGCGTTCGCCGACCTCGGCCTCGCGAAGACCGTGCAAGCCCTCGCCGACGAAGTCCGCGAGCTGTACCTGGCCGACGCTGTCCCCTGGGTCGTCGGCTACAGCGGCGGCAAAGACTCCACCGCCGTCCTACAACTCATCTGGCTCGCCCTGCGCGACCTGCCCATCGACCGGCGCCAG
Source organism: Gemmataceae bacterium (assembly GCA_035266225.1). Lineage (GTDB taxonomy): Bacteria > Planctomycetota > Planctomycetia > Gemmatales > Gemmataceae > DATFNV01. The sequence continues at coordinate 22,965 of DATFNV010000264.1, forward strand.
AAGCCCGTTCACGTCATCTCCACCGATACCCTCGTCGAGCAGCCGCTCGTCGCCGCCTGGGTCGATGCCTCCCTCGCTCGCATGCGGATTGCGGCCGGTGAGCAGGGGCTGCCGGTCACGCCGTACAAGCTGACGCCGGAAATCGAAGACTCCTTCTGGGTCAACCTCATCGGCAAGGGCTACCCGGCGCCCCGGCACAAGTTCCGCTGGTGTACCGAACGGCTCAAGATTCGGCCGTCCAACAAGTTCATCCGCAATGTCGTTCACGAATACGGCGAGGCCATCCTCGTTCTCGGCACGCGCAAGGCCGAGTCGCAACGGCGCGCCGCCACCATGACCGAACATGAGAAGCTCCGCGTCCGCGATCGGCTCAGTCCGAACGTGAACCTGCCCAACTCGCTCGTCTACACGCCCATCGAGGACTGGAGCAATGACGACGTCTGGCTCTACCTGATGCAGGTCAAAAACCCGTGGGGCCACGACAACAAGTCGCTCTTGGGCATGTACCAGGGGGCCTCCGAAGGCGGCGAGTGTCCGCTCGTGGTCGATACGTCCACGCCCAGCTGCGGCACCAGCCGCTTCGGCTGCTGGGTCTGCACCGTCGTGGACAAAGACCGCTCGATGGAGGCGATGATCAAGAACGACGAGGAAAAGGTGTGGATGGCGCCGCTCCTCGAACTCCGCAATGAGCTGGACGCCCCCGACCGCGACAAGCGCGACCACCGGCGGATGAACGGGGCCGTGCAGCTGTTCCACGACGGCACCATCCCCGGGCCGTACCTCAAGGACTGGCGCGTCTACTGGCTGCGGCGCGTGCTGGAGGCGCAGCAGCTTGCCCGGCAAGAAGGGCCGCCCGAGTTCCGCAACCTTCGGCTCATCACCCTGGAAGAGCTGAAGGAAATCCGCCGCATCTGGCTGTACGAGAAGCACGAGTTCGACGACGCCCTGGCGCGCGTCTACCAGGAGGTGACCGGCGAGGCGTTTCCCAAGGGGGAAGACGACGCGCAGGGGCTGCGCGCCGACGACTGGAACCTGCTGCGCGAGGTGTGCGGCGACGACCGGGTGTTCTTCGACGTGCAGGTGGCGCTGCTCGGCGTCGAGCGGCAGTTCCGCGGCATGTCGCGGCGGGCCGGCGTCTTCGAGGTGCTGGAAGAGAAATTGCGGACCGGGCTCTACGGCAGCGAAGAGGAGGCGGTCGCGGTGCTGAAGGAGCGCAAGGAACGGGAGAAGAAGCTGCACCAGGACGTCGGCGACGCGAAGATGGCAGGAACGGATTCGCCCGCCCCTGAAGTCAAGGATGACGCATGATCCTCGAACAGCTCGGCGTGCGGAACTTCTGCCTGTACCGCGGCGATCAGGTGTTCGACCTGCGGCCGGTCCAACGGCAGGGGAAGTACCGGACCATCACCCTCTTCGGCGGCATCAACGGCGGGGGCAAAACGACCCTCTTCGATGCGATCCAGCTGGCCCTGTACGGCACGCGCGCCCGCTGCTCCAAGCGCTCCAACCTGGCCTACGACGACTTCCTGCGCCAGTCGATCCACCAGGGCGTCGCCCCGGCCGACGGCGCCGGAGTCACGCTCACCTTCCGCTACGCCGCCGACGGCCAGGAGCACCTGTACGAGGTGCGCCGCGCCTGGGTGGTGCAAGAGGAGCGCGTGCGCGAAACCCTGGCGATCTACCAGGACGGCCTCTAAAGCACGTCGCTGTCGGGGAGCTGGCCGCAGCTGGTGGAGGAGCTGATCCCCCTGGAAATCTCGCAACTCTTTTTCTTCGACGGCGAGAAGATCCGCTCCCTGGCCGAGGACGCCAGCAGCAGCGCCGCCCTGGCCGCCGCGGTCAAGGCGCTCCTGGGGCTGGACATCGTCGAGCGGCTCATCGCTGACGCGACGGTCCTGCAAGCGCGGCTGGCGAAGCAGGCGGGGCCGGCGGAGAAGCGGGCCGAGGCCGGGGCGCTCGAAGAACAGCTGCGCACCCTGCAAGCCCAACTCCAGACGCTGACGACCGACCGCGCCTCGCTGGAGAATCGGCTGGAGCGGGCGAAGGTGGAGTTGAAGGAGGCGGAAGAGGTCTTTGCCTCGGTCGGCGGCAAACACTGGGAGCTGCGCCAGGAGCGCAAGGCGCGCCTCACGGAACTTGTCACAGGCGCCCGCGAATTGGCGGCGCAACTGCTGGCGCTGGCCGCGGGCGAATTGCCGCTGCTGCTCGTGACGGACCTGCTCGCGGACGTCATGGAGCAGGCCGGTCAGGAGCGGCGGGCCGGCGAGGCGGCGCTGCTGGAGCGACTCCTGGCCGAGCGCGACGGCCGCTTGCTGGAGGCGCTCCGCCGGGCGCAGGTGCCGCCGGCGCTGCTGGGCCTGGTGCAGGAGCACCTGGGCGCGGACCGCCAGGCGCGGCAGGTCCCCGGCGCGGGGGAACAGCGCCTGGGCCTGTCGGACAAGGTGCAGAACGCGCTGCCTCATCTGCTCACCGAGAAGCTGCCGGCACTGCGGGAACAGGCCGGCCAAATCCTGGAGAAGCTGAGCGGCATCGAGCAGGAGCGCGAGGATCTGGAACGGGCGCTGGCCGCCACCCCCGCCGACGCCGACATGGGTCAGGTGGTCGAGCGCCTCAAGGAAACGACGCAAACGGCGACGCGCCACGAGGACCAGGCGCAGCGGCTGGACGCCGACGTCAAGCGGATCAAGGCGGAGCTAAAGGAGTGCGAGTCCCGTCTGGAAAAGCTGTGGCGGAAGGACCTGGCCGGCGAGTTCCACCGCGAAGACCGGCAGCGCCTGGTGGGACTGGCCGCCCGGACGCGCGACACCATGCAGGAGTTCCTGCGCCGGGCGACGGCCAACAAGATCGACCGCCTGTCGCTGCTCATCACCGAATCGTTCCGCTACCTGCTGCGCAAGCAGACCCTGGTGGAACGCATCCACATCGACCCCGAGGACTTCGCCATCACGCTGTACGACGCCGCCGGGGTGTCGCTGCCGCGGCTCCGGCTCTCGGAGGGCGAGAAGCAGATTTTCGCCATCGCGATTTTATGGGGCCTGGCCCGGGCCTCGGCGCGCCCCCTGCCGGCGGTCATCGACACGCCGATGGCGCGCCTCGACGCCGTCCATCGCCAGCATCTCGTCGAGCGCTACTTCCCCAACGCCAGTCATCAGGTAGTGCTATTCTCCACCGATACGGAAGTGGACCGAACCTACTACCAGGCGTTGCAGCCTGCCCTTGCACGGGCGTACCACTTGAGCTATGACGAGCGGTCGAAGGTGACTGTCGGCGAAGAGGGCTACTTCTGGAAAGAATGAGGCATCCTCGCCGATCCCGTCTTGGCGCGGCTGGGCCGGTCCATGAGCATCAAGCAAATCCGCCTGTCGGCGCAGGCGAAGGAACAGCTCATCCGCCTGAAGATGCGGACCACCATCCCGCAGTGGAACATCCTCTGCCGCTGGGCGTTCTGCCTGTCGCTCCGGCAGCCGTCGCCGCCGACGCCCATCGACGTCCCCGCCGACAGCAACGTCGAGATGACCTGGCAGGTCTTCGCCGGCGACGCCGAGGAGTTGTACCTGGCGCTGCTCAAGGAGCGCTGCGTCCGCGACGGTCTCGGCACGGGCGACGACGTCCTGGCTCGCCAGTTCCGCCTGCACCTGCACCGTGGCATCAGCTACCTCGCCACGCCGCACCTGATCCGGTCGCTGGCCGACCTCGTGCGCCTCTCGCTGACCGAGGGCGAACCGTCGCTTCCCTGAGCCCAGCGGTGATGGATGGCCGCTTGCGCCTGGCGCGAACGCTAAGCCGCAAGCGGCTATTCCGCTTCCGTCCCCCACAGCTCCTGCCACGCCCGCAGCCCGGGTGCGCCGGCGGGGCGGCCGTCGATGCACAGCCAATCCCCCGCGCCTTTGTAGCGATTCCCCTGGCCGCGCCACGTCACGGCCTGTCGCCAGCACTCCTGCCCGCCGAACCCGTTGAGGCACAGCAGCGCCTCGTCGAAAGCAAAGTGATTGTCTCGGATGGTCAGTGCAACGCCGCCGTTCAGCTCGCCGAGCGACAGGATGCGGGGAGCGTGAACGTCGTTGGCCTCCATCTCGATACTGACGGGGTTACCGCGCCGCTCGCCCGCCCACACCGACACCGCCGCCGCACCCGCGTTGCGGACTTCAATGGTGTTCCCGCACAGGCTGATCGCGCAAGGGCCGTGGGGAGCCACTTCGGCGCAGAGCGCCAGCTGGCCCACGAGCAACCGGCAGTCGCGCAACTCGATTCGGTTGGCCCCGCGCGCCACGATGGGCGCCGCGTGGTGGTCCCCCGTGACCCGGCAGCCGGTCAAGCGAAGCGCGGCCCCCGCGGCGTAGACCAGGTGGGCCGGCTCGCGGCCGGGCGTCTGCCGCAGCTCGATCCCCTCCAGCGCCAGCGGCCGATCGCTCGACAGCAGCGCCTGCCACGCCGCCGGCCGTCCGTCGAAATGCAGGCTGGGGCGCGAGCCCGGCGCCGCCCGCAGCGTCAGCGCCTTTCCCGTCAGGGACAGCGGCTCGGTGGCGAACGGCCCATCGCCGTGGATGGTGATGACGTCGCCGTCGGCCGCCTCGGCGACGGCCGTGGCCAGCGTCGCGTGAGTCGTCCCACGGCCCTCGACGACGAACCCGGGCGCGGGCGGCGCTGTTGCGGTTGTCGCCTGTCTGGGGATCAGGGAACCACGGACCAACCAGGCGCCGCCGAGGCCGGCGAGGATGGCGGCGCCGAACACGATCAGCCACGGCAAGCGTCGTCCCGAGCGGGGCGGCGGCGCGGGCTGCGGAGCCGGCACCGGCGGCGGGACGGGAATGTCCCAGGCCGACGGCGGCCCCGGGGTGTCGATCGTGGTTGGGCAGGCGCTCCCCTCGTCCGGGTCCGATGGCATGGCCGAGCCGAGCGTCTGTGCCGCGGGGAGCGCCTCTCCCCCTCCGGCCGGCGCGGGGGAAGCCGGCGGGTCTTCGGCGAGGGCGAGCCATTCCTCCAGGGCCCGCGCCACGGCGGCGGGGGTGTCGTAGCGGTCGGCCGGCAGCTTGGCCATCAACCGCTCGACGGCGGCCGCGACCGCCGGCGGCACCGTCGGGGCGAGGTCGCGCAGCGGCGCCGGGGCGTCGTACTGGTGGCGCAGCAGCTTCTCGGTCCACGTCCCGCCGGGGAACGGCACGCGGCCGGTCAGCAGGTAGTACAGGGTGCAGCCAAGGCTGTACAGGTCGCTGCGCACGTCGCGGCTGTCGGCGTCGTGGGCTACCTCCGGGGCGATGTAGTCCGGGGTGCCCGACAGCCGGCTGGCCGCGTCCGCGCCGCCGTCGCCGCCGCGCGTGCTCAACGCCAGGCCGAGGTCGAGTACCTTGACCCGCCCCGGCGAGCGCGCCCCCTCACCCGGCTCGACCAGGAGGTTCGCCGGCTTCACGTCGCGATGCAGCACGCCGCGCTCGTAGGCGTACTGCAAGGCGACGGCCGCCTGGCGGGCGTACTCGCAGGCCCGGCGGGACGGCAGCGGGCCGACCTCCCGCACCAACCGGTCCAGATCGAGACCGTCCACGTATTCCATGACCAGGAAGCGGACGCCGTTGGCCTCGCCGGCGTCGTAGGCGGCCACGACGTTGGGGTGCGTCAGCCGGGCCGCCGACTCGATCTCGCGCAGGAAGGCCGCGTGCCGCTCGGCGTTGGCCGTCGCGTCGGGGCCGTGTTCCGCCACACCGACGACCTTCAGTGCGACCACGCGCCGCATCAGGACGTGTTCGGCCTTGTACACCCGGCCCATGCCGCCGGCGCCCAGCGTGTCGAGGATGCGGTACTGGCCGAGGACGAGGGATTGGCCGTTGCCGGCGAGGAGTTGTTCCGCCTGGTAGCCAGTCAGCAGGCCGCGCTCGATCAACTCCGACGCCCAGGCCCGGGGGTCGCGGGAAGCCGACCCGGGCGCCAGGGCCGCGAGCGTTTCCGGCGGCAGCAGCCCGCTGGCGCGCAGCGCGCACAGGAAGTCTCCGGTGGCGGAGGCGACGGACGACTGGCGGCGGCTTATCATCCTGATACAGCCCTCCGAAGTCAGGGGGTCGGGTGGCTTCGCAGTGTAGCGTGCCCTTTTGCCCCTTCCTAGAGCGATTGCCGACGCTGAATGGAGATTGTTACCGCGGCAGCCTGCATATCCGTTACCTGCGGCATAGTCCCTGTGAACTGCCCGGTAATCTGCGCTTAGATGGGCGTTTTCGGAAAACGTGGCAAGGAATACCACGCCGCATCGCAGGCCTCGCGCTCCTCGGCGTCCAGAGAAATATCGACCGCCGCCAGGCTGGCGTCCAGTTGCTCCGGCCGACTGGCGCCGACAATGGCTGACGTGAGGCCCGGCTGGTCCATCACCCAGGCGACGGCGACCGAGACGAGTGACTTGCCGCGCGGCTCGAAGAATTGTCGCAGCCCCTCGACCGCCCGCAGCTGCGCCTCGTGCCAGTAGCGCTCGCGGTACAACTCGCCGGTCTTGCCCAGGGTGAAGCGCGTCCCGGCCGGCGGCGCGTCGAGCGAGCGATACTTGCCCGAGAGGAAACCGCCGGCGAGCGGGTTGTAGGCGATGACGCCGACGCCCGCGTGCCGGCACAGCGGCAGCAGCTCCGCCTCGATGTCGCGGTAGAGGAGGTTGTAACGCGGTTGCACGCAGTCGAAGCGGGCCCAGCCGTGCCGTTCGCTGAGCCCCAGCCCCAGCGCCACCTGCCACGCGGGGTAGTTCGAGCAGCCGACGTAGCGCACCTTGCCCGATCTCACCAGGTCCTCGAAGGCGCGCAGCGTCTCGTCGATGGGGGTATCGGGGTCGGGGGTGTGGGCCTGGTAGAGGTCGATGTAATCGGTGCCCAGGCGGCGAAGGCTGTCCTCGGCGGCCTTGAGCACGTGCCGGCGCGATAGGCCCTCGTCGTTCGGCCCGGTGCCAACGCGGATGCGGCACTTGGTGGCCAGCACGAAGTGATCGCGGCGCCCTTTCAGCCAGCGGCCGATGATCTCCTCGGTGCGGCCGGCGGTGGCCGGCTCGGGCGGCACCGGGTAGGCGTCGGCGGTGTCGAGGAAGTTGACCCCCGCCGCCGACGCCTTGTCGAGGATGGCGAACGACGTGCCCTCGTCGGCTTGCTGGCCGAAAGTCATCGTACCCAGGCACAGGGCCGTCACCTTCAGCCCGGTTCGACCCAATCGACGGATTTGCATGGCTTGCTTCCTTGCGGGCGAACAGTGTGATGTAGCACAACGGCGCAAACGGGGCAAGACGGGATGAGCCCGAGGGTGCAAACCGGCTCTGGCGTTGGGGCGGCCTGAGCGGGCCGTAGCCGCAAGCTGCCGGCTTGCGGGCTTTTCGCCCCCCAAAGCTCGCAAGCTGGCATCTTGCGGCTACGGCAGCAGCAGCCCGACCACGCTCACGGCATCACCAGCACCGTCACCTTCGACGGCAAATCGCGTGACCGGTACACCCGCTGCGTCGCCTTCTCGAAATCCGACTCTTTCGCTGAGTAAATATCCACGAATTTCTGCGGGTTGCGGTCGCACAGCGGGAACCAACTCGACTGCACCTGCACCATCATCCGGTGCCCCGGCCGGAACGTGTGGTACACGTCCTGCAACCGAAACTTCACCCGCGCCGGTTGGCCCGGCTCGAACGGCTCCGGCTTCGCGTAGTTGTTGCGGAACTTGCCGCGCATCACGTCGCCGCGCACCAGCTGCTGGTAGCCGCCCATGCGCACTCCCGTCGGGTTCGGGTTGGGGTCGGGGTAGTCGTCGGGGTAGACGTCGATCAGCTTCACCACCCAGTCCGAATCGGTGCCGGTCGTCGAGACGTGCAGGTCCACGTCGATGGGGCCGGCGATCGTCACGTCGTCGTCCAGCGCCGGCGCCTGGTAGACCAGCACGTCGGTCCGCCGCCCCGCGAAGCGCTGGTCGGCGGTCATGTAGTCGGCCGACATGCCGATGTCGATCTTGTCCTGGAACGGCACCGGCCGGGCCGGATCGCTGACGTATTCGTCGGTGCAGTCCTCCGCCTTGCCGCGCGGCGGGGTGTCCGACGAGAGCCGCCCGCCCTGGTGGAAGTACAGCGTCTTCGTCTTGGCCTCTTTCGGCGGCCAGGCGTCGTGCTTGCGCCACTGGTTGGCGCCGGTCTCGAAAACCCACGCCTCGGGGTGCTTGTTCTCGCCCTTGCCCTTGAGGTGGAACTCGAAGAACGGCAGTTCGATCTGCTGGCGGTAGAAATCGGACGTCTTGGCGTTGAAGTGGACGTTGCCGAGCGCCTCGCCGTCGCCGCCGCTCCAGCCGCCGTGCCGCCACGGCCCCATGACGAGGACGTTGGCGATGCCGGGGCTGTTGGCCTCGACGTGCCGGTAAGTCTCCAGGGCGCCGAAGAGGTTCTCGGCGTCGAACCAGCCGCCGACGGTCATCACGGCCGGCTTGATGTTCTTCAGGTGCGGCCGCAGGTTGCGCGACTGCCAGAAGTCGTCGTAGGTGCCGTGCGCCATCACGTCGTTCCAGAAGGCCACCTCGCCCTTGAAGTATTTCTTGTCGGCGTTACTCAGCGGCCCCATGCGCAAAAAGAAGTCGTAGCCGTCCGGGGTGTCGTGCTCGAAGTGGGTCGGCCCCTTGCGCGTCGGCTCCGGCCGCGGCCGGCCGAAGTTGCCGATGAAGTTGAAGAAGTGCGGCAGCCACAGCGCCCCGTTGCGGTGGAAGTCGTCGCCCACGAACCAGTCCACGATCGGCGCCTGCGGCGACGCCGCCTTTAGCGCCGGGTGGGCGTCGATCATCCCCGCCGCCGTGTAGAAGCCGGGGTACGAGATGCCCCACAGACCCACCTTGCCGTTGTTCGGCACGCGCTTGACCAACCAGTCGATCGTGTCGTAGGTGTCGCTCGCTTCATCGACCTCCTCCGTCCCCTTTTTGTCGGGGTTGTGCGGCCGCATGTTGACGTGCGTCCCCTCCGACATCCAGCGGCCGCGCACGTCCTGGTAGACGAAGACGTAGCCCGCCTGAGCGAACAGTGGCGACGGCCCGAGGTTGTCCTTGTAGCGGTCGGCGCCGTAGGGCCCCACGCTGTAGGGCGTGCGCGTCAGCAGGATGGGGTACTTCTGCCCCGTGTCCTTGGGGACGTACACGGAGGTGAAGAGCTTCTTGCCGTCGCGCATGGGGATGCGGTACTCGTACTTGGTGTACGCGGCCTTGACCGCCTCCAACCCCTGGGCGGCGGCGGTCCCGGGGAGGGCGGCCGCGAACAGGAGAGCGAGGAAGCGGAAGCAGAATCGAGTCGGTGTCATCAGCAGCTCCGCGGGTCGGTGGTGGCGGGCGACGGGCGTGCCGCCGCATTGTGACGGCGCGGGGGCGGCTCCGCAATCCTCTTCTGATTGCCAGGCCGCGGCTTCGCCTGCTACACTCACTCACTCGTTTGTCGCGCCCGTACATCCTTTCGTCCGCAGGAGGTCCCCGATGAGAAGTCGCTGCGTTCCCCTCTGCTTCCTGGCCGCGCTTCTGCTGATCGTCTTCGCCTGGGCCGACGACTGGCCGCAGTGGCGCGGTCCGGAGCGGACCGGGGTGTCGAAGGAGACGGGCCTTCTCAAGGAATGGCCCAAGGACGGACCGAAGCTGCTCTGGAAGAACGGCGAGGTCGGCGGCGGCTTCTCGACGCCGGCCGTCGTCGGCGACCGCATCTACCTGATGAGCAACACCAGGGACGAGGAGTCGGCCGTCGCCCTCGACGTCAAGGACGGCAAACAGGTCTGGTCCACGCCGGTCGGCAAGGTCGGCAAGAACACGGGGCAGGCGCAGTACCCCGGCACGCGCTCGACGCCGACGGTGGACGGCGACCGCATTTACGTCCTCGGCTCCGACGGCGACCTCGCCTGCCTGGGGCGCGACAACGGCAAGGCGGCCTGGGCGAAGAACCTCAAAAACGACTTCGATGGCAAGCCGGGTTTGTGGGCCTATGCCGAGTCGCCGCTGATCGACGGCGACGTGCTCGTCTGCACGCCGGGGGGCGACAAGGCGACGATGGCGGCGCTGAACAAGAAGGACGGCACGGTGATCTGGAAGTGCGCCGTCAAGGAAGGAGACGCGGCGGGGTACGCCTCGCCGATTATCGCCGAGGTCGGCAAGGTGAAGCAGTACGTCCAGTTCGTCGGGGGCGGCGTGATCGGCGTGGACGCGAAAACGGGGCAGCTGTTGTGGCGGTACGACCACACAAAAGACGAGGCGGCCAACATCCCGACGCCGGTCTTCCACGACGACTGCGTGTTCACCTCGACGTCGCGCAACGGCAGTGGCCTGAACCGGATCAAGGTGGACAAGGACGCCGTCAGCAGCGAGGAGGTGTACTTCAACACGACGAAGCTAAACAGCATCGGCGGGGTGGTCCGCGTGGGCGCGTACGTGTACGGCACCAACGCGAAGGGGGAGCTGGTGTGCATGGACTTCAAGACCGGCGAGGTGAAGTGGCACGCCGCCGCGGTCGGCACGGCCTCGGTCACTTACGCCGACGGCATGCTGTACGTCCGCGCCCAGGGCGGGACCGGCTTCGGCCGAGAGAGCGCGAAGCCCAAGGTCGCCCTCGTGGAAGCGACGCCGGACGGCTACAAAGAGAAGGGCCGTTTCGAGCAGCCCGACCACGGTGATCGGCCGGCCTGGCCGCACCCGGTCGTGGCCAACGGCCGCCTGTACCTGCGCGACCAGGGCGTGCTGCTGTGCTACGACGTGAAGGCGGAAAAGTGATGTCTGTGGGGGACGCGTGCGGCCTTGCGGCTCGACCGTGCGAAGCCGCAGGCCGCGGTACGCCCCGGTCTAGCTCAGCAGCCGGGGCCGCTAAACCGAAGGGCGACAAGGAAATAGTTCTGTGCCAACTGGTGGCACAGAACTTGCCTCTGGGTGGCACACACCGGCCCCGCGCGGACCCCGAGACCCTTACCGCCGACCCCCCGGCCGTGTGATCCTCATAACCCGGAATCGAACCAGGCCGGAATGTGGCATGGTTCAGAAACGGGCCGTTTCAGGTGGCGCGGGCCCGTGCCCGTGCCCGATTCCAGACCGGGCACGGGCACGGGCAGAGCGCGACCCGCGTTTG
>DATFNV010000265.1:0-7242 GCA_035266225.1 Gemmataceae bacterium
TGAGGTGAAAGTCCGAACTCCCGATCAGCTGCGCCCTCCGGCCGCGAAAAAAGCCTCGTAATGGTGGCATGGGAGAGACCGCACCCCCAGGAGATCATTGCCGACTACAATCGGGAGAAGGACCGCGCCACCGTCGAGGAAACCTTCGCGCGCGTGGTTGACCTGGCTGGGAGCCTGGACGCCGAGCAGCGGCGGGCGGTAGAGGAGGGGTTGACCGAGGACGAGCTGGCGCTGTTCGACCTGGCGTGCAAGGACAATATCACCAAGGCAGACCGAGAAAATGTTAAACAAGGCAGCCGGCGGCTGCTGGCGGCCCTGCTGAAGCTGCTCGGGCCGATGGAGCAATGGACCGAAAAGGAGCAGACCCAGGCCACGGTCAAGGTCTTCATCCTCGACCGGCTTTATGAAGTGCTGCCCAACCCGCCCTATTCCCCCGAAGAGACCGAGGAGGCCGCGGCGCGGATCTACGATTACGTGCGGGAGCGGAGTGCGAGCGATCGTACCTGGGCGACGGGCACGGCCGCGTGAATCGAGGGAGGGATTGCCGAGCCGGGAAGAGGGACAGTTTACCGAGGTACTTGATGGCAAATTCCTTGCGGAACAATTGGCCCCTAACGCGCCCGGCGTAGCATCCTGGCGTTCTCCCGGGCGCGGCCCTTCGGGTAAAGTGGCATCTCACGGAGGGAGGGGCCAGTCATGGGCATGTTCGACTAGAACGCGCGGGCGGCGGCAAAGCAGGACGGCAGTGCCTTCTTCGCCTGGCTGCTGCGCCGCTACCAGCCGCCGCCCCCGCTGGCCTTCGAGCGCTGGGACGACGCCCGCCGCCTGCCGCTCCCCGGCGGGCCGGTTCGCACCGACGACCTCGTCGCCGTCCTGCGCCGTACCGACGTGCTCGGTCCGGTCGTCTACATGGTCGTCGAGATCGAGTCCGAGCCCGAGCGGCACCTCTTCCAGCGCCTGGGCGTCTACGGGTTGCTGCTGTCGCGCGAGGTGTCGCCGCCGCCCGGCCCCGAGAACGAGCCGCCCGTCGGCGGTGTCCTTATCCTCCTGACCGGGGAGCGGCCGGACGACGGGCTGGCGCTGACTGTCCCCGGACACGGCTCGGTCAGTGGGTCAAGCCGCTGGTGATAAACCTGTGCCGCGAGGACGCCCGCCGAACACTGGCCGACATCGCCGTAGGGGAGGTCGGGCTGAGCATCCTGCCGTGGCTGCCGCTGACGGTTCTACCTGGGCCGGGAGATATGCTCGACACCGTCGAGCATATCTCCCGGCCCAGGTAGAACGCCCGCATCCGTTGCAGCCCCAGCCGGGAAAACGCCCGGCCGAACCGCCTCGTCAGGTCAACCGCGAGCCGCTTGAGAAGCTCCTTGCGTTTCCTCGTCCGGTTTCAAGGCGGAACCTCGGAATTGAGAACTTGGAAACCGCCCACCTCGAGGAGTTGCCACTTCCGGCCGACCCGGTCCAGGATGCCGCGGACGACAACGGTCTGGCGCTCCAGGTGCGCCAGACAGGCCTGGCGATATTGCTCGAGGGGGGCAATGGGGACGCTCTATATTAATTGTTGCCTCCCAGGCTGTTGCGTCGAAATGCGCCCGACCGTCCACCTGCGGGCTCGTTCGTTGCCCCTGTCGTGGTGCCGGACGGGTAGGTCCCGCGAGCCGAGCGGGACTCGAGCGCCCCGGTCCCGCTCGGCTCGCGGGACCTACCCAGGCCCGCACCTCGGACCTTTGCTCTTCCCCGCCGGGGGAGGGTTTGCTACAACCCGCGCGCGGATACGGCGAATTCTGGACCTGTGCGGGGAGGCCGCGTGGTATGGGCTGGATCAGCGAACTCGGCGGTTTCTGGCTGACCACGCTGGCCTGGCTGGCCGGGCTGGCAGTCGCCTTCGGCGTCCTGGTCCGACTGATGCCCTGCAACCCGGGGATGTACTGGTGGAAGGACCTGCGCGGCGCGGCCGCTGACGTCATGTACTGGTTGGTCGTGCCGCTGCTGTCGCGGCTGTGCCGCACGCTCCTGCTCATCGCCGGCGTGGTGCTGCTGTTCCGCGGCCGCGACCCGGACCTTCTTCCGGTGCGGGGATTGCCGCTGTGGCAGCAGTGCGTGGCGATCCTTCTTATCCAGGACGTCATCCTGTACTGGGTCCACCGCGCCTTCCACACGCGCCCGGCCTGGGGCTTCCACGCCGTTCACCACTCGCCGAAGGTGCTGGACTGGACGGCGGCCGTGCGCTTTCATCCCGTCAACAACCTCCTGGAGTTCGGCCTCGCCGACGTCGCCGTGCTGCTGATGAGCTTCTCGCCGCAGGCGCTGCTGGTCCTGGCGCCGTTCAACGTCGTCTATTCCGCGATGGTCCACGCCAACCTGAACTGGACGTTCGGGCCGCTCCGTTACGTCTTCGCCAGCCCCGTGTTTCACCGCTGGCATCACACCACCTTGGCGGTAGGGCGCGACAAGAACTTCGCCTCGACTTTCCCCTTCCTCGACGTGATCTTCGGCACCTTCTCCATGCCGCCCGGGGAATTGCCGGAGCAGTTCGGCAACGACGATCCTGATTATCCGGAGGGATTCTGGGGGCAGCTCGTCCGGCCCTTTCGGAAGAAGGAACGTCCCGTCGCGGCGCTGCTCACGATGGGCGTGCTGGCCGGAGCGACCCTGATCGGCGGCGGGTTGTACTACCGGGCCTGGTTGGCAAACCGCGCCGCCCAGCGGGCGGCGGAGGCGGAAGGCGCGGAGTTGGCGGCGGCGCAGGCCGGTGCGGCTCCGCAGGTCGTCCGGCTCGACCGGGCCCCCCGGGCCTGGGCGGGGGGAAACCTGGTGAGCGCCTCGGCCATCGCCGCCGTTGCGGTCAGCGCGAATGGGGAGCGAGTCGTCGCGGGCGACGAGGGTGGGACGGTGAAGGTGTGGGGCAATACGCCGGACCGAGAGCCGCTCACACTCACGGGACACCGCGGCCGCGTCAGCAGCGTGGCGCTCAGCGCCGACGGACGCCGCATCGTCTCCGGCGGCATCGACAAGACGGTGAGGCTGTGGGACGTCACGACGGGAAAGGCGGCGCAGACCCTCACGGGGCACGCCGGCCCCGTACTAAGTGTGGCAGTCAGCGCCGACGGCGGCCGCATCGTCTCCGGGGCCGCCGACGGCACGGTGAAGGTGTGGGACGCCGCGACCGGACGGGAGAAGATCACCCTGACGACGGACACGGACGCCGTTACCGGCGTGGGGGTCAGCGCCGACGGCCGCCGCGTCGTCGCCGCCAATTTCAAGACGGCTGAGGTCTGGGACGCCGACACCGGCCGGGCGGAGTGGACCCTCGCCGGTCACACCGACCTGGTCTACTCGGTGGCGATCAGCCCGGACGGTCGCCGCATCGTCACGGGGAGCTTCGACGGGACGGCCAAGGTCTGGGACGCCGGGACGGGCCGGGAGGAACGCACCCTGAAGGGACACACAGACTCGATTTATAGCGTGGCCATCACCCCGGACGGCAAGCGCGTCATCTCGGGGGGCAACGACCGGGCGGTGAAGGTCTGGGACGCGCAGACGGGCCGCGAGGAGCTTTCGCTGACCGGACACGCCGACACGGTCACCGGCGTCGCGGTCGGGGCCGAGGGCGAGCGCATCGTGTCGGGGAGTCGTGACGGCACGGTGAAGGTGTGGGACGGCCGGAAGTCCCAGCAGGCCACGGCCTCCGCGGGGGCTACTTGAGCTTGGCCGCGAAGTGCTGGCGGAACTTGGCCACCTTGGGGGCGACGACCGCCTGGCAGTACCCCTGCTGCGGGTTGTTGCGGAAGTAGCCCTGGTGATACGCCTCGGCCGGGAAGAACGTCTGCAACGGCACCACCTCGGTCACGATGGGACGGCCCCAGATGCCGGCCGCGTTCAGGTCCGCGACGGTCTGTTCGGCGACGCGCCGCTGCTCCGGCGAGTGATAGAAGATGGTCGAGCGGTACTGCGTGCCCACGTCCATCCCCTGGCGGTTGAGCGTGGTCGGGTCGTGGGTGCCGAAAAAGACCTCCAGTACCTCGCGGAAGGTGACCACCGACGGGTCGAAGGTGACCTGCACGACCTCGGCGTGGCCGGTGCTTCCGGTGCAGACCTGCTGATACGACGGGTTGGCCACGTCGCCGCCGGCGTAGCCGGACACGACACGCTCGACGCCGCGCAGCCCCTCGAAGACGGCCTCCAGGCACCAAAAACAACCACCGCCGAAAGTCGCCGTTTCTCGTTGCTGGGACACGACTTATGTCTCCTCGCCAGAGGCCGCACGTTATCCCGCACGGAATGCTGAGCGCCAGAAGCCGACTTTTTCATTGTCCGCGAGCGCCTGCCGGATAGCAAGCCCTTGCGCCAGGGCGACTAGCGGTGGATACCTCGGTCGCCGCGGACGAAGTGCGGCACGGAGATGCGCGGGTGGGTTCAATACCAGTGGGCCCGGGCATGGGCGTGGATCGACTCGGGCGAACAGCGGCCGTATATCAGCGGCAGGTAGCGGCCCGACTCCACGGCGCCCGGCGGCGCCCAGCCGCGCGCCATCGCCTCGCGGAAGGAAATGAACACGTTCGGATGGATCGAGTCGCCGTCGGACCGCCACCACATGGCGCACGGCACCCCCAGGTAGACCGCGAAGATGCCCAGGCCCGACTGGTACGCCACCACCCCCGCCGACCGCTTGATGACCGCGAAGGTCGTGCCGATGGGCCAGCAGTCGATCCGCCCCAGCACCGCCGCGGGCAACAGCGGCCGCAGGTGACGCTCGAAGTAGGACCGGTCCCACGCCGCCCCCACAAAGACCGGCCGCACGCCGTCGCCCAGGAAGAGATCGCACAGCGCCGCCCACTGCCCCGGCGCCCACAGCGGGCCGCGGTTGTGGCCGCCCGTCGTGTTGGCCGGCTCCGATGCCGCGAACATCACCACGTAGCGGCCTCCCACCTCGCCCGCGAAGGCGTCGGCCGCCGCTTCCTCGTCGGGGCGGAAGCGGAAGCGCCTGGCGAAGTCCCACTCCGGCTCCAACTCGGGCAGCCAGTCCTCCAGGCGGCCGCCGCGCTCCAGGTGGCCGTTGGCCTGGAGCATCCAGTCGAACTCGCCGTGCCAGCGCGGCTGCGACGGGGCGTAGTTGAACGTCCCGTCCGGTAGCACCTGCGGGTCGGCCTCGGCGATGTGCCAGGGGGTATAGCCCGACCGGACCACGAAGTCGAAGTGCTCCAGGAACTCCCGAGTCCGCGGCAGCGGCGTCTGTTCCGCGTCCACCACGGCGGCCTCGGCCCCTTCGCGCCGGAGCAGCGCGGCCAGCGCCGCGTCAAGTCAGCCAGCAAGTCCGCCACAGCGGCCGTCTTGCACCTTTCTCCCCGTCCTGCGGAGGGGACCGAGCGTGCTTCGGCGAGTAATTCGGCCCGCGTCAGAGTAGCTACGCCCAAACGCTCTACCTCCAGCCCAGCGGCCACGTTAGCCAGCGGGATGGCTTCTTCGTAGTCGCAGCCGGACGCCAGTGCCAGACCCAACACGGCGAGCACCATGTCGCCTGCCCCAGTCACATCGTAGACCTGACGCGGCCGCGTGGGGGAACAACTGTCGCCGGCCGTCGCGGTGGGCCAGAGCCATGCCGTCCCGATCCAGGGTGACGACCACCGCCTGCACTTCCAGGGCGCCGAGCAGTTGTTCAGAGGCGGCCAAAGCCGCTTCCGGCCGGTCAATGGCACGTCCCGCAGCAAGGGAGGCCTTGTTCCGGTTGGGGGTCAGGCATGTCGCCCCCGCGTAGCAGGTGTAATCATTCCCCGGACGCGGATCGACCAACAGCGGGATGTGGCGGGCCTGGGTGAGTTCGCGGCACCGGTGCAGGATCGTGGGCGTGCAGACTCCTTTGCCATAGTCGCTCACCAGGACGGCATCGTAGCCGTCCCAGCAGGACGCCAGGATCGCCAGGAGATCGGCCTCTCGGCGGGCTGAGAGGGGGCTGCGGACTTCGCGATCGACACGCAGGAGTTGCTGGGGATGGCGGTCGCTGGCTCGACCGATGAAGCGGTGCTTGAGCGTGGTAGGACGGTCCGGGTCGGTCAGCAGGCATCGACTGTCGAAGCCGGCGCCGTCCTGCCGGCGGCGAAAGTCACGTCCGGCGGTGTCGTCGCCAACCACGCCGAGGAGCGTCACTTCGGCTTCCAAAGCGGCAAGCAGGGCGGCGACGCTGGCGGCACCGCCGGGTCGGTCATGTTGCTCGGCTTCGGTAAGGACGGGCACCGGGGCCTCCGGGCTGACACGCTCGACGGTACCGATAGTATAGCGGTCCAGCATCACGTCGCCGACGACCAGGACGCGTGGACGCTGGAGTCGCGCGACGACTTCGGCCAGAGGGATAGACATGGGCACTCTCGTCAGGAGCGACCGCCGTAGGAATCAGGATTGGCCTCAGTACCTTGTCCGGAGCGGCGCGGCGGCAGTTGTGTGAATCATGCCATGACATCAGGTGAAAAATCGGTATCCGACAGTGTCAACAATTTCCCATTTCGACCCGGGCATAGCCGCGATTGAGGCCATGGTAGCAGGCGGCGGAGGTCCAGCGGAGACGGCGAGCGGTGCGGGCCATGGGAAACCTCCGGGCGCGCTTGGGGTGGTTGATGCCTTCTCGCTCCGCATCGGGCAGCATAGCCGCTCAGGACCCGTCGGCAAGCGGCGCTGGCGGCCAAAGCCGATTTTTGCCATAAGAAAAAGGCGATAAATAAGTTGCGAGAACTGTCCCCAGCGGCCACCGTGGTGGTGCAAGGAGAATCCACCCTGCCAACCTTCTCTTGTTCGATGACGCCTCTACCGCCCTCCACTAACTTCTGCTGCTTCTCGGTGTAGGATCGTTCGTATCTCTTCCACGTCTCGTCCGGCGTCGAGGATGTATCCTGCTCCCGCTGCGTCAACAGCAAGAATACGCCTAACGCGACTGCTAAACTGGTTGCCTGAGGAATCGTCTCTGAGCAATAACGTAAGATCCGTTAGGCCTATAGCCTGTTTCACATGACCTTGCACTCGTTTATCGGGCCTGTTACGCTTATTGGCGTAGTGGTTTTTCGCCAGGACTCGCCCTACGGATGATTGCTCTGGTGGGGTCGAACATGAGCCAGGGAAAAAACGCTTGACGCCCACGCACGTCAGCTGGTCGTTCAGTTGAAGCAACACTTTGATCAAGAACGCCTCGCCGGTCCTTTCGTAACCACGAAGAACCCAGCGGGGCGAGTAGCTGCTGCTTTGGGAATCGGCCTC
>DATFNV010000266.1:0-14016 GCA_035266225.1 Gemmataceae bacterium
GGGAAAATGCGCATCGGCACCCGCTGCGTGATGCTCGGGATGGTCGTGAAGCGGTCGTAGTCGGCGTAGGTCAGGCCGTAGATGGCGATGCGCGTCCGCCGCTGTGTCGAGGAGTCGTCGGGCGGCTTGACGCTGCGGATGATGACGTTGGTGGCGCCCTGGCGGGCGATGTCGTCCAGGGCGTCCTTCATGCTCCCCTCGCCGAAGGCCATCAGGGCGATGACGGCGAGGGTGCCGATGATGATGCCCAGCACCGACAGCACCGAGCGCAGCCGGTGCAGCCACAGGCTGCGCAGCGCCAGCACCAGGCCGCGCCGGCCCTTGTCCGTCCAGAGCAGGGCGACGACGAGGGCGACGACCGCCAGGGCCAGGAGCGCCATCATTGCCAGGCCGATCATATCCGCCCTCCTTCCGCCCCGCGCACGCCGTCCGGGGAACAGGGCCCGTCGGCGGGAATGACCTCCGGCAACTCCTCGATCGCCTCGTCGGGCCGCGGAGCCTTACGGGGCGGGTCGTTGCGGACGTCCGACTCGATGTGGCCGTCGCGCATGCGGACGACGCGCCGCGCCCAGGCGGCGATGTCGTTCTCGTGCGTCACCATGATGATCGTCTTGCCCGCCTTGTTCAGCTGGGTCAGCAGCTGCATGATCTCGTCGCTGGTCTTCGAGTCGAGGTTGCCCGTCGGCTCGTCGGCCAGGATGACGTGCGGGTCGTTGACCAGGGCGCGGGCGATGGCCACGCGTTGCTGCTGGCCGCCGGACAGCTGCATCGGCCGGTGGTCCAGCCGGTCGCCCAGGCCGACCAGCGATGCCAGGTCGATGCAGCGCTGGCGCGTCTGGGCGTTCAGCTTCGCCCCCTGGTACAGCAGCGGTATCTCGACGTTCTCGACCACGGTGTACTGCGCCAGCAGGTTGTACGACTGGAAGATGAAGCCGATGTAACGGCTGCGCACCTCGGACAACTGGTCGTCGTCCATGGAGGCGACGTTCTCCTCGCCGAGGTAGTAGTCGCCGGTCGTGGGCCGGTCGAGACAGCCGAGCAGGTTGAGCAGGGTCGATTTGCCCGAGCCGGACGGCCCCATCAGGGCCACGAAATCCCCCTCCGCGAAGTCGAGCGAGACGCCGCGCAGGGCGCGCACCGTCACCGACTCCAGGTAGTAGTTCTTGACCAGGTCAACGACCTGGGCGATCGGGGGCTTGGACTGTGCGTGCATGGGGAACCTCCACGAGCCGCTTGCGGCTTCGCAGGGCATGCGAAGCCGCAAGCGGCGGGAATTCGCGCTCAATCCGGGACCTCGATCCCCTGCGCCTTGAGCTCCTCCTTGACGCGGTCGCGAAATCCTTCGGGCACCTGCTCCAGCAGTTCTTTGCGCTGCTCGGGAGTGGCCTTGCGGAAGCGGTCCAGCCTCTGCTGACGGGCCTTCTCCTTTTCCTCCGGGGTCATGTTCGCGAAGTTGCCGCCGGCCGCCTGGCCGCCGGTGCCCGGGGCGGCCGCCGACTTGCCGCCCGACTTGCCCTTCTCGTGGCCACCGCCCTTGCCGGTCTTTTCTTCCGACTTGCCCTCACCCTTGTCCGGCAGCGTCAGGCCCTTACTTTCGCTGGCCTGGTGGATCTTGATCTTGTCGCCGAGGACCGCCTTCGGGTTGAGGACGACCTCGTCGCCCTCCTTGAGTCCGTCCCGGACCTCGGCCACCTTCTCGTTGCTGGCGCCGACGAGGATCGTCTGCTCCTTCGGCCCGTCCGGCGTCATGACGAGGATCTTGCGATCCGAGCCCATCTCGCTGCCGCCAATGACCGCCTGCACCGGCACGGTCAGGATGTGTTCCAGGGCGTCGGCGACGGTGATGGTGACCTCGGCGCTCATCCCGGGCTTGAGGTCCATGCCCTTGAGGTCCTCGGGATGGATGGCGACCTTGGTGGCGTAGACCTTGACGTCGGCCGCCATCCAGTCCTGCTGCGAGGCCACGGTCGCCACCGACTCGACCTGGGCGTGCAGCACCCGCTCGGGGAACGAATCGACGCGGACGCTGGCGGTTTGGCCGCGGTGGACGCGCGACACCAGCGCCTCGTGGACCTTGGTGATGGCCAGCATCTGCTTCAGGTCGGGGATCTGCATCATCTTCTGGCCCTCGCGCACCGGCTCGCCCTGGGCCACGATCGACTGCTGCGACCCGCCGCCGAAGCGTGCCTGCTCCGGCACGTAGTAGACCACCATGCCGTCCTGCGGCGCGTAGACCTTGCACTTCTTGATCTCTTCCTGGATGTCCTTGTAGTGGGCCAACTCCTGCTCCCAGATCGACCTCTTGGACTCGCGGTCGGTGCGGTCCTTCACCTCCTGGGCCTTGGTCTGCTTCTGGACCCGGTCCAGGGCCCGCTGGGCCTCCTCCAGGGCGGTCACGTACTGCGTCAGCAGGCGGTTCTTCTTATACTTGACCAGCACGTCCAGCTGCAGCGACACCTTGTTCAACGACAGCTGATAGCTCTCCTTGCGCGAGGTCTCCGACTGCGCCTGGCTGGCGGTCTGGTAGCCCTTCTTGACCATGCGGTAGGCCCAAGCCTCGCGGTCTTCCTCCTGACTCAGGTCGGACTTGGCGGTCTCGATCTGTCCCAGGTCGTCCTTGAGTTCCTGAAGGTACTCGCCGGTTTTGTACCTCTTGAGATCCACTTCCGCCAGTTCCGTCGCCGGGCGGGTCGAGCTGCGGTTCGCCGCCTTGAGTTCCTCGCGGAACTTCGCGATCGTCTCGGGCTTGAGGATCTCCTCCACCTCGATGCCGGTGAACTTGCTGAGGTCGATGGCCGCCAACTCGATCGTCGTCTCGGCCGTCTTGATGTCGCTTTCGTTCTTGCTGACGGTGATCTTGTACTGCTCCTCGGCCTGGATCTTGTCCGATTCGGCCTTGTCCAGCGTGATCTTCTCCGCCTTGAGCTGCTCCTGGAGCCCGGAGTCGTCGAGGTCCACGAGCAGGTCGGCGTAATACTTCTCGCCGTTCTTCTTGTGCTGCAGCTCGACGACCGTGAAGCCGTCCGGGTTGGGCCCGCGGCGGCTTTGGTAGGTCCCGGCGGTGTCGTCCCAGGTGTAGATGGTCCGCACGTCCTGGAGCGAGCGGCTGCCGCTGACTTCGGAGCCGTCGTCGAGCAGCCACTTGATCTGCGCGGCGATGGTGGTGTTCTTGCTGCCGGCCTTGACGCGGCAGTAGATGTCGCTGTTCTTCGACGACTCCAGGGCGCCGCGCTCGACGACGGTCAGCTCCAGCCGGTCGTACTTGACCGTGTGCAGGACCAGGTCGGCCCGCGACGCCCCGCGCGCGCTGTGGACCCACTGGTAGGCGCCGACGCCCCCGAGGCTCAGGACCAGGAAGGCGCCGACGCCGATCAGCACTTTGGTGCGGCTAGTCCATCCCTGGACCCGCGGCAGGCGGGACGGGACGGGACTCGGGGAGCCGTTGCTCGTTGCCGCCAGCCGGTTGCCCAGGTCGGGCGGATTGGTCGGCGTCGAGGCTACAGTCGCAGGCTCGGATTTCATCGATCCAGACTCCTCGCTGGTCGAGCGGCATCAGCTCGAGGTCGCGATACAGAGAGAGGCGAGCATCCAGGTAGTTGATCCAGACGGTTAGCAGGCCGTTCTGGGCCGTGGGGAGCGAACGCTGGGCGCCCAAGAGCTGCGACGTCAGTGCAGCAGGGCCATCCTGTCCGGCGCGGGCCGGGCCAGGGGGGGTCGGAGCCTGGAGCGCCTCGAGCGAACTGTCGATGGTCAGGTAGGCCAACTCAAGCTGGCGTTGCTGGATTTTATAGGTCTCAGCATACTGCCGCAAGAGGTACAACTCGTTCTGCACCGCTGCCACGGCCAGGTCCTCGGCCTCCTCCAGGGCCCGCCGCTGCCGCTGGTAGGCGATCAGGCTGGCCCGGTAGTTGTTCCGTTCCAGCTTCCTCGCAAGGGGCAGTTCGGTGTCCAGGACCAGCTGGTGGGTATTGCCGCTGCCGCCGATGTTCAGCGGTTGGGCGTGGCCGATCGGCGAGTTGCTGCTGAGGTTGTATTTCACGTTGAACGTGCCCAGAAGGGCGTTGGCGAACACCGCGATCTGCCGCCAGGCGTCCACGACCTGGGCGCGGACGTTCATGAGGTCCAGGCGGTTGATGAGGGCGTGCTGGGCCGCGGCCCCCTCGGCCCGGAGCAGGTCGTCCTTGACCAGATCGACGCCATCGACGCAGGCGCGGGGCAGGTCCGGCCAGGTCTTGCGGATCGCCGCCCAGCGGTCGTCGCGCGCCTCGACCAGCACCTTCTGCCAGTAGGCGATCACGTCGCGGAACTGCGTGATGCGGCGGCGTTCGCCGGCCGCGTCGGGCTTTTTCGGCTTGCCGTCTTCGACATAGTTGGCCTCGTACTGGCGCAGGACACGCTCGAAGTTGCCCAGGTCGGTTTCGGCGCCCACTTCCTTCAGGCGGGCCAGTTCGGCCTCGCTCAGGGCCTGCTCCTTCTTCTGCAGGTCGGCCTGGCGGTCGAGCAACGCCTGGGTTTCCTTGCGGAGGGCTTCGAGCCTGTCCTTCAGCTCCTTGTCGGACAGCTTTTCCCAGGCTGCCCAGCGGCCGCGGATGGTTTTTGCGAAGGGGGTTCCCTGGACGAGGGCCGAGCGCTGGAACAGGCGCAACAATTCGGCCCGCAGTCGGGGGGCCCTGTCCGGGGGGATGAGGTTGGAGGCCTCGGTGACGGCGGCCTGCTCGTCCTCGATGATCGCCCGCGAGCGGCGGAACTGGTTCATCAGCGGCCGCAGGACCGCGTCGTCCATCTCGATCTTCAGGCTCATCGGCACCCCGATCTCGATCTTGAAGGAGTTGAGGGCGGCGAGGTACTGGTCCTGGTCTAGCAGGAGGGTGGCGCGGCCGGCCAGCAGCTGCTGCTCGACCGACTGCACCTGCAGCGGCGCCACGATGTCGCCTTCCAGCAAGCCGCGGTAGCGCTTGAGGATGACGCTGAGGACGTCGATGTTCTCCTTGTCGATGTAGACCTGGATGTTCTGCAACATGGTGTTCAGGTAGCCCGACGGCGGCGGCGTGATGGCCGGCGTGATGACGAGCTGGCCGGCGGTGGCCGGCGGCCGGATGGGGCCGGTGAGGACGGTCGCGACCGGGGCGATCACGCCCGGGTTCAGTCCGGACGGGCCGGTGCCGCTGACGCTGCCGCCGCTGTTGGACAGGACGCCGACGGGCTGGAAGGCCGAGCCGTTGATGCTGCCGCCGTTGTTGCTGGCGATCTCGACGTACAACTCCTTGCGGAAGCGGGCGTAATTGCGGATCGCGTACAGCAGGTTGCGCTCGGCCAGCGTCAAGGGCTCCAGAGTCACCGCCTTGCCGCCGCCGCGCAGCAGCGGCTGAATGGCCGAGAAGTCCAGCGTCGATTCGCTGATCGTCTTCTTCGGGTTGAGGAAGTCGAAGACCGTCTGGTTGGAGAAGTTGAGCAGCAGCAGGGCCCCGGTCGGCAGGATCTTGCTGACGCCGATGCCGTTGTTCAGGGTCCAGTTGCTGGTCTGCCCGGTCGGGGTGTTGCGACCGGCATACTCTCGGATGGCCTCCTGAGAGGCGAGGAACTGGGCGGCGAGGCTGAAGCGCTCCAGCGTGACCGGCAGGGCGGCCAGGTACAGGTTTTCGCGCTGATCCTGGTATTCGCGGCTGTTGAACATCGCCAACTCGGCCGCCTGGTCCAGGGTCATCAGGTACGCCGGCCGTCCGGTGACGTCGAGCGACGAGCGCTCCGTCGCTTCCAGGATCGCGTCCCTGGGCGAGACGGGGCCCGCCATCGACACGTCGGCAGCCTGGCCGCCGCCGGCCGCGGCTTGGCCGATCGCGGCGGTCGGGGCCGTCCCCTCTTCCGCCTCCTCCGCCCCGCCGGGTGGCTCAGCCGTCTGGCGCTGCTCGTCGGCCTCCTCGCTGGCCCTCTTGGCGCGATTTTCCTGGTCCCACTTGGCGATGAGAGTGAGGTAGCCGGTACCCTCGATGCGCTCGACGCCCGCGTGGCCGGGCTTCTGCGGGTTGGGCGACAGGTCGTAGGCGGCCGGGTCGTCCGGCGGCTTGGGCGGACGATCGGGGTTGCTCGGGTCGGCAAAGCGGGCGCGCGGGTCGGCGTAGACGTGCCAGTTTTCGATCTTCCACGCCGGGTACTTGTCCTTCTGCGCCATCACCTCGGAGACTTCCTTGTCGGCGTCGTCGCGGAAGTAGCGGCGTGTACACCCGGCGGAGTCGGCGAGCAGCACGGCCGCCAGTGCCAGGGAAACGGCCCAGCGGCGCGAGGGCACCATCGCTCGGTGGCAGTGACGGGCGTGACGGTTTTCGCTGCGTCCTGGCATGAGTCACCTGGGCCCGGAGTGAAAAGACGACAATCGCATCACATCCGGTATCGACCGCAGACTTTCCCCTACTTGAGAGCGATGCTCCGGTGTGTCAAGTAGCCCATTCTGGATAAGATAGCAGCACGGTGATGAACGCTTCATGAGTCGCCACAGCAGAGAACGCCCCGCCGGCCGTTCCTTGCGCCCCCCATTCACGGAGTCCCATGAAGGCCGCGATCTTCGACCGCTTTGGCGTCCCCGAGGAGGTGCTACAGGTCCGCGAGGTGCCGTTGCCGGAGCCGGGCCGCAACCAGGTGCGCCTGCGCATGCTCGCCAGCCCGATCAACCCGTCCGACCTGATGACGGTGCGCGGCGAGTACGGCAGCCGGCCGACGCTCCCCGCGACGCCCGGCTTCGAGGGGGTCGGCGTCGTGGACAAAAGCGGCGGCGGGCTCCTCCCCTTGCTGCGCCGCCTGAAGCCGGGCCGGCGCGTGGCGTTCAGCAGCACGGCCGGCGGAGCCTGGGCCGAGTTCGCGATCGTCTCCGCCCGGCAGCTGGTCCCCGTGCCCGACGACATCCCCGATGAGCAGGCCGCCTCGTTCTTCGTCAACCCCGCCAGCGCCCTCGTCATGACGCAGTACGTCCTGAAGGTGCCGCCCGGCGAATGGCTGCTGCAGACGGCGGCCGGCAGCGCCCTCGGCCGCATGGTCATCCGCCTCGGCAAGCACTTTGGCTTCCGCACGATCAACGTGGTCCGCCGCCGCGAACAGGCCGAGGAGCTGAGCCGCGCCGGCGCCGACGCCGTCATCTGCACCGCCGACGAATCGATCCCTCAGCGCGCGCGCGCCTTGACCGAAGGGCGAGGGGTGAAGTATGCGATCGACCCGGTCGGCGGCGAGACCGGCTCGGCGGTGATCGAGGCCCTCGGGGCGGGGGGCCGCTTGCTGATCTACGGCACGCTGTCGCGCGAGCCCATCGCCATCGACCCGCGCTTGCTGATCGTGGGGTCGAAGCGCGTGGAGGGGTTCTGGCTGTCGGAGTGGGTGCGCGAACAGCGCGTGCTGAAGATGCTGCGCCTGTCCCGCACGATCCGCGACCTGATGCGCGCCGGGATCCTTACCTCGGAGGTGGGCGCGACGTTTCCCCTCGACGAGGTGCAGAAAGCGGTGGCGCAGGCGGCGCAAGCGGGGCGCTCGGGGAAGGTGCAGTTGCGCCTCGGTTAGCCGCTTGCGGCTTCGCATGCCCTGCCAAGCCGCAAGCGGCCGCAAAAACTCCCCTGGACGCGCCGCCGGCCCCTCGCTATATTCCGCACCCCTTTGACGCCGTCGCTTCGCCCGCTCCTGCCGGGGTGCGCCATGATCCGTCGCGCTGGGCTGTTGTCCTTGTCGCTGGTGGTCGCTTCCGCCGGTTGCGGTTACGATCAAGCCAGGAACTGGCTGTGGCCCCAGGACTCTGTCGTCACTCCGGTCCCCGATCAGCCGTTCGCGGGCGCCCCGGTTGGGCCGACGCCCGTCATCGCCCACGCCCCGGCGGCCGAGGCCGCCACGCGCCGCGTCGGCGAGGTTGGCCAGCGCCTCCTGGCGGCCAACGCGGAGCTGCCGGTACGACCGGTGTTTGTCGGCATCGGCAGTCCGGATCCACAGATCTTCCACCGCGACACGACGGCCATCTTCGTCAGCGACAGCCTGGTGAGCAAGTGTTCGACCGACGCCCAGCTCGCCGCCGTCCTGGCCAGCGAATTGGGCAAGATGGTTTCGATGCGCGTGGCCCTGACGGCGCTGAAGGCGCGGCGGTCGGATCGCGAGCCGCCGGCCGCCCTGCAGATCGGCCCGGACACCGGCGGCAGATTCGGCTCGCCGGACGGCACGCGCCTGGCAGAGCTGGGCAAGTTCGAGGAGGCGAACAACCGCGCCGGCGGCAGCGCGCCCCCCGCCCCGCCGCCGGACCCAGACTTGCTGGCGCGGACCTTCCTGAAGAAGGCCGGCTTCGCCGTCACCGACCTCGACGCCGTCGCGCCCCTGCTGCACGAGGCGGCGCAGCACACCGCGATCGAGCAGCAGTTTACCCCTGGCCCGATCCGCTCGTTCGTGGGACCGTGAGCCGTTTCCGCGTGGGGGGAGCGCGAAACGTAAACAAGTTCGCCGCATGGCCGCACGTCGCGCCGAGTCATAATCCTAATCGAACGCAAGCGCTTATACCGCAGCCCTGTCTCGCACCGTCGGCGCGCGTAGCGGCCGGCGCCCGCTGGGCTAGCGATCGCGCCGCTTGCGTCGAGGGATTCATCGATGCGACGGTTCGTTCTCTCCGCGGCGCTGCTGGCGGTGGCCGGCGTCTTTCTGGTCGGGTGCTCGGGCAGCGACTCGGGGCCGATGGGCGCCGACAAGAAGCGCACTCTGCAACCGGGTGACCGGCTCATCATCCTGACCAACGGCGAATCGCCCTTCTGGGACGCCGGCCGCCAGGGCATGGAGAAGGCGGCCAAGGACCTCGACCTGGAAAAGGCCGGCCTGAAGATCGACTTCCAGGTCAACGACCGCGACGAGGAGGGGCAGCTCGACCGGCTGCGTCAGTTCCTCAGCCAGTCGGACATTGCCGCCGTCGGCATCTCCGTCACGAAGGAAAACAACAGCGCCATTGCCGAGCAGATGCGTCAGCTCCGCAAGAAGGGCGTCCACGTCATCACCCTCGACTCCGACACCAGCCGCAAGAAGTTCCGCGACGCCCGTGAGGCCTACGTCGGCACCGACAACGTCCTGGCCGGCCGTGAGCTGGGCCGCTGCGCCAAACTCCTCCGACCCGACGGCGGCGAGTACGTCACCTTCGTCGGCTACACCGACGCCCAGAACGCCGAGGAGCGTGTCCGCGGCTTCGCCGAGGGGGCGGGCGACAAGTTCCTCCGCAAGGACAACATGGGCGACCAGACCAAGCGCGACCAGGCCAAGGAGAACGTCCGCACCGCCCTGATCAACCACCCCGGGCTCAACACCGTCGTCGGCATCTGGTCGTACAACGCCCCGGCCATCGTCGGTGTCCTCGAAGACAACGCCGCCCAGAAACAGAAGCGCACCCTCACCGTCGTCACCTTCGACGCCGAGCCGATTGCCATCAAGAAGATGGCGGAAGGCTGGATCGACGCGATGGCCGTGCAGAACCCTTACGAGATGGGCTACCAGGCCACGCGCCTGATGAAGGCACTGGCGGAGGACGACCAGAAGACGGTCAAGGACATGCTGCCGAAGTTCGGGCAGGAGGGCGGCGACCTGTACGACACTGGCCTCAAAATCGTCGTGCCCGACGCCAACACGCCGCTGAAGCCGGAGACCTTCGACGACAAGGACAGGAACGTCAAGGGCTACCGCCTGAGTCAGTTCCAGGAGTGGATGAAGAAGTACAACCTGACCGGGTCATGAGCGATTCGACTCCCCCCGCGGGCCCGCTGCTCCCCGTGTACGAGTACCGCTCCCTGTGGGCCGCGCTCCGCGCCCGCCTGGCGCGCACCGAGTCGGGGCTGCTGCTGGCGATCGTGGTCGTCCTGGGGCTGACAGCCGGGCTCGACGCGCAGCACAACTACTGGCACGACCCGCACACCAGCGCGGTCAACATCCTCCGCCAGTCGGCCTTCCTGGGCATCTTCGCCCTGGGGGCGGCCATCGTCATCATCGCCGGCGGCATCGACCTGTCCAGCGGCTCGGTGATCGCCTTCAGCGGCTCGGTCTGCGCCATGCTAATGGCGCTATTGGCGCCACAAGACGTCCGCGAGTCGGGCGAGATTGCCGGCTGGGTGATCGCCGTCGCGATCGCGGGCACCTTGCTCGTCGGCCTGTTCATCGGCAGCTTCCACGCCTGGCTCATCACGGTCGTGCGCCTGCCGCCGTTCGTCGCCACCCTGGCCACCCTGGTCGGCCTGCGGAGCCTGGCCCGCATCCTCATGGAGATTGTGACGAAGGAGGTCTGGGACAGTCCCAAGACGCAGATCGACATCGCCGCCGACAACTTCAAGGCCCTGACACGCGAATTCAGCCTCCCCATTCCCGGCGTCAGCTCCGTCTGGACCGCGGCCCCCTGGGTCCCCCTCGTCCTCTTCGCGCTGCTGGCGGCCCTGGCCTGGCTGCTGATGAGCGGCACCGTAGTCGGCCGGCACCTGCACGCGCTGGGCGGCAACGAGCAAGCGGCGCGGCTGAGCGGCATCCAAACCGACCGGCTGAAGTGGTTGGCCTACTGCGTCAGCGCCCTGCTCGCCTCGGTGGCCGGAATCCTGTACGTCAGCGACACGACCACGGCCAACCCACAGAACCTGGGCCGCGGCTACGAACTCAACGCCATCGCCGCCGCGGTCGTCGGCGGCTGCAGCCTGTCGGGCGGCGTCGGCACCATCACGGGCACCGTGCTTGGCGTGCTGTTCCTGCGCTCGGTGATCGACGGCGTGGCCAAGATCATCAAGAGCAACGCCGAGGTGTACGAGGGGCTCATCGTCGGCATCGTGGTCGTGGTGGCCGTGGCCCTGACGCAGATCCGCCAGGCGGGGAAGCGCGGCACGCGCTTCCTGGGGGGGGCGCTGGGACTGGTCCTCATGCTCGGCGTGGCCCTGGCGCTCGGGATGACGGTCGTCTTGCGAATGTCTCCCGCGGCGCGGCGGGTTTATCTTAATTTAATCCTCTTTGAAGTGCGCCTTTCGATCGTCCTGGGAGTCGGCAGCGCGCTGCTCACGTTCCTGGTCCTCTATGCGCTTCGGGCCTTCGAGAGGCGGCAGCGAACGGGCCCGTCAACACTCACGACGAGGCCCCGATGAGTTCCCTCATTGCCATTGACCACGTCACTCAGCGATTCCCCGGCGTCGTGGCCCTCGACGACGTTTCCTTGGCCATCGAGCGTGGGGAGCTGCACGCCATCGTCGGCGAGAACGGGGCCGGCAAATCGACGCTGATGAAGGTCCTCTCCGGCGTCATCGCCGATTACGAGGGGCAAATCCTCCTGCGCGGCCGGCCGGTTCGCTTCGCCGACACGCGTGACGCCGAGGCCGCCGGCATCGCCATCATTCACCAGGAGCTGAACCTGGTCGAGGACCTGTCGGCCGCCGCCAACATCTTCCTCGGCCGCGAGAAGCGCACAGTCCTTGGGCTGCTCGACGACCGTTCGATGGAGCGCGCCGCCGCCGGCCTGCTGGTGCAGCTGGAGTGTCACGTCTCGCCGCGGCAGCCGGTGCGCGAGCTGCGCGTCGGCGACCAGCAGCTGGTGGAGATCGCCAAGGCGCTGTCGCTGGAGACCGACGTCCTCATCATGGACGAGCCGACCAGCGCGTTGACCGAGTCGGAGGTGGCGCGGCTGTTCCGCGTCATCGAGCGGCTGCGGCAGCGCGGCGTGACCATCCTGTACATCTCGCACAAGATGGACGAGGTGTTCCGCCTGGCCGACCGCATCACGGTGCTGCGCGACGGCCGGCTGATCCGCACCCTGCGCCGCGCCGACACCGGGCCGCGCGAGGTGACGCACCTGATGGTCGGCCGCGAGATCGAGGCGGTCCACCTCGGCACGGGCCGCCACCCGGGCGAGGTGGTACTGGAGGTGCGCGAGCTGTCGCTGCCGTGGACCGGACACGCCCGCTCCTGGCGCCTCAAGGACATCTCGTTCACCCTGCGGCGCGGCGAAATCCTCGGCATCGCGGGGCTGATGGGCGCGGGCCGGACGGAGCTGCTGGAATGCCTCTTCGGATCGAGCGCCGAGCCGCCGCGCGGCGCGATCCTGCTCGACGGCCGGGCGGTGCGTTTCGAGCACCCGGAGGAGGCGACGAAGGCCGGCATCGCCCTGGTGACGGAAGACCGCAAGCGCCTGGGGCTGTTCGCGAACCTCGACGTGGGCGAGAACATCACGGTCTGCACCCTGCGCCAGGCGGCGCCGGGCGGCGTCGTCAACTGGGCCGCACAGCGCCGGCTGGCCGAGGGGGTGGTGCGCGACCTGGGCGTGAAGACGGCCGGCACCGCGGCGGCGATCACCAGCCTCAGCGGCGGCAACCAGCAGAAGGCGGTCATCGGCCGCTGGCTGCTCACCAAACCGAAGGTGCTGCTGCTCGACGACCCGACGCGCGGCGTGGACGTCGGCGCCAAGGCCGAGCTGTACCGCCTGATGGATCGACTCTGTCGCGACGGGTTGGGGATCATCGTCACGTCGAGCGAATTGCCGGAGTTACTGACGTTGTGCGATCGGATTCTTGTGTTGTGTGAGGGGCGCTTGACCGGGGAGTTTTCGCGCCCCGAGGCGACCGAACAGCGCATCATGGAGGCGGCGACGCAGCGCGGGGCGTGATCGTCGAGGGGCCTTGGCGTCGTGCGGCCAACCAGACCCAAGGGGCCTGGATTTGTTACAATACGCGCGCTGTGCGATAAGGAGGTGCATGATGACACTGCAAGGAACCGTGAGAAATGGCATGATCGTACTCGATCCACCCCAGCAGTTGGCCGAGGGCACGCACGTGGACGTGGTAGTCCGGGAAGCGCCTGCCGATGCGGGTCAGAAGAAACCGACCTTGGCCGAACGGCTGCTGAAGCATGCAGGAACAGTCACGGGACTGCCCCCCGATCTGGCTGAGCAACACGACCATTACATTCACGGAACGCCGAAACGATGAGGACGGTCTTTGCGGACACTTTTTACTTCCTCGCCCTGCTGAACGCCACGGATCAAGCCCATGCCAAGGCCGTCGCGTTCACGTCGAGCTACCGTGGCCGGCTGGTTACCACGGAGTGGGTGTTGACCGAGCTGGCCGATTGAGTCCAAAGGACGCGGTGGCAGTGTCACACCGCGGTTTCGTCTGGTTCGTCAAGAAGGAGTATGACAAGGCCATCAAGGACTACAACGAGGTCATCCGACTCGCTCCGAACAACGCTGGGGCTTACGCCAATGCGGCATGGGTGATGGCGACGTGCCCGGTCGAAAAGTACCGGGATGGGAAAAAGGCAGTCGAGGTGGCGAAAAAGGCGTGCGAGTTAACCCGATGGGAAGACAGCCACGTTCTCAGCATACTTGCCGCCGCCGACGCTGAGGCTGGCCTGTTCGACGAGGCCGTCAAGTGGCAGAAGAAGGCACTCGATGACAAGGGGTATCCCAAAGCGGAAAGCGACGGGGCACGGAAGAGGCTAACACTGTACGAGGAGAAGAAGCCGTACCGCGATGAGGGCGAGTGAAGCCAGCCTCCGCCTATGCCTTCGGTGGAGCTGCTCGTCGCGGGCCAGGAAGACGCGGCCGAAGCCGCCCTTACTGAGGAGCCGCTCGACGCGGTAGCGGCCGACCTGCGACGACAGGGGGGCGGGGGGAGCCGGCGCGGCGGGGGCGACGGGCTGCCCCTCCTGCTCGGCAACGGTCCCGACCGGGTTCACCTGGTTGCTCATGGAGGCCTCGGGGCACGATCCTGCTGAGGTCGTCATCAGCGGATCATAACAGAGCCAGGAGCAAGGTGCCACAGGCCGCGCTGTCGTGGGCCTGGTTCAAGCCGAGGCAACAGTCCGGGGGGGTCGGGTGGGCGGCGCTCGGCGGGTTGTGTGCCAGCCACCCCCATGCGCGTCAACTTAAGAGCACCTAACTAAACCCCGAGTTGGCAATGCGCCAGCAGATGAGGGCAGCAGCGAGTTTGAGGAAGGAGTAATAGATGGCAGGAAGCCGCTCATAGCGGACGCGGATACGCCGGAATTGTTTGAACCAACTGT
>DATFNV010000267.1:0-5074 GCA_035266225.1 Gemmataceae bacterium
TGGTTCAGAAACGGGCCGTTTCAGGTGGCGCGGGTCCGTGCCCGTGCCCGTGCCCGTGCCCGTGCCCGATTCCAGACCGGGCACGGGCACGGGCACGGGCACGGGCACGGGCAGAGCGCGACCCGCGTTTGAACCAGCCCAGCGGCCAGGGGTGTCTTGCCGCATTTCCCTTCCCCGGTTATCCTGCGGCCAGACGAAGGAACGTCTTCCCGCAGGTGCCGTCCCATGTGTACAGCGAAGGTCACGGACCTCAACACCCTTCTCGCCCAGCGTCTCCGCTGGCGCGCCCGGGGCCAGACGGTGGTCTGGACCAACGGCTGCTTCGACGTCCTGCACGTCGGCCACGTGCGCGGGCTGCAAGAAGCGCGCGGCCTGGGCGACGTGCTGGTCGTCGGGGTCAACAGCGACGCCTCGGTGCGCAAGATCAAGGGGCCGCGGCGCCCCATCGTCCCCGAGGCGGAGCGCGCCGAACTGCTGGCCGCCCTGGGCTGCGTCGATCGCGTCCTGGTCTTCGGGGAGGACACGCCCACTGAGGTCATCCGTCGGCTGCAACCCGACGTCCATTGCAAAGGGGCCGACTACGCCCCGCCCTCGACCCGGCCGATCCCGGAGGCCGAGGTGGTCCGCTCCTACGGCGGGCGCCTCGCCTTCCTGACGTTCACGCCGGGTGTCTCGACCACCGACATCGTACGCCGCATCGAGCAGGCCCTGCGGAGGGAGCGCTGATGGTCCGAATCCCACGGGCTTGCCCCGTGGATGGTTAGGCTCGCCGCTACAGGCAAGGGAGGAGGAAAGAAACCTTTTTTCTCTTCCCTGCTGTAGCCGCGAACGTGAAGGACCACGGGGCAAGCCCGTGGCATCTCTGATGAGACCGATCATGAGGCCCGCGCTGTTCCTCGACCGCGACGGCACGCTCATCGAGGACGTCAGCTACCCGCGCGACCCGGATCGGGTGCGCCTGCTGCCCGGGGCGGCGGGGGCGCTGCGACGGCTGGCGCGGGCGGGCTTCGCCCTGGTCATCGTCAGCAACCAGTCGGGCGTCGGCCGCGGCCTCTTCAGCCGGGCCGAGGCCGAGGCGGTCCACGCGGAGGTCATGCGCCGCTTCGCGGAAGTCGGGGTCGTCTTCGACGGGGCCTATTACTGCTATCACGCCCCGGACGAGGGCTGCGACTGTCGCAAGCCCGCGCCGGGCCTGCTCGTGCGGGCGGCGGCGGAGTTGGGCCTGGACCCCGGCCGGTCGCTCATGGTCGGCGACAAGCCGATCGACGTCGAGGCGGGTGCCGCCGCCGGCTGCCGCGGCGTCCTGCTCGGCGCCGGGGCGGCGGACTGGGAGGAGGTCGTCCGGTTCGTCCAAGGATAGGAAAAGGAGTTCCCATGACAGGGATGTCATTGCCGGAGTTGCTGGCGGAGTTCCCCGGGCGCCGGGTGCTGGTGCTGGGCGACGTCATGCTCGACGAGTACATCTGGGGCGAGGTGCGGCGCATCTCGCCGGAGGCGCCGGTGCCGGTGGTCGAGGTGAGGCGGCGCAGCTTCGTGCCCGGCGGCGCCGCCAACACGGCGGCCAACGTCGCGGCCCTGGGCGGCCGACCCCTCCTGGTCAGCGCCGTCGGGCGCGACCACGCGGCCTCGAAGCTGCGCGAGATGCTGGCGCAGAACGGGACCGACGCGGACGGGCTGTGCGTCGATGGCGGCCGGTCCACCACGACGAAGAGCCGTATTGTCGCCCACAACCAGCAGGTGGCCCGCCTCGACGTGGAGGAGCGTGAGCCGCTGCCGCCGGCGCTGGAGGACGCCCTGCTGGCGGCCGTCCACAAGCACCTGCCGCGCGTAGAGGCGTGTATCATCTCCGACTACGGCAAGGGGGTGGTCACGACGCGGGTGGCGCGCGAATGCATCCGCCTGGCGCGGCAGGCCGGCCGGCCGGTCGTGGTCGATCCCAAGGGGACGGACTACACGAAGTACCGCGGCGCGACGGTCGTGAAGCCGAACCTGCACGAGGCCGAGCGCTCCGCCAAGATGGAGATCACCGGCGAGGCCGCTCTGCACGAGGCGGCGGCGCGGCTGGTCGAGCTGCTGGGGGAGAGTGCGCTCCTGGTCACGCGCGGCCCGGACGGCATGTCGCTGTTCCGGCCGGGGGCGGAGCCGCTGCACGTGCTGGCGGTGGTGCGCAACGTCTTCGACGTGACCGGGGCCGGCGACACGGTGGCCGGCACGCTGGCGATGGGGTTGGCGGCGCGCGCCCCGCTGGAGCAGGCCATCCAGCTCGCCAACCGGGCCGCGAGCATCGTGGTCGGCAAGGTGGGCACCGCGACCGTCACCTGCGACGAGCTGCGCGCGGAGCTGACGTGACCCGGCCGAGTTCTGTGCCAAAGAGCAGAGTTCTGTGCCAGCCGTGGCACAGAACTATCTCCTTGTCGGGATTCGGCTTACGGCGAAAAAATGAGTTCTGTGCCATGTGCCACAGGGTAGTGGGGGCGGTGGCCCGCAACTGCCGACCCACCCGCCTTTCACCCCCACCTCCCGAGCCGGTCTGCTCACGCGAGCAAAGTTAATGCCACTGACGCCTGGAGCTGATCGCCTGCCGACGCCGGCCCGACCGGACGTGCATGGTGGTTGTAAGGCACCGGTGCGCGGTCTGCCAAGGAAATAGCGGCCGGCGGCAAAGCGGGAAAGCGGGGGGCGGCCGCAACCGCCAGCTGATCTCTCACCTGCGTCGCCGCAATTCACTTGGCCCCGGCTTCAGAGGGCTGAAGGAGTCGGTACGGCGCGCCTTGATTGCGCAGGACATCCTGGTACGCTTGAAGCAGATGAGGCGTGCCGCACACGTGCGAAACCGCAGTCCTGGACAACGCGGTTTTCCCCATTTACGTGTCGATGGATGAGCGGAGGCGCCTCGATGCCGAGGAGACTGATCGACCGCTGCCGGCCGGAAAGCATCCGGGAGTTCCGGGCCTCTGCCCGGCAGCGGTACCATGACGGCCTGGCCTTGGCGGGAGCCGGAAACCGGACAGCGGCCATCTACCTCTGGGGATATGCGGGGGAGATGACACTCAAGGCCGCCTATTTCTCGCTGTTCGGGCTCGCGGAAGAGGACCTGATCACCGTGCCCGGACACATTCAACCCGCGATCAACCGCGGGCGGGCCGCCCCGTTGAGCATCGCGTGGCCGAACCAGGGGGCCGGTCACAACGTCCGTGCGTGGGCGGAACTTCTCGTGGGAGTGCGGGCCCTGGCCGCGGCCACCGCCTACGGCCCCGCCTTCGCGGTACAGGTTCAGGGGTGCGGGCAAAGCGTCTGGCAGCTCTGGAGAGAGACGCTCCGCTACCACAAAAATCGCGCCTACCTGTACGAAGTTCGACACGTCCGGGAAGCCACGGAATGGCTTCTGGTCAATTCGGACCATTTATGAGGATAAGCCATGCCGCGCAAGCGAAGGGGATTTGAGGAGCCGCCGCGCCGCACGGTCGGCCACCTGGCCGAGCGGCTGGTTGACGAATTGAAGTCCGACCGGCAGTCGGGACAACCGATGATCGAGGAGGAGGAGTTCCCCACGAAGAAGCTGCGCGTGAACGTCATCTGGGACGAGTGGGAGCGAGTGCCGCTGGAGGACCGGACGGCCACTATCCTGCGCGCTTATGAACAGGCGGAAGGCGGGGACTACCGTGATCGAATCGCCCTCGCCAGCGGCCTGACGATACCCGAGGCGCATGCGGCGGGCATGTTGCCCTATCAGGTGATCGCCGCCGTCCGCCAAACCGACCCGGTGACGGCGGAGCAGTGCCGCCGGGCGCTGATTGAGGAAGGCGCGTCGATCTTGTTCGGCGAGGACCAGCCGCAGCTTCGCTTCTCCACGGAGGAGGACGCGGACGCGGCGCGGAAGCGGCTTGCCGAGAGGTTGCCGAACAGTGAGCCGGTGTGGGTCGTCACGAAGGAAGTCGGCACGGTCGAGGACTGGGCGCAACGCTGACCGCAGGAGGTGGCCTACGACAGGATGGCCCGCGTTCAAGATGTCAGGGACGCTTTGAGTCCGTTGCCGAATCGTTTTCGCCGGAACCGTTGATGCGGCAATAACTTATATACACTGTCCCCAAGGCATCCAAGGCATCCAAGGGCCCTCCGTGGTTACCGCGTTCGAGGCGCCACCGCCCGCCGAACCCAAGCGACGGAGGAAGAAGCGATGACCAATAAGCAGCGCAAAACCATCCAATGGACTCCGGAGCAGCAGGCCGAGCACCAGGCCGTCCGGGAGGCTTTCCAGGATTGGCACCCGGGCCCCGAGGAGTTAATCGCCAGCGGCGCGGCTCGGTCTTGACGTCGTCCACTTCCCTGCGCAAGAGTTGCTCCGGCATCTGAAGGCGTCGCGCGAGGCGGCCGGGTTGACCTTGGCGGACGTGTCGGCCCGCTGCGGCATCGATCAACCGGCGCTGTCTCGCCTGGAGAACGGCCACAACCCGAATCCGACCCTGGATACGCTCTGGCGCTATGCCGCGGCGGTCGGCAAACGACTGGTGCTGACCGCCGAAGACGTCCAGGATACGCGGCCGGTGCCCTCAAACGCCGGGCGCCCTGTGCCGAAGAAGGCTGCTCCGAGGAAGAAGAAGACGGCGTGAGTTCATGGACAACGTGGGAGAGCAACGGCCGGCCGCCGGGCCACCTGACCGAGGCGCCCTCACACAATGCCGTCGCCGGCGGCAGAGAGACGACAGGACGGCGACGTTTTCCCTTGACACAATGACTCAGGCTGATGAACATTAGCTCAATGGACTGCCCTTCGCCCGATCCGGCGAGATGAGCAGTGCGCAACCGGCCGTTCTTTCCGCGCGAATCCGTTGTTCGGCTGTGGTGCCATAACGACCGGGCCAGAGCATTTACGACTCCACCAATGAAGAGTGACTCCTTTGTCCGTCCTGCCTGAAAAGCTGCTGACTCCCGAGGAGGAGGAACTCCAACGCAAGAAGGCGAGCCTCGCCGACCTTGAGGCTCAACTTGCGGATCGGGAACTGGAACTCGCCGCATTCCTGGCCGACCTGGTATACTTCGAGAAGCGCTACCTGCAAACGGTCGGCCGCCGCTA
>DATFNV010000268.1:0-17000 GCA_035266225.1 Gemmataceae bacterium
GGCGAACAGCGGTAAGGGGGCAGCCCTGCGCGAGGGCTTTCGCCATGCCGTCGGCAACGTGGTCCTGGTGCAGGACGCCGACCTGGAGTACGACCCCTCCGAGTACCCGCGCCTCATCCAGCCCATCCTCGAGAACCGCGCCGACGTGGTCTTCGGCTCGCGCTTCATCGGCGACACGCACCGCGTCCTGTACTTCTGGCACTCCGTCGCCAACTCGGCGCTGACGACGCTGTCGAACATGTTCACCAACCTGAACCTCACGGACATGGAGACCTGCTACAAGGTCTTCCGCCGCGAGGTGCTGCAGGGCATCAACCTCAAGTCCAACCGCTTCGGCTTCGAGCCGGAAATCACCGCCAAGGTCGCCAAGAAGAAGAACCCGGCCTGGCGCGTCTACGAGGTCCCCATCAGCTACTCCGGCCGCACCTACGAAGAGGGGAAAAAGATCGGCCTGAAGGACGCCTTCACCGCCCTCTATTGCATCCTGCGCTACTGGAAGTTCGACTGATCCCGGCGAGCGGCGGGGCGTCAGCCCGCCGGTGACGGACCGGCGGGCTGACGCCCCGCTGCTCGCCACCACGGTTCGATCCTCACGGAACAGAGGACCCCTCTCATGCGACCCGTCCTGCTGGCGCTCGTGCTGAGCGCCGCGCTTGCGCCGTGCGCCTTTGCCGGCGACCTCCCCCATTTCGACGACGCCCCACTGCACGCCGTCTATTTCGTCCGCGAGGCCGACGGCAGCGTCCGCGAGGGCTGGGCCGTCGGCGACGAGGGCGTCATCTGGCACACCCGGGAAGCCGGCGAGGTCTGGGAGCGGCAGCACACCGCGGTCCGCGCCTCGCTGCGCTGCGTGCAGTTCCTGACGCCGTACATCGGCTGGGTCGCCGGCCGCGAGGAGTTGCCCAACGGCGGCGGCAGCGTCGGCGTTCTGCTCTACACCCAAAGCGGCGGCGAGAAGTGGCAGCGCGTCACCCTCAACGCCCTGCCGGGCCTCAACCAGGTCCGCTTCCTCGCCGACGGCAAGACTGGCTTCATCGCCGGCGACTGCACCGACCAGCACCCCAGCGGCGTCTTCGTCACCCACGACGCCGGCCGCACCTGGCAGCCGGTCGCCGGCCGGCGCGGCACGACCTGGCTGGCCGCCGACTTCAGCGACGCGCAGACGGGCGCCCTCGCCGGCGCCTGGGACCGGCTGGCGGCCTTCCGCCGGGACGCCCTCGCCGGCGTCGATCAGGACACCCTGGGCGGTCGCGCCTTGCGCGGCCTGCAGATCGGCGGCCGGACCGGGGTCGTTGTCGGCCAGGGTGCCTTCGTCCAGGTCAGCACGGACGCCGAGCGGATGAAGTGGGACCTCGCCGATCTCAAGCTGCCGACGGAGCTGCGCGCGGGCTGGGACTTTCACGCCGTCGCCCTGGCGGGCAATCACATCTGGATCGTCGGCCGGCCGGGCTCGGCGCTGCTGCACAGCGGTAACGGCGGCGGCACCTGGGACGTGGTCAAGACGAAGCAGCCGCTGCCGCTCAACGGCGTCTTCTTCGCCGACGACAAGCAGGGCTGGGCCGTCGGCGAACTCGGCGCCATCCTGGCCACGGCGGACGGCGGCAAGCGCTGGACCGTCCAGCGCCGCGGCGGCGAGCGGGCGGCCATCCTCTGCGTCCACGCCCGGCCGACCGGCGTGCCCCTGGAGACGCTGGCCGCACTGGGCGCTGACCAGGGTTACCTGACGACGGCCCTGCGCGTGATCGCCTCGGACCCGACTACGGCGGCGCCGGGCCGCGCCACCGAAGCGCTGCGCCTGACGGCCGCGGTTCGCCGGGCCGGCGGGGCGGCGGGCGAGACGCTCTGGCACTTCCCGCTGCCGCAGCACCTGGCCCGCGCCGACAAAACGGACCTCGTGAAGAGCTGGGACGCGCGCCACGGCGGCGCGGCGGCCGAGGAGATGCTCCGGCAGCTGGTGCTCGCCCTGCGCACCTGGCGGCCCGAGGTGGTGGTCACCGACGCCGGCGACGGGTCCGCCGGGCCGGCCGACGCCCTGGTTCAGGAGGCGGTGCGCGAGGCGTTCAAGCGCGCCGGCGACCCGGCGGCGTTCCCGGAGCAGATCGACGGGCTCGGCCTGCAGCCGTGGAAGGCGGCCCGCCTGTTCGCCCGCGCCGAGGAGCGCGGCAAAGAGCAGGTCGTGCTGGTCGCGACGGAGCCGTGCGACCGCCTGATGGCGAGCCCGCGCGACTTCGCCGATCCCGCCGCCGGCCTTATCAGCGACGTCCCTGCTCCCCTGCCCGCCCAGCGCTACTTCACGCTGCTCGACAGCCGGCCGGACAAGCCCGCCCCGCGCAGCGACCTGATGGACGGCATCGTCCTCCAGTTCGGCGGCGAGGCGCGGCGCAAGCTGCCCGACGTGCCGCCGCTGACCGAGGCCGAACGCCACGCCCTCCAGACGCGGCGCAACTTGCAGGCGCTGACCGAGGTGCCGGAGGGGCTGAGCAGTGGGAACAAGCTGCTGGCCCAGATCGGCCCGGCGCTGAAGGAACTGCCCGACGACCAGGGGGCGCCCGCCGCCTTCGCCGTCGCCAGCCAGTACGCCCGCCTCGGGCAGTGGGCGCTGGCGAAGGAAGTGTTCCTGCTGATGGTGGACCGCTACCCGGCGCACCCGCTGTCGGCCGAGGCCATCCGCTGGCTGATCCGCCACAGCGCCAGCAGTGAGGCCCGGCACCGGCAGGCACTGGGGCAGTTCGTCGTCCAGGAATACGTCGAGTACCGGGGGGCGATCAACAGCGTTACCAACCCCCGCGGCCAGATGCCGCGCGACGACGCCGACTCGAAGGCGCCGAGGCCCCCGGAGCGACTAATCCACCACGTGCAGCTGCCGCTGACGCAGGGGCAGCTGCTGCCGACGTTCGTCCCCGACGACGGCGGCTCGAGGCAGGCGTTCGATAACGTCGTCAAGAGCCTGGGTTCCAACGGCAAGAAGTCCGAGGCCCGGCTCTGGTACGAGAACGTGCTCGCCTTCGAGACGAAACTGTCGTCGTTCGGCCCGGTCTTTACCAACGACCCGCCGATCCAGTTCTGCCTCAACTCGGCGCGGCGCAACCTCGGCGACGTGGAGACGGCGCGGAAGTGGTACGCCCAGTTCTCCTCGCGGCAGGCGGAAGGGCCGTGGCGCGACGCGGCCCTGGCCGAGCTGTGGCTGCTCAACCGCACTGGCCCGCCGCCCAAGCCGGTCGCGCAGTGCCGCCAGACCGACGCGCGGCCGTTCCTCGACGGCAAGCTGAACGACAAGTGCTGGGAGGGCGTCAAGCCGCTGGTGCTGCGCAGCGCCAACCCGCGCGACCGCGACGGCGACCCGAACAAGCGCCACTGGACCGACGACTACCCCACCGAGGTGTACCTGACTTACGACAAGGAGTACCTCTACGTGGGGCTGGTCTGCCGCCAGCCGAAGGAGAAGTACGTCGCCCCGGTGAAGCCGCGGCCGCGCGACGCCGACGTGCGCCCCTTCGACCGCGTCAGCCTGCTGCTCGACGTGGACCGCGATTATTCGACGTATTATCATCTGCAAATCGATCAGCGCGGCTGCACGTGCGAGGACTGCTGGGGCGACCTGAGCTGGAACCCGAAGTGGTTCGTCGCCGTCCAAAGCGAGCCGGGCGTGTGGCAGATCGAGGCGGCCATCCCGTTCGCCGAACTGAGCTCCGAGCCGGTGTCGCTGGGCAAGACGTGGGCCTGCAACGTGACGCGCGTCGTGCCGGGGCAGGGGGTGCAGGCGTTTTCGCTGCCGGCCGACGCCCAGCCGCGGCCGGAGGGGATGGGGCTGCTGACGTTCGTCCCCGACCAGCGCCGCGCCGCCGCGCCGCCGCCGCCGACGATGCAGCGCGAGTGAGCGCCAGGGCCGCTTGCGGCTTAGCGTTCGCCTGGCAAGGGGTGAGGCCTCATCCCCTGCCAGGCGAACGCTAAGCCGCAAGCGGCCAGACCCGCGCGGCGCCCCTGGTTTCACGCCAGCAGTTCCTTGATCACCCGCGACGGCTCCACGCCCGTCAGCCGCTGCTCCAGTCCCTGGTACTTGTAGGTGAAGCGCTGGTGGTCGAAGCCGAGCAGCTGCAGCACCGTCGCGTGGAAGTCGTGGATGTGGACCGGATCCTTGACGATGTTGTAGGAGAACTCGTCGGTCTCGCCGTGGATCGTCCCCGGGCGCGAGCCCCCGCCGGCCATCCACATGGTGAAGCAGCGCGGGTGGTGGTCGCGGCCGTAGTTCTGCTTGGTCAGGCCGCCCTGCGAATAGATGGTGCGGCCGAACTCGCCGCCCCAAATCACCAGCGTCTCATCGAACAGGCCGCGCCGCTTCAGGTCCTGCACCAACCCGTAGCAGGCCTGGTCCACGTCGCGGCACTGGTCGGGCAGCCGGCCGGCGACGTTGCTGTGCGTGTCCCAGTTGTTGTGGTAGATCTGCACGAAGCGCACGCCGCGCTCCACCATGCGCCGGGCCATCAGCACGCTATTGGCGAACGTGCCGGGCTTCTTGGCGGCGTCGCCGTAGAGTTTAAAGGTCGATTCCGGCTCCTTTGCCAGGTCGGTCAGTTCCGGCACGCTGGCCTGCATACGATAGGCCATCTCGTACTGGGCGATGCGCGTCTCCGTCTCGGCGTCGCCGGTCGTCTGGTAGTTCATCTCGTTGAGCGCCCTGAGTCCGTCGAGCGTCTTGCGGCGGACCTCCGGCGAAACGCCGGGCGGGTTGTTGATGTACAGGATCGGGTCGCCCTTGCTGCGGAACGAGACGCCGGCGTGCTCGCCGGACAGGTAGCCCGACGACCACAGCCGGGCCGAGATGGCCTGCACCTGCTCGGTGTTGGTCGGCTGGGCGACGAGGACGACGAAGGTGGGCAAATTCTGGTTGAGCGAGCCGAGGCCGTAGGACGCCCAGGCGCCGAGGCAGGGTCGGCCGGTGACCTGGTTGCCTGTCTGCATGTAGGTGATGGCCGGCTCGTGGTTGATGGCCTCGGTGTACATGGTGCGGATGAAGCACATGTCATCGACCATCTTCGATGTCCACGGTAGCAATTCGCAGACGTCCATGCCGCACTTGCCGTACTTGGCGAACTGGAACTTCGACGGGGCGATGGGGAAGCGCGCCTGGCCACTGGTCATCGTGGTGAGGCGCTGGCCCATGCGGATCGAGTCGGGCAGGTCCTTGTCGAAGTACTCGACCATCTTCGGCTTGTAGTCGTACAGGTCCATCTGCGGCGGCCCGCCGACCATGTGCAGGTAGATGACGTGCTTCGCCTTCGCCGCGTGGTGCGGCTGGGGCAGGGCCGCGCGGGCGCGGTCGGTGCCGGCCAGCGCCGCCAGCGCGGCCGTGCCGAGGAGGTGCGATCCCTTGGCGAAGAAGTGACGGCGGGTGATGTTGCGGACGTATTCGTCGAAGGGGTGCATGGGAGGCTCCTGCGGCCGCCGCTTGCGGCTTCGCACGCGCGTGATAGCGCCATCACGCGCGTGCGAAGCCGCAAGCGGCGAAACGGTTACTTGTTCAGCACTTCGTCCAGGTTCATCAGTTCGTTGGCCAGCATTGTCCAGGCCGCCAGGGTGCCGGCGTCCAGCGACGGATCGACCTTCGACTCGCCGAAGGCCAGCAGCTTCTTCGCGTCCTCGGCGTGTCCCTTGTAGAAGTCGAGCAGGTCGTCGAGCGTCGCCCGCACCACCTTCGTCTCCTCCGGGCGGAACGGCCGGGCCAGCAGCCGCTTCGCCAGGAAGTCCAACCGCGTTTCGGGCTTGTCGCCCCCGTCCTTCAGCGCCGACTGCGCCAGGTGGCGGGCCGCCTCGACGAACTGCGGGTCGTTGAGAGTCACCAGCGCCTGCAACGGGGTGTTGGTGCGCTCGCGGCGGACGGTGCAGGTTTCGCGACTGGGCGCATTGAAGATGTCCATTGAGGCCGGCGGGGCGGCGCGCTTCCACAGGGTGTACATGCTGCGGCGGTACAGGCCGTCGCCGCTGTCGCGCCGGTAGTCGCGCGTGTCGCTGCCGATCATCGCGACCGCTTCCCAGACGCCCTCCGGCTGGTACGGCCTGACGCTCGGTCCCCCTACCTTGCGCACCAGCAGCCCGCTCGCCGCCAGGGCGTAATCACGGACCATCTCGGCGTCCATGCGGAAGCGCGGGCCGCGCGACAGCAGCCGATTCTGCGGGTCCTTCTCGCGCTTGTCCGCGGTCAAGAGCGCCGACTGGCGGTAGGCGGCCGAGGTGACGATCAGCTTGAAGAACTTCTTCACGTCCCAGCCCGACTCGCGGAACTCCACCGCCAGCCAGTCGAGCAGTTCGGGGTGCGAGGGCGGCTCGCCGGTGACGCCGAAGTCGCCGGCGGTGCGGACCAGTCCGGTACCGAACACCTCCTGCCAGAAGCGGTTGACCGTGACGCGGGCCGTCAGCGGGTGCTCGGGGCGCAGCAGCCACTGCGCCAGGCCGAGGCGGTTGCGCGGCAGGTCGTCGGGCATCGGCGGCAGGGCCTTGGGCGTGTTCGGCTTGACCGGGTCGCGCCGCTTCTCGTAGTCGCCACGGAAGAGGATGTAGGCCATCGCCTCGCCGTCGCGCTCCTGCATGACGTGGGCCACCGTGCCCCGACCGCGAAGGACGGCCTCCTCGCGCT
The DNA here is from genome assembly GCA_035266225.1 of Gemmataceae bacterium. GTDB lineage: Bacteria > Planctomycetota > Planctomycetia > Gemmatales > Gemmataceae > DATFNV01. Next base: position 6,632 of record DATFNV010000268.1, read on the forward strand.
GCAGCTCGCTCAGCTTGCCGGCGACGCCCTTGAAGCCCTCGTCCAGTCCCACCAGCCACCAGTCGAACAGTTCGTCCTTTTCCTTCGGCGTCCGGGCGTCGGCCGGCTTCTCCGCCAGCCAACAGGCGCGGGTCGCCTTCGCCAGCCGCTCCACTTCTCCCGGCGGCAGCGTCCGGCCATAGAGGCGCACGTCCTGCAGGTCGAGGCCGTCGAGCGGCGACGTGGTGTGCCGCTGGCCGAACGTCAACGGCACCGTCGTGCGGATGGTGCTCTTCAGGGCGTTGGCCTCGACGTCCGTCTCCTGCGGCACGCCGTTGATGTAGACCTTGACGCCCTCGACCCGAGCGCTGCCGTCGTAGGTCACGAAGACGTGCGTCCACTGCCCGGCCTTGACAGGGTTTTTCGAGACGACCTTGAGGGCGTCCGACGGCCACTTGTTGATGATGTGGGCGCCGACCCGGCCGTTCTGCACCCACAGGTCCCAGCCGCGGAAGTCGTGCTGATCGTCCATGCGGGCGAAGATGGCGCCGGCCGGGGCCTTCGGAAGTTTGACCCAGGCGCCGTAGGAAAAGCCCTGGTCCTTCTCGAATTCCCCGGCGTCGGCGAGTTCGAGGGCGGTGCCGGGCTGCTTGCGGAACGACTTGGCCGCGACGTGGCCACTGTCCCACGCCACCGCGCCCGAGACCGTCACCTCGCGCGGCTTGCCGTCGCAGGTCAGGTGGACGATGTTCCCCGTCCCTTCGTTCAATTTCGCGTGCAAGCGCAGGCCGTCGGCTGGCACCTGGGCGCCGACGGCTTCCGGCTTGGCGGCGGCGAGCCACTTCTCGAACTCGGGCCGCCCCGACTGCTTGCGGGCCTCGACCTGCCGGCGCAGCTCGGCCAGTTCCTTCGACACCTGTTCCCAGCGCGGCCGGTCCTCCAGGCGCGGGACGAGCACGGTCGGCGGCGTGTCTTTGACGTTGCCGTCCATCGCGTTCTGAGTGGTGTTGTTGAAGAACGCGGCCAGCGAGTAGAAGTCGCGCATGGTCAGCGGGTCGAACTTGTGATCGTGGCAGACGGCACAGCCGGCCGTCATGCCCAGCCATACCTGGGCGGTCGTCTCGGTGCGGTCGCGGTCATACAGGACCAGGTACTCCTCCGAGATGGCGCCGCCCTCGTTGGTCGTGATGTTGCAGCGGTTGAAGCCCGAGGCGACGACCTGGTCGATGGTGCGGCCCGGCAGCAGGTCGCCGGCGAGTTGCTCGATCGTGAATTGATCGAAATGCTTGTTCTCGTTCAAAGCGCGGATGACCCAGTCGCGGTACGTCCAGATTTCGCGGTAGTTGTCGAAGTGGATGCCGTGGGTGTCGGCGTAGCGGGCGTAGTCGAGCCAGTGGCGGCCGCGGTGCTCGCCCCAGTGCGGCGACTTCAGCAGGCGATCGACGTACTTTTCGTAGGCGTCCGGGGCGGTGTCGTTGACAAACGTCTCCACGTCGGCGGGCGCCGGCGGCAGGCCGGTCAGGTCGAGGCTCAGGCGCCGGGCCAGGGTGCGCCGGTCGGCCTCGGGCGCCGGCTTCAGCCCCGCCGCCTCCAGCTTCGCCAGGATGAAGCTGTCGATGGGGTTGCGCACCCACGTCTTGTCTTTCACGGCCGGCACCGGCGGGCGGGTCGGGGCGATGAGCGACCAGTGCTTCTGGTACTCGGCGCCGGCAGCGATCCACTGCCTGAGCAGGTCTTTCTGCGCCGGGCTGAGCGTCTTTTTCGTCTTCGGCGGCGGCATCTGTTCCTGCGGGTCGTCGCTGAGGACGCGGCGCAGGGCCTCGCTCTGGTCGGGCTTGCCGGGGACGATGGCGCCTGCCTTGACCGCCTCGTCTCGGACGTCGAGCCGCAGTTTCGCCTTGCGGGCGGCGCTATCGGGGCCGTGGCAGGCGAAGCAGTTCTCCGCCAGGATGGGCCGGACGTCGCGATTGTACTCCGGCTCCGCGGCCTGGACCGAACCACAAAGGGCACAAAGGCCACAAAGGAAAAGAGAGAAAACGCCAGGGACTAGGGGGGTGCGTGTCATGATGGTTCCTTTCTATCCTTCGTGTCCTTTGTGCTCTTTGTGGTTCGTTCCGCTCGGCATGGCCCGGCTCCAGTAGCGGGCGCCGGAGCGAATGTGGCGGGCCATGGCGCGGGCGGCCGAGCGGGCGTCGCCGGCGATGAGCGCCTCGACGATGGCCAGGTGCTCGTGGGCCTCCTCGGCGAGGCGGTGGTAGTCGTTGCGGGCCTCGTCGTGGGCCCAGGCCATGTCGCGGAAGGCGCGGAACAGCAGCTTGAGCCGGCCGAGTTCCTTCGAGAGGAAGGCGTTACCGCACGAGTCCGCGATCAGGTCGTGCAGGCTGCTATCCACCGCCCGGGCCCAGGTGATGAAGGCGCCTGCGGAGAGCCCCTCCACGGCCACCATCCGCCGCAACTCGCCGGCCAGGTCGCTCAGCCGGGTAGGCTCGGCGCGGCCGCAGGCGGAGCGCGTGGCCTCGCACTCCAGCGCCCGGCGGACCTGGCAGACCTCGCGCACCTCGATCGCCGTGACGCGGCGGACGACGGCGCCGCGGTTGGGCAACAGGTCGATCAGGCCGATGCCGGCCAGCGCGATGAGGGCCTCGCGGACCGGCGTGTGACTGACGCCGAAGCGCTGCGCCAACTCCTGCGTGACAAGGTGGGCGCCGGTGCGGAGCCGTCCCTGGAACACGTCGCCGATCAGCGACTGCACGATGGCCTGCCGGCGCAGTCCGTGGTCGCACTTCAACGGCTCGGGATTCCGGGAGGCGGACACGCGATCACTCCGGCAGGGTCGTGGGCGGGCGGGTGCGAGCCGGGGTCACGAAAACGGACGCACCGACTGGGGGAAGGTAGGTTAAAGTTCATTGTAGGGGGCGGCGGAAGCGAGGCAAGGGAATTCTATAGAATCGCCGCGCTTTTTCTGACCCAGCGGCGGAGGTCGCGTCAGCCGCCGCGCAATTGCGCGAGCCGACTTTCCAATTCGGCCCTTGTCAGGCCGCGGATCAGGAACTTCTTCTCGCGACTCGTCGCGCCGCTGAGCAACTCCACCTGCGACCGTTTCAGGTTCAGCAGGTCGCGCAGCGCCTCGGTCAACGCCTTGTTCGCGCGGCCATCCTCGGGAGGCGCCGTCACGGCCACCTTGAGCGCACCGCCCTGCTCGCCGAGGACGCCGGTCTTGCGCGCCCCCGGCTGGGCCCGCACCGGCAGAACGCACCCCTCGGCGTGGTCGGTGATGGCGATCATGCGTTTCCTCCCGCCAGTCCCTCGAACAGCACCGTGCCCAGCCGCACCAGCGTTGCCCCCTCTTCGATGCCGACCTCGAAATCGTTGCTCATCCCCATCGACAGGTGGTCGAGCGGGTGCGCTGGGCTGACCTCGCCGCGCAGCCGATCGCGCAGCTGGCGCACCTGGGCAAACGTCGGCCTGCTCTTCTCAGGATCCTCGTCGTAGGCGGCCATCGTCATCAGGCCGCGCACGCGGACGTTGTGGAGCTTGTTGATCTCGGGGACCAGTGCGGGCACATCCTCGGGCGCGAAGCCGTGCTTGCTCGGCTCGCGGCTGGCGTTCACCTCGAGCAGGACGCTCACCCCTCGGCCCAGGCGGACGGCTTGGCGGACGGCTTCTGCTTCCACCGCCTCCAGCAAGCGCACGCTGTCCACCGAGTGAATCATGTCTACCTGCCACAGCGTTCGCTCGACCTTGTTACGCTGCAGATGACCGATCAGGTGCCAACGAACCGTCGCGGGTAGGACGGCCGCCTTGCGCCACAATTCCTGCGGCCGATTCTCACCGAGGTCCCATAGGCCGAGCTGCGGCATGATCCTGGCCACCTCGACGGGCACAGTCTTTGTTACGGCTACGAGCGTCACACCTTCCGGCGACCGCTCAGCGCGCGCGCAGGCCGCGGCGACGCGCCCGCGCACGTCCCGCAACCGTTCCGATAAGATGCCGCGTAAGTCCTCGTCCATCGGCCGCCCCGCCTTCGCGCTGTGCGTTCGTTTCGTCCTCCCCTAAGATACCGTCCGCCGCCCCGTCAGGAAATCCGACGACCCCCGAAGGACTCCGCCTCATGGCCGACATCCGAGCCTTTCGCGCCATCCGCTACGACCTGGGCCGCGTCGGCGCCCTCAGCGACGTGATCGCTCCTCCCTACGACGTGATCGACCCGGCCCTTCAGCATCTGCTCTACGACCGCAGCCCGTACAACGTCATCCGCCTGATCCTCAACAAGGAGACGCCGCAGGACACGGACGCCGACAACCGCTACACCCGCGCCGCCCACTGCCTGCGCGACTGGCAGGGCGAGGGCGTCCTGGCGCAGGACTCGGCCCGCGGCCTGTACGTCTACCACCAGGATTTCGAGGTCGAAGGCAAGCGCTTCACGCGCAAGGGCTTCCTGGCTCGCGTCCGCCTGGAGCCGTTCGGCAAGGGCCGCATCTACGCGCACGAGGAGACGATGCCCGGCCCTAAGGCGGATCGGTTGAAGCTGTTTCACGCGACGCACGTGAACCTGAGCCCGATCTTCGGGCTGTTCCCGGACGAGGCCGGGGCGGTGCAGAAGGCGCTCGACGACGTGGCCGGGCGGGCGCTGCCGCTGGAGGCGACCGACCACCTCGGCGTCGTGAGCCGCCTGTGGCCGGTCAGCGACCAGCACGCCGTCAGCACGGTGACGGGACTGATGGGGCCGAAGCCGGTGTTCATCGCCGACGGCCACCACCGCTACGAGACGGGCCTGCACTACCTGGAGGAGCGGCGCGGCATCGGCGAGGTGCGCGACGAGGAGGCGGCGGCCAACTTCATCCTGATGATGCTCGTCAGCATGAGCGACCCCGGCCTGGTGATTCTGCCGACGCACCGCCTGGTCTCCGGCCTGCCCGACCTGACCGCCGACCGCCTGCGCGGCCTGCTGGGACAGCACTTCGAGGTTGAGATCGCGGGTAAGGGCAACGACGGGGCGCAGGCGGCCTGGGAGATAATGGAGGCGGAGGGCGGCCAGGACCTGCTCGGCTTCGGCACCGTCGCGGACGGCGTGTGGCAGACTGCGCGCTTCCAGGCGCCGCAGGTGATGGAGCAGTTGGCCGCGGACCACGGCCCCGCCTGGCGCGGCCTGGCGGTGAGCATCCTGCACGTCGTCGTGCTGAATCAGCTACTGGCGAAGGGGCTGAACGCGGCGCCGCAGTGCCGCTACGTCCACCTGCTGCGCGAGGTGACGGAGGCAACCGCGGCGAAGCAGTGCCAGCTGGCGGCGCTGGTGCCGCCGGCGACGATGGCACACGTCGAGCAGGTCGCGGGCAACCTGGAGAAGATGCCGCCGAAATCGACGTACTTCTATCCGAAGCTGCTGAGCGGGCTGGTGTTCAACTCGTTGAAGGGAAACTGACTGCTGCCCGTCGTGAGCACGCCCACCGGTGTGCGCCTTGTTCGCGCATTGTCAACCCTATCTCGCACGCAAATGTCGGCGCTAACAGCCCGTTGAAAAACCCCTCCAGCAGCCGAAGCTCGACTGCTGGAGAGGCGGATTTCTCCGCATGAGGTTCAGCTTCTCGGGACTTTTTCAACGGGCTGCTAACGATTGGACCTCTCGTTGATTAAGAGCGCTAACCAGCGTTAGCGCCTGCCACCCCAATCTCAGCCGCGATCATTCCTGCGACGATTGACTTTTTTTGCGGATGGAAAAGTGGAGTCCCAGCGCAAGTGCCATATCCGCAAGATGTTCCGTGGTCCGCCGCAGTGGCCGCCCTTGCCACGGGCGCGATAATTCTCATGGCGGCATGAGGATTGCGTGTTGCATGAAGAGTGAATTTCGTGTGAACGAGGGCTGAGCCTGCGCCGAGATACCACCCGGATGAGGCAACTAATCGGTGCAGTTGCCGCTCATCCAGTTCGTCCAGGCTCCGAACCATAAAGGGGGGAACACCGTGAGATTGTTTGCGAAGGTTCTCGGACTCGCGGCCATTGTCGCGCTGTCCGCGGTGCCCGCTGTGGCTGGACCCGTCGGTAATAGCAGCACCCTGTACGTGGACAGTAATACGGACGTGTACACGGTCAGTCCCAGTGGCGCTGTATCCCAGCTGACTCCTGGAACACCATTCACAGAGGCTCGCGGTCTCGCCTTCGGGCCAGGCGGACTGACTGTCGCGGACTTGGGGGCGGGGAACGTCAGCCTGGTTAACCCGAGCACCGGCGCAGTGTCTGGGTTCACCAACCCCATTACGTTGGGGGGTGCGTACGGCGTCGCGTGGTCTGGCAGCACTCTCTTCGTGAGCAGTTTCACTGGGAGCGGTCTCAATGCCTACAATGCCTCCGGGACTCAGTTGGGCATAACGTTCACGGGGATCAGCGGTGACTCCCTGGCGGATCTCGCCGTCCACAACGGTAGCCTCTACGTGAGCGACGTGACGAAAGAAGCAGTGCTCAAGTTCAGTCTGGGCGGGGGGGCGGGCACCACATTTGCCAGTCTCGTGGGTCTAAATGGCACCGGCGTTGAGGTTCCCCGCCAGATCAGTTTCGACGCGAATGGCGACCTCTTCGTTGCCGACAGCCGGGGGAATGGTGCCGGTAACGGCGTTGGCGTGGGCGGGTACCTCGATGAGTTTAGTCCGGGTGGCACCTTCTTGACGCAAATCGCCTTCCCAGATTCCAACTACCCAACTATCCCCAACGCGAATCCGAAGGGGCTTCTCGTCGATCCCATCACGGGCATCGTGATCACGGCAGAGTCAGGCACGTCCAACCTGCAGGGCTTCAACCCGAACGGTACCTCCTTCGGCAATGACGGCCTGGCTTTCGCCCCGCAAGACCTCGCCGAGGCCCCCCCCCCTCCCCCGTCCCCGAGCCGACCACGCTGGCCCTGTTCGGCCTCGGTGGCGCTGCCCTTGCCGCCTGGCGCCTCCGTCGCAAGAACCGCAAGGCGTAAGCCGGCGCCCCCCACGACTGGAGAAGACAGCAGGGGGGCGGATAAGGGGACAGCGTGAATTCACCTGGGCAATTCACGCTGTCCCCTTATCCGGGTTCCCCCGCAGGCGGGTCCCAAAGCGAACACCAAAGCCGTCCGGGTCGGCAATGGTGAAGTCTCGTAATCCGTAGGGGCGATCCGCGATCGGCGCGACGACCCGCAGCCCCAGTTCGTTGACCCGATGCCAGACACGATCGACGTCCGGGACCATCACCCGCACGTTCATGACCGGCGTGGCCGGCGCCTCGGGCAAATCCTCCTGTTGATCCAGGAAGAGGCGATGATCTTCCCAGGCCAGGACGGCGAACTCTTCCTCCCCTCGAAGGAGGTCGAACCCGAGTACACGGTAGAAGGCCAGTGATCGCCGGAGGTCGCGGACGAATAACTCGACGACCAGCTGTTCTGTGCTGTCAACGTGGCGGGACATGAGTCGTGTACCGCACCTTTCCTTGATCCTGTAGTTCGACCCGTGCGGGGCAAGCCGGCAGGGGTCGTACAACACCTCCCTCGCCTGCGCGCTAGCGACCCGGTTCGGCCGCCAGGTCGGCCGCGGTCGGCTGCCGCAGGTCGTCTGGCCCGAGCCCCTCCGGCCCCCGAAACGCCCCGAACCGCGCCCGAACGCCGGCCGAGTAGTGCGCGCGCTCCGGGGGGCGGGCCAGGTCGAGCCCGAACGGACTGCCGAGACGATTGGCCGATACGCAGACCTCCACCCCCTGCGTGACCCACGGGGGATGCGCCACCTCCGCTTGCGCCACTGCGCGACGCCGCCCTGGCACGAACAGACGATAGCGCTCCAGTAACCACGCGTCCAGCGTGCCCCCCGCTGCCGCCACGCACCCCGGGATCGGGACGAACGTGAGCGCCAGTCCCAAACCGGGGGCCGACGCGCGCTCGGCCTCGAATCGGAACCGGTCCCCCGCGCGCCGATAGCGCATGGTCGCCCGCAGGTAAGGCATCGGGGTGAGCAGCCTCGCCAACCGGATCGCCCAGCGGTTGTCCGCGTGGACGCTCAAGAACCAGATCCCTGCCCTATCCCTGAAGTGGACATAAGTACGCAGGTTCACCTCCACCAGTTCGGACACCCCGGGCAGGAACGGCAGCCAGCGCGGGCGGACGCGCAAGCGAAACAGGACCAGGCTGACCCAGGCGGCGCCCTGATACGTCGCGATCTCCACCGGGGCAGGGACGTGCGAACGTAAGGTGGCGACCGGGACCGGCCAGTGCAAGAACAGCACGTTCAGCCATTCCTGGGACCACACCCACGAAGGCATCGCGTCGGGCTCGTTGTCGGGCTCGCACTTTGGGCGATGGGCCACGCCTACCCCTCCAACGGGCTAACGACCAAGGGTCAGCCGCCGGAGTTACACCGCGAACAACGCCAGGGTGTTGTCGCGCGGCACCTGCTTGCCGGTCGGCTCACTCCTGCGCTCTCCAGCTGACGAAGTACACCGCCCCGTCGAGCCACGTGATTTGCCGCGGCTCGCCGCCGCCGGCCGCGACCGTGAACAGCTGGGGGGACTTCCCCTCGAACGACACGAAGGCCAGGTGCCTGCCGTCGGGGCCCCAGCGCACACGGCCGCAAGGCGCCTTGCGGGCCGTGACCGCCCGCGGCTCGCTGCCGTCGAGGTTCATGACGAAGACGTTCGGGATGCCATCCCGGACCCCGATGTACGCGACCCGCTTGCCGTCCGGCGAGACCTGCGGCCCGTCGGTCGAGCCGTGGGCGTCCTTCGCCGACAAGCGGAACTCGACGTAGCGGTTCCCCTCCGTCAGGCGCCGCAGGTCCTTGCCGTCGATCCCGACGCGGTAGACGTCGCCGTCGCGGCGGACGAAGACGATCGTCTTGCCGTCGGGCGTGAACTGCGGCGCGTAGGAGTCGGGATGGTCGGGGGTCAGGTCGCGCGGCTCGCCGTCGGCGAGGTCGGCGACGAGCAGGCGGTAGCCGCGGGCGGGGCCGGAGACGACGGCCCGGTCGCCGGCCGGGCTGAGGGCGCCCATGTAGGTGTAGCCCAGCTTCGGGAAGAGCAGGCGCGGGTTGCCGCCGTCGGCGTCGGCCAGCGCGACCCGCCCCGTCGTCCCGTCGTGGACGGTGTACAGCAGGCGCCGCCCGTCGCGCGAGAGGGCGTAGCCGAACGCCTCCTTCCACGACTTGCCGAGGCGATCTCCTTCGGTCAAGACCTTGACGTCTTTCCCTTCGGGCGTGCAGCGGTAGACGTGCGAGCGCCCCGAGGCGTTGGACTGGAAATAGAGCCAACGGCCGTCCGGGCTGTAGCTGGGGAAGTCGGTGTTCTTGCCGAGGTCGATGACTTTCTTCAGCCCGGTCCCATCGCCCCGGACCACGTAAATGGCCCCCTCGACGGGGGTCGTTTCGACGCCGCCGGGTACGTCCCGGGAGCCGTACTCGCCTTTCCAGGTCTTGACGGAGAAGACCAATTCGCCGGGGGCGAGCGCCTCGCGCAGGGCGGGCAGGGCGAGGTCGGCGACTTCGCGGTGGCCGCGCGGGTTGGGGTGGCAACCGTCCGTGGTCCAGTCGCGGAGTTTCGTGCCCGACTCCTCGGCCTTCTTCCAGTGGGCGTAGTGATCGACCAGCCGTACCCCCTGGGCCCGGGCCACCTCGCGGCAGACCACGACGAAGCGCTCCAGGCGGACATTCGGGTCCTCGCCCAGGCCGTCCTTCTCGCCGGCCGCCCAGCGCGGCTCGGTCATCAGGAGCGGTTCGGCCCCGCCCCGGCGCAACGCGGTCACGATCTTGCCCAGGTTCTCGCGGTATTGCTCCGCCGACAGCCGACTGTCCTTCTCCCCCCGATCCACGTAGCTGTCGTTGGTGCCGTACATCACGGTGACGACCATCGGCTTCCGCGCCAGCACCTCCTTGTCGAGCCGGGCGAGCGCCCCGTCGGTGCGCTCGCCGCCGACGCCGAGGTTGACGACCTCCACCTCGAAGCCGCTCTCCTTCAGGCGGGCGGCGAGGAGTGACGAAAACGTCTCCTCCGCCTTCACCCCGGGGCGCGTGCCTTTGGTGATCGAGTCGCCGAGGGTGACGACGACGTGACGGGCCGGCTTCGGCGCTTCCAACGGCGCGCCCTCGCCGTCCCCGGCCAGGACCGCGGCCCCGAGGGTCAGGGCGGCGAGGAGCTGTGGCAGCGCGACCAGGGAGTTGCGGCTCATGGTTACCTCCCCTGCGATGGCGATGCCTTGATCGTACGAGACTCGCCAGGCGGAGGCACGCGGATTCTGGTCAGACCGCCGGCCGATCCCTCAATCGTTCTCTTTCTTCAGGTGGATCGACCGGGCACCCACGCGCGCCACGATGCGGGCCTTCTGTTCGGCGTTCAGCTCGCGCATGTAGCGCTTGCGCACCGCGTCGATCCAGCGCACCGGCCGCTTGCCATA
>DATFNV010000269.1:0-23469 GCA_035266225.1 Gemmataceae bacterium
TGTCGATCACCCCGCCGACCATCTCGGCGAGGGCCACCGCCTCCCGTTGCGTCTCGCAGGTCACGTTGCTCAGGCCGTAGACCAGCGGCATGTGGGCGTCGTAGAGGAAGCTCGCCGCCGCCTCGACCGCCTCGTCCACCGTGGCCGGCTTGCCGTCGATGAGCGCGTCGGGGTAGAGGTGCTCCGCGGTGTGGTTCTTGAACCAGGACTCCCCCAGGATGCACGCCCGCTTGGTCTCGACGATGCGCACGCCGTCGGCGTGCAGCTCGATGTCGTCGCAGACGCAACCGCAGAAGGTACACGTCGCGTTCTTTACAACAGTCAGTTCCATCACCGCTCCCTTTACCGGCTTATCTGGCCGTCCGAACCGGACGGGATGACGAACGTTCAGCCGAGTTCCCGGCCGTGACAGCTGCCGCGGATGCGGCGCGGCATGTACCGGCCGTGCTCGATCATCTCCCACGCCCGCGGCTGCTCCGCCACCGCTTCCGCGGGGGACGGAGGAGTCGAAACTCCCTCGGGCTCCCCGACAGCGCCGCACGACCTTTCCGCGTCCATACCTTCTCCCTTGCGAAAAAGCTCTGTTGCCTGGTAGAGGCGCCAGAGGAAGAGCGCGATAAGGAAGTCCATACCTTCCCCCGCCCGAAAAACCCGTGTTGCCCCCGCGCCTGGTCCCGCCGGCTCAGGGGGTGGCCCCCGGCTCGACCGGCTCGACCTCGACCTCCCAGCCCTTGGACGTGGGCATCCCCGTGCCGTCGGTGCTGCCGCCCATGAGGCGACAGGTCGGCGGGCCGTACGGGACGAACAGCATGCCGAGCGGAACCTTGCCTTCCTTGCACTGGAAGGTGGTTTCGCCGAACTCGGTGCGAACCCGCAGCGTCGCCCCGGCGACGACGCCGAGCGCTTTCATGTCCTCGGGGTGCATGATCAGGGTGTTCACGATGGCCTGGTATTCGGCGTGGTCCTTGCCGACGTTGATCTGCTGGCCCTGCTTGCTGGTCCGGCCGGCGTTCATGATGAAGCGCTTGACTGCCATCGGTCCCCTTCCTGTCCGCCGGCGCACCGGCTGGTGGTAACAAACGATCATTATAGCGGGCGCGATGCCCGTGCAAGGGGTGCGCTGCGCAGAAGGCAACAGACCTCGTGCAGCGGCCTGCCGAGTCGTGCGGCGCTGGCCCCGCAGGAGGTCGGGCCGGACGGTCCCCGAGGAGTGGAAGAAGCACTCGACGGACACGCGGAAGATCGACACTCGTTACTGCCGGGACCTGGTGGTCGCCTCGTCTGTCGTCGTGTTCGACCGCGAAAGATCGGATGAAACGAGTCGCAAAGAAACGGACTTCTCAACCCTGATCCCTCTCCCACAAGGGGACTAGGGGAGAAAGTGGGCTCCGAACCTTCCCGTCGTCTCCCGACTCCTTGAGTTCGATGACACACTCGAGGAGTCCTGCCATGCGCCCCTCAACGTATCTCGTCTTCGGCGACCTGCACGGCCGCGTCCTGCCCGCGTTCAAGCTGGCGCAGGCGTGGTCGCGCGAGCACGCTGTCGCCCTGGCCGGCCTGTTGCAGGTTGGCGACCTCGGCTACTTCCCCGACCCGAGCCGCTTCGACCAGGCCACGAAGCGCCACGGGGAGAAGGACGCGCTCGAAGGCGGCGTGCGGCTCGTCGCACAGCCCAGCAAGGAGGCGGACGCCGTCTTCGCCGGCGCGCCTTGCCCCGGGGCGCTGTGGTTCACCGCCGGCAATCACGAAGATTACGAATTGTTGAAGGAGTGGGAGCGGGGCGCCGGCCGTGGGGAGGACAGCTTCGTGGTCGATGCCTACGGCAAGCTGCGCTGCGTCCGCGACGGCCACGTCGCCGAGCTGCCGGGCGGGCTGCGCGTCGGCGCGCTGTGGGGCATCGACGACCGCGCCCCGCGTGCCCGCAAGCGGATCCCGCCGCGCGGCCGGATCAGCCACCGCGGCACGGCGGCGCTGAGCTGCGCCAACTTTGACGTGCTGCTGGCGCACGAGTCGCCGCGCGACGCCATCCTCGCCGACAGCGGCAGCGAGGAGATCGGAGCGGTCATCCACTGCGCCCGGCCAGCGTTCGCCTTCTTTGGCCACTACCACGGCACCGGCCGCCGGGTCGAGGGGGACTTCGGCGGCACGCGCGTCTACCACCTCAGCCACCTGGAGCTACGCTCCCGCGCTGAGGAGGGGTCGGTCGGCGTGCTGACCTGGGACGGCGGCGCCGGCGACTTCGCCTACCTCGACCCTGCTTGGCTGCGCACCGTCACGCGCCACAACTGGAAACATCGGTAAGACGGAGGAACCGCCGCGCCAACCGCCCTCGGGCAAATCGGTGTTAGAGCAAAGCGGTGTCAGAGCATCCTTCCAGCAAAAATGCTCTGACACCGCTTTATCGTGCTCTGACACCGATTTATCGCACTAGGCAATGATCTCGCGGATCACGTGTCCGTGGACGTCGGTCAGGCGGCGGTCGATGCCGTTGTGGCGGACCGTCAGCTTCTCGTGGTCGATGCCCAGCAGGTGCAGCACCGTGGCGTGGACGTCGTACACCTGCGTCGGCTTGTCGCGGTCGAGCGGCTTGTAACCCCACTCGTCGCTCGGACCATAACTGACGCCACCCTTGACGCCGCCGCCGCACAGCCAGTTCGTGAAGCAGTACGGGTTGTGGTCGCGCCCCCTGCCGCCCTGCGACGAGGGCATCCGGCCGAACTCCGTCGTCCACAAGATGATCGTGTCGTCGAGCAACCCGCGCTGTTTCAGGTCGCGGATGAGCGCCGCCGCCCCGCGCGCCATGCCGATCGCCAGCGGGCCGTGGTCGCGCTTGACGTCCTCGTGCGAGTCCCAGTTACGCCGCGGGAAGCCGTTGTCGTTGCCCGACCAGATCTGCACGAAGCGCACGCCGCGCTCCAGCAGGCGCCGCGCCGCCAGACATTTACGGCCGAAGTAGTCCGTTTCCTCGGCGGCGTTGATCTCCTTCGGCCAAGTCTGTTGTCCGTGGTCGAGGCCGTACAGCTTCAGGACGTCCGCCGGCTCCTTCGACAGGTCGAGCGCTTCCGGGGCGGCCAGCTGCATCCGGGCGGCCAACTCGTAGCTGCGGATGCGGGCGTCGAGTCGGCCGTCGCCGGGCCGGGCCGCCGCGTGGGCGCGGTCGAGGCGGCTCAGCAGGTCGTGGGCGTCGGCCTCGCTCTCCTTGCTGACGTAGCCGGCCCCCCGCCCGGGGAAGAGGTCGGCGATGGGCCGCTCCTGGCCGGGGTAGATGATCGTCCCCTGGTGCTGGCCGGGGAGGAAGGCGGCGTCCCAGTTCTTGGTGCCGTTGCTGGCGAAGCCACGGTGGTCGGGCAGGACCACGAACGTCGGCAGGTTCTCGTTCATGCTCCCCAGGCCGTAGCTGACCCAGCAGCCCATGCCGGGGAAGCCCGGCGACTGGAAGCCGGTCGCCTGCAGGTAGGTCGCCTGGCTGTGGACGCCGGTCTTGCCGACCAGGTTGTGGACGAAGGCCATGTCATCGACGCACGGGCCCAGGGCCGACACGACCTCGCCGAGCATCTTGCCGCAGCGGCCGTGCGGCTGGAAGTCCCACAGCGGCCGCAGCCACGGGCCCAGGCCGTCCTGGAACGCCTCGACGGGCTCGCCGAAGTCGGACTTCTCGCCGTGGTGCTTGACCAGGGCGGGCTTGTAGTCGAAGAGGTCGATGTGGCTGGCGGCGCCGGCCATGAACAGCTGCACGACGCGCTTGGCCCGCGGCCGGTGGTGCGGCAGCGGGCCGGCGGCTTCGGCCCCCTCCGCGAGCAGCGCCGCCAGGGCGATGCCGCCGAGGCCGCCGCCGGCCTGCCACAGGAATTCGCGGCGCGAGAAGGGACGGGATCCGGCGGCGCGGTCATCAGGTGAGTCGGCAGTCATGCGAACAACTCCTCGGTCCGGCGGTCTGCGGGCCCCGGAAGGGCGGCGGTTCTCCCTCTTCGAGGTCGCTATCCCCTCGCTGGCGCGTCGGGCTTGTCGGGGGAAGGGGCTAATCGATTGAGCGCTCGATGACGGTCTTATTTCTTCTCCTTGCCCGCGCCCACGGCCCGCCACACCGCCAACGCGGGGTATGCCTCGCGCTTCGGCGACAGCAGGCCCCACGACTTCTCGATCGGCAGTTTCGACTCCTCACTCTTCCACGGCAGATCGAAGGCCTCGAAAGCGACGCCGTGGAAGGTCCAATCTTCCGCGGCCGGCCGGCCCAGCACCCCCGGCTTGAGGTACGCCGCCCAGAACACCTTCTGACTTTCCGGGGTGTAAATGTCCTTGCCGTCGTGCGGGAAGCCGGTCTCCTTCAGGATCACCGGTTTCTTCGCCTTCGCCGTGAGTCGGGCCGCCTCGTCCCGGGCCCAGGCGGCGGCTTCGGCCGGGCCGAGGTTGGGCCGGTCGAACACCGGGTGGATGTTCGGCGCCAGGAAGTCGCCGAACTCGCGGACGAACGCCGACTCGTAATCCGCGAGCGGCTCGCTGGTCCCCAGGGGCACCGTCCGGGGCAGCTTCGAGCGCAGCCGGGCGGCGGCGAACTTCACGTCGTCGGCCTCGTAGCGGCGGAAGTGAATGCCCTCGTTGCCGACCAGGACGCCGAAGACGAAGTCGTCGCCGAACTGCCGCACCAGGTCGGCGACGCCGTCCGCCTCGGCCGCCGACTTCGGGTCCCAGACGGCCAGGAGGACGCCGCGGAACTTCAGCTCCCGGGCCACCGCGAGGATGCGCGGCGTGCAGGCTTCGTGATAGCCGTACAGGATCAGGCCGTCGAAGGCCGGCCGCAGCGCCTCCAGGTCGGCCCGGATCGAGCCGGTCGCCAGCCGGCGCTGGTTCGTCTCCTGGCGCGGGTCGAGCTGCGACGGCGTGTAGGTGACCAGGGCGGGCGCCGGCTTGCCGGTGAGGTACGCGAAGAGGGGAAAGCGCTTGTCGGGCTCCTCGGCCCGCGCCGTTCCCAGGACGCCGGGGAAGGTGACGGCCACGGCCAGGACCAGCACGCGCGGCAGACGCCAACTCATACGGAACCTCCTCCGGCGGGGGTTGCGACGGATCGGGGCGACGGCGGGGGTCGGTTGCGATCTCGGCTGCTTCCTCTACCTCGAGGTTATCCGTCAATCCCGACGTCCGCGAGGGTTTCGGCCGTTGCGGCACGCTGCGACCAGGTTTTGAGCTGCTCGATATCCCGTGTGCCCTTTACCTTTGCATTCACCGGAGCCGGTACTTCCCCGAAGCGCCCCTGGAGAAACTCCAACAGTGCTTCCCGGCGCGCCCGGATCTCCCCCCTCTTTTCCCCTTCCTTCCTTCCTTCCGCCCTATGAAACTCAGAACCCGTCTGTCCCATGGCCATCAGCTCCCTTCGGAATTGGTCGGTCCCGGCCGCCGCCTCGATGCGCTCGAGCAAGGCGGGTTGCTCGGCCGTCTCCCGCTCATGATACACCAGCGCATGCAGGTACGACAGCAGTTCCTGCCGGCGCATCCGCTCCGCGGCCGGCATATCTTCCAGTTTCGCCGTCACCTGCTCCAGCAGCCCGCCGAACTCCGCCACCGGCAACTTGCGCCCGCGCACCGCCCGCAGCACCTGCCCGAAGGAACCACCCTGGGACTCCAACCGTTCCGGCGGCAGCGCCGGCAGGTTCACAAAGAGCGGCTTCATCGTTGGGGTGATCTTGCGGAACCGCTCGCCCAGCTCAATCAGATCGACCAGGTCCCCGAGGGACTCCCAGCGCTCCGTGCCGGTGTAGAGGACCAGCGGCAGCACCGGCTGGAAGCGCAGCCCGGCGACCGACCTGTGCTGCTTCAGCCACTCGCGCTGCTGCATCTTGAAGATCTGGACCACGTATTCGAGCAGCCGCAGGGGCATCAGCGCGTCGGGTTCCGACTGGTGCTCGAGGAGCAGGTACAGCCACAACCGCCGCGGGACGCCTTCGGGGCGATAGGGAGCGGTCAGGACGAGGTCCGACTCGACCTGGCGATAGTCCCTGCCGACGAACGTGCCACGAACGAACTTGAGGTGGAGAAAGTCGATCAGCGAGACGATCTCTTCCTCCGTCAGGAGGAAGAGATCGCGGACGTTGCGGCGATTCTCCAGCAGCAGCTTGATCCCGTTCTCGGGGAAGCGCCGCACCATCTGCCGTTGCCACGACCGCTTCATAGGGATGTCCCTCAGCGGCGCCCCAGAAATCGGGGCCGGTCCCCGGTGCGGGCGCTGACTCCTTGTACCCGGCGTCCCGCCGAGACTCAAGCAGAATCGCGGCAGGCAGGAAAACCAAGGGGTCGGGAGTCGCAGAGACGAATTGTCTCAACGACACCCGACCGGGGAGTCAGGCCCAGGCGTCCACGGCGACCGGCAGCGCCTCCAGCCCGCGCACGATCACCCCACCACGCCAGCGCAGCCGCTGCGGCGGAACGTCCAGCCGCAGCCCCGGGGCGCGGCGAAGCAAGGTCTGGACGGCGATCTGCCCCTCCAGGCGAGCGAGCGGAGCGCCGATGCAGTAGTGCGGCCCCAGCCCGAACGCCAGATGCCGGTTCGGCTCGCGCGACAGGTCCAGCCGGTCCGGGTCGGGGAATTGTCGGCGGTCGCGGTTGGCTGACGCGATCACCGCGAACATCAGCGCGCCTCGCGGGATCGTCACACCGGCCACCGTCACGTCTTCGCGGGCGAACCGCCGCGAGGTCGTCTCCACCGGGCTGGCGAAGCGCAGCAACTCCTCCACCGCCGGCCGGATCAGCCCCGGGTCGGCCCGCAGCCGGCTCAGTTGCTCCGGGTGCTCCAGCAGGGCCAACACCCCGTTGCCGATCAGGTTAACGGTCGTTTCATGCCCAGCTACCAAGAGGAGGAAAATCATCGCCATAAGCTCCTCCCCGCTCAGCCGGTCTCCCGCCTCCTCGGCCCGGATCAGCGCGCTCACCAGGTCGTCGCGGAGGGCGGCACGGCGGGCATCGATCAGCCGGCGGATGTAGCGGAGGAACGACCACAGGGCCGGCAGGGTCTTCCACAGCCCCCACCGGGAAGACGAGGAGAGCAGGATGGACCGCGACCAGCGGTGAAAGCGGTGCCGGTCCTCGACCGGGACGCCGAGCATTTCGGCGATGACCGTGGTCGGGATGGGCAGCGCGTAGTCGCGGATCAAGTCGAAGCGGGGCCGCCCGGCCAGGGCGTCCAGGTAGTGGTCGGCGATCTGCTGCACCCGACGCCGCATTCCCTCGACCAGCCCGGGGGTGAACGCCCGCTGGACCAGGTCGCGCAAGCGGTTGTGGTCCGGGCCGTCGGCGGAGAGCATGTTGCGGTCGAGCGGCTGGAAGGCGCGCGGGATCCGCGGCATCCGGGCGATTTGCTCCGGGGTGAGGGCGTTCGCCGGATGCTTGGCGAAGCGCTCGTCGCGCAGAACTGCCGCCACGTCGTCGTAGCGCGTCACCAGCCAGGCTGTCAGCCCGTTCGGCAGGGTCACGGGCGAGACGGGGGACTCCTCCCGAAGGCGGGCGTAAAAAGGATACGGGTCGGCCTTGAACGCCGGGCTGGTGATGTCCACCCCGGCGGGCCGCGGCCGACGAAACGCCATCAACTGCGCTAACAGTCCCATCAGACGGCCCTCGCTGTCTCGCGGGCGGAAATCACTGGTGAAGCGCCTGTCCGCCCCCTATACTCAAGTCTCATTGTACCCACCCGCCCCACCGTCCCACCCTCACGGAGCCTGCCGCAGCCATGAGAACGCGGTCGCTGCTTTTCCTCGTCGCCCTGCTCTTCGCCGTCCCGTCCGCTGCTTCCGCCCAGGTCGCGCCGGACAAGGTGCTGCCCACCTTCAAGGTCGTGGACGGCCTGCAGCTCGAACTGTTCGCCGCCGAGCCAATGCTCATCAACCCGACGAGCATGGACATCGACCACAAGGGGCGCGTCTGGGTCTGCGAGGCGGTCAACTATCGCAACAAGATGCACAAGAAGCCGCTCAACCGCCCCGAGGGCGACCGCATCGTGATCCTCGAGGACACCGACGGCGACGGCAAGGCCGACACGTCCACCGTCTTCTACCAGGGCCCCGAGCTGTACGGCCCGCTCGGCATCGCCGTCGCCAAGGACCCGACCGGCCCCGGTTACAAGGTCTTCGTCTGCCAGTCGCCGGACATCCTCGTCTTCACCGACAGCAAGGGCGAGGGTAAGGCCGACGGGCCGCCGAAGAAGTTCCTCAGCGGCTTCGGTGGCTTCGACCACGACCACGGCGTTCACGGCATCCTCATCGGCCCTGACATGAAGCTCTATTTCAGCGTCGGCGACACCGGCGTTCACGGCCTGCAGTCGTCCGACGGCAAGGGCCGCAAGTGGGAGAGCAACGACAGCGACTGCCAGGCCGGCACCATCTGGCGCTGCGACCTCGACGGCAAGAACCTCGAATTGATCGCCCACAACTTCCGCAACGAGTACGAGCCATGCGTCGATAGCTTCGGCACCGTCTTCGTCAGTGACAACGACGACGACGGTTTGCAGCAGACGCGCATCTGCTACGTCATGCCCGGCGGCAACTACGGCTACCACATGAAGCCGAAGAAGGTCAGCCACTGGAACGAGGAGATTCCCGGCGTGGTGCCGAAGATCTTGCGGACCTACTTCGGCAGTCCGACCGGCATGTGCGTCTACGAGGGGACGCTCTTGCCGAGGAAGTACCAGGGCCAGCTGCTGCACACCGACGCCGGCCCGCGCCACCTGCGATGCTACCACCTGACGCCGAAGGGGGCCGGCTACGACGTGGAGCGCGAGGACATGGTGACCAACGACAAGGACAGCTGGTTCCGACCGAGCGACGTGTGCGTGGCGCCGGACGGCAGCGTGTTCGTCGCCGACTGGTACGACCCGGGCGTCGGTGGGCACGGCATGGGCGACTGGACGCGCGGCCGAATCTACCGCGTGACGCCGAAGGGGCACAAGGGGTATAAGGTGCCGGAAGTAAAGCTGGATTCGCCGGAGGGAGTCAGAACTGCGTTGGCCTCGCCCGCGCTATCGGTGCGCTACATGGCGATGGCCCGGCTGGACGGAATGAAGGCCCAAGAAGTGTTCGATTGTCTCAAACCCCTCCTCACCACGGATACTCGGGGGTTCGCAGTTGCTCGAGCTTTCTGGCAGATAGGACGCTTGGCCCGCCGTAAGGACAAGAACTGGGAAGACAAAGAAGGGAGCACGGGTAGCGCGGCAAAAGATGACGTGAATCTCGAAGTGGTACCATTCCGCGTTTCGAAGGACTTTTCTGGCCAGACAGTCGCCGATTCACGCCTGATAACACCTCAGTGGTGCGCGGAGAATTACTCGTCAGCGATGCAGCGAGAGATCCTGCTCTCACTCCGCGACGCTGAACCGGCAAAGGCAAAGCCTTACATCGTGGAGCTCGCCAAGAAATACGACGGCCAGGACCGCTTCTACCTCGAAGCCATCGGCATCGCCGTCGGTCACTGGGACAAGGCGCGGCGCGACATCATCCTGAAGGACTTCGACAAGGAATTCCCCGAGTGGAACGACAAGGTCGCCGATCTCGTCTGGGAACTGCGTCCGCCGTCGATGATGCCGACGCTCGGCAAGAAGTTGACCGATCCGAAGTTGTCAGCGTCGTCGCGCGGCCGCATCATCGACATCCTCGCCGCGTCCGAAGATACCTCCGCGGGCAAGGCCATGCTCGACGTCCTGCAATCCGACGTGCCGGCCGAGGTGCGCGACAAGGTCATCGACAACCTGAAGCTATTCCTGCCGGGCAAGTGGAACGGCCTTCGCCCCAGCAAGGAATTGAGCACCAGCATCGACAAACTCCTCGCAAGGTCCGAGACGGCGCCGACCGGCCTGGCCCTCGTCGCCGCCGCCGAGCGCGTCGATTTCGTCCCGAAAATCGGGGAGCTGGTGTCGATGAAGGGTGCCCCCGACGCGGTGAAGGCGGCCGCAGTCAAGGCGCTCGGCGCCCTGCCGTCGGCCGACGCCATCCGCATCCTGACCGGCATGTTACCGCAGGCCAAGGCAGACACCCTCGGCGTCGCGATCGTACAGGCGCTCGGCCAGCAACTCGACGAGCGCGGTAAGAACAACACCGCCGTCCAGCCGGCGAGCGACACCCTGCACGCCCTGGTCCTCGACAAGGAGAAGAACGCCCTGGTCCTGCGCGAGGCGGCGGTGTCGGCGCTGGCCGGGTCGCGCAACGGCACGCAATGGCTGCTCGAACTCCACGACAAGAAGCAGCTGCCCGACGACCTGACGAAGAGCGCCGGCATCGTGCTGCGCAACAGTCAGTTCCCGGACCTGCGCAACAAGGCGATGCTCGCCTTCCCGCCGCCGGGCAAGATCAACCCGAAGAACCTGCCGAGCATCGCCGTCCTGGCCACGCGCAAGGGCGACGCCGGCCGCGGCAAGGCGCTGCTGGCCGCCAGCGTCAAGGGCGAGACGCAGTGTCTCAAATGCCACACGATCCGCGGCACCGGCGGCAGCATCGGCCCCGACCTGTCGATGATCGGCAAGAAGGCCAGCCGCGAGAACCTCATCGAATCAATCCTCTACCCGAACAAGGCCATCGCCGACCAGTACGTCAACTGGAACGTCGAGACGAAGAAGGGCCTGACCATCACCGGCCTCATCGTCGAGGAGGCGCCGGACCACATCCTGCTCCGCGACGCCAACGGCAAGGACACGCGCATCGACACCAAGGACATCGACTCGCGGACGAAGAACCCCAACTCGCTGATGCCCAACGACATCGTCGTCTACCTGAGCGAGGACGAATTGACGGACGTGGTCGAGTACCTGCTGACGCTGAAGACTCCGTCAATGACGCTGGACTCGTGGCTGATCGCCGGCCCCTTCGAGAACGGCCCCGACCGCGCCGGCTTGGAGAAGGCGTTCCCGCCGGAGAAGGAGATCGACCTCAAAGCGACCTACGACGGCAAGACGGGCAAGGTATCGTGGCGCACGGTCAAGGCCGGCGCCGGCAACTACTTCGACCTACAAGCGTTCCACGGCGCCGCCAGCCCGCAGTCGGTGTCGTACCTGTACCGGCAGATCGAGTCGCCAGCCGACCAGGAGGCGACCATCCTGCTCGGCAGCGACGACGGCTGCAAGCTGTGGGTCAACGACCAGCTCGTCCACACGTCGAACGCGACCCGAGCCGCTGCTCCGGAGCAGGACGTCGTCAAGGTGAAACTGACGAAGGGGAAGAATAAGGTTCTGTTGAAGATCGACAACGGCGACGGCCCGCACGGGTTTTACTTCAGCGTGGAGTCACCGGAGGAATTGAAGCGCTGAAGCCGCAAGCGGCCGGCGCGCCTTACTTGACCTTCTCGACCTCCGGCCGCGTCGGGTTCAGGATGAGGCGCTTGACGGCAAACAGGCCCAGGAAGAAGCCGATGAACAGGCAGATGACGCTGCCCCAGATGCGCCCCGGCAAGCCGACCGCGAACGACCACCATGCCTCCTTGTTGTCGGACTCCCAGCCGGGGAACAACGTCCAGAAGACGATGATCGAGCCGAGCATGATCAGCACGCCGATGGCGCACAGGATGCCCGGCAGCAGCCAGAGGAACTGCTCGTTGCCGCTGGTCTCGTAGGTCTTTTTCGCCCGGTGGCGCTCGCGCGTGCGGCGGTTGTAGCCGCAATTGAGGCAGATGACCTGGTCCTCGCTCTGCAACTCCTTGGCGCAGAAAGGACAGCGCGGCAGGAAATCGTGGTCGGTGACGCCGTAGGGGTTGGCGTCGTCATCCCCTGTCCCGTTGGCCTCTTTCTTGGCCTTGTCGGTCTCCTTGTCCTTGGCCCCCTTGCCGGCCTTGTCGGCCTCCTTGTCCTTGGCCCCCTTGCCGGCCTTGTCGCCTTTGCCGGTCTTGTCGGTCTTGTCCGCCGGCTTGGCAGCCGGCGGCGACTTGACGACGAAGACGTGCTGACACTCCTTGCAGCGGATTTTCTTGCCCGCCAACTCGGCGGGCGCCTTGATCTGGTTCTCGCACTTGGGGCAGGAGATCGCGATGGTGGTGGCCATGGTTGTACTGCGCTCTCGAGTCCGGGGGACGAGCCGCCTGTCTGGGAATCGACAGAGGTTCCTGTAAGATAGGAGCGCGCCCCGTCCGAATGCAAGCATCAATCAGCGAAGAGGCTCCCCCTGTGCCGCCGACCGCCCCTGAGCCCCGCATTCTCGTTTCCCTGGCGACGTACAACGAGCGCGACAACCTGACGCCGCTGGTGCGGGAAATTCGGCAGGCCGTCCCCTCCGCCGACGTGCTGGTGATCGACGACAACTCCCCGGACGGCACCGGCGACCTGGCCGACCGCCTCGCCGTCGATGACCCGCACGTCCGCGTCATGCACCGCGCCGGCAAACTCGGCCTCGGCACCGCCGTGCTGGCGGCCATGCGCTACGCCGTGGACGAGAACTACGATTACCTCGTCAACATGGACGCCGACTTCAGCCACCACCCGCGCTACCTGCCGGCCGTGGTGGGCGGCATGAAGCGCTACGACGTGATGATCGGCTCGCGCTACGTCAAGGGCGGCGGCACGGAGAACTGGCCGCTGTCGCGGCGGGTGATGAGCCGCGGCGTTGGCCTGGTGGTGCGGATGCTCATGCGCATCCCGGCGCGCGACACCAGCGGGGCCTACCGCTGCTACCGCGTCACCAAGCTGCGCAAAGCGCAGCTGGAGAAGGTGAGGTCGCGCGGCTACTCGTTTCAGCAGGAGGTGCTGTACCGCTGCCGCAAGGCGGGCTGCAAGATCGGCGAGACGCCCATCATCTTCGAGAACCGCCGGGCGGGGACGTCGAAGGTCAACCCGAGAGAAGCGGTGCGCTCGATGGGGATGATCGTCGTCCTTGGGCTGGCGGCGTTCTTCGGGATGGATTAGCGTGGCCGCTTGCGGCTTCGCAGGCCGTGCGAAGCCGCAAGCGGCCTACTTACCACTCACCGGCCCGGAGAACTTCACGCTCCCCGGCCCGAGCAGTTCCTCCAACTCCGCCGTCGCCACGGTCCGCGGGTCGATGGCGAACTCGTCGGACAGCTTCAACCGTGCCCAGCGCCCGCCCGAGTCGCGCACGTCGAGGTACACGGTACACGATCCCTGGGCGCGCTTCAGCGTCCGGCCGATGGCGTCGATGTGATCCGGGCCGTGCTCGTTGAGCCGCAGTGTGATGAGCATCAGGCGCGTCAGTTCGCGCTGCGCCTGCTCGACACTGAGGAAGCGCGTCAGTAGCAGCATCGGCTTGCCGTTCTGGCGGCGGGGGTCGATGGCGCCGCGGACGAAGCAGACCTGGTCGTCGCGCGGCTCCTCCTTGTGGCGGGCAAGGTCGTCGGGCCACATGAGACACTCGATGGACCCGGTCATGTCCTCGAGGTAGCAGCGGACGAATTTGCTGTGGCCGTTGCGCGCCTTCTCGGTGTTCTTGAAGCGCACCTGCGACAGCATGCCGCCGACGACGACCTCCTGGCCGGGCGCCAGGGTGGCCAGGTCGGCGACGCAGCGCATCGAGAAACGTCGCAATAGGCCCTCGTACTGCGCCAGCGGGTGGCTGGAGATGTAGAAGTCCAGCGCCTCCTTCTCGTACTTGAGTTTTTCGGTCTCGGGCCATTCCGGAAGGTCGGGCAGCGACACGTCCGGGGCGCTGGCGGCGGGACCGTCCTCCCCAATGGGGCCGAACAGGCTTAGCTGCCCCGCCTTGCGGTCGCGCAACGCCTCGCCGGCCGCCTGGACGGCGCGCGGCAGGACGTGCAGCAGCTGCGCCCGCCGGCCGAAGCGGTCGAAGGCGCCGGCCTTGATGAGGTTCTCCAGCGCCGTCTTCGCGACCAGCCGACCGTCCACGCGCTCGCAGAAGTCGAAGAGGTCCCGGAACGGCCCGCCCGCCTTGCGGGCGCGGACGATCTCGTCGGCGGCGCCGCGGCCGAGTCCCTTGATCGCGGTCAGGCCGACGAGGATGTTGTTGCCAACGACGGTGAACTCCGGGCCGCTGGCATCGACGTCGGGCGGCAACACCGGGGTGCCCAGGTTGCGCGCGTCGGCGATGTGCTCGACCTTCACGTCGCGCTTGTTGCCGTCGTCGATCTCGCTGGACAGTAGCGCCGCCATGAACTCGGCGGTGAAGTGGGCCTTCAGGTAGGCGGTCTGGTAGCCGAGCTGGGCGTAGGCCGCGGAATGCGAGGCGTTGAAACCATAACCCGCAAAGACGATGATCTTATTCCAAATATCATCGACAGTCGCTTTCGCCAGCCCGCGGTCCTGCGCCCCCTTGACGAACTCCGCGTAACGGTGGTCGATGGTCTCCTGTTTTTTCTTGCTGATCGCCTTGATGCAGGCGTAGGCGCTGGACAGCTCGATCCCCCCGAGCTGGTTAAGGATGCGCATGATCTGCTCTTGATAGACCATGACTCCGTAGGTCTTAGAAAGAACTTCCTCCATCACCGGGTGCTGGTAGACGGGCCGCTCGCGGCCGTGCTTGCAGTTGACGTAGGAATCGACCATGCCGCCCTGGAGCGGGCCGGGGCGGTACAGGGCCACGATGGCGATGAGGTCGCGGATGTTGTCCGGCTTCATCTGCATCAAGAGCGAGCGGATGCCTTCCGATTCCAGCTGAAACACCCCCTTGGCGTCGCCCTTCTGCAGCAGGGCGTACGTCTCAGGGTCGTCGGGCGGCAGGTTGTAAAGGTCCACCTTGATCCCGCGCGTCTGCTCGATTAGCTTGGCGCAGGTGTTCAGCAGGGTCAGGGTGCGCAGGCCGAGGAAGTCCATTTTGAGCAGGCCGACCTTTTCCAGATCGCCCATGACCCACTGCGTCGCGATGGCCGGCTCGCCGCCGCGGCCGCCCTCCTCGCTCTTGCGCACCGCCCGGTGGACCGGCACGTAATCGGTAATGGGTCCGTTGGCGATCACCACGCCGGCGGCGTGGATGCCCGCCTGGCGGTTCGTCCCTTCCAGCGTCTTCGCGATGTCCACCAACTCGCGCACCAGCGGGTCGGTGTCGTACGCCCCCTTGAACTCGGCGCTCTGCTTCAGCGCGTCGTCGATGGTGACGCCGAGCCCTTTCGGCACCCAGTTGGTGAGCTGATTGACGCGCGCCAGCGGCACGTCGAGGACGCGGCCGACGTCCTTCAGCGCCGCCTTGGCACCCAGCGTGCCGAAGGTGGCGATCTGCGCCACGCTCTCCTCGCCGTACTTCTGCTTGACGTAGGCAATGACCTCTTCGCGGCGGTCCTGGCAGAAGTCGATGTCGATGTCCGGCGCCTCGGCCCGGTTGGGGTCGAGGAAGCGCTCGAAGAGCAGGTCGTACTCCAGTGGATCGACGTGACTGAGCTTCAGGACGTAGCTGACCAGGGCACCGCAGGCCGAGCCGCGGGCGCCGGCCGGGATGCCGTTCTCCCGGGCGAAGCGCACGAAGTCCCAGACGATGAGGAAGTAGCTCGCGAAGCCCATGCGGCAGATGATGCCCAACTCGTGCGCCAGCCGGTCGCGCGCCGCCGGCGGCAGGTTGCCGCGGTAGCGCTCCAGCAGGCCCTCCTCACACAACTCGCGCAGGTGCTGTTCGGGAGTCTTGCCGGGGGGCGGCGTGAAGACCGGGAAGTGCCGCGTCTTGAAGTTCAACTCGATGTGGATCGAGTCGGCGATCTCCTGGCTGCGGCGGACCGCGTCTTCCTGATCGGGGAAGAGGCGGTACATCTCTTCCGGGCCGCGCACGTGGAACTGGTCGCCCTCGAATTTGAAGCGCTTGGGGTTGGAGCGCAGCCGCCCGGTGTTGATGCATAGTAGCACGTCGTGCGAGATGCTGTCGGGCTGCTTGATGTAATGGGCGTCACTGGTGGCGACCAGCGGTAGGCCGAGCTTCCGGGCAACGTCCTTCGCCCCCTCCTCGCACAACTTCTGGATCGGCAGACCGTTGTTCTGGATCTCGACGTAGAAGTCCTTGCCGAACAGGCGGGCGAACCACTCGGCCAGCTGCCGGGCCTCGTCCATTCGGTCCTTGAGGATATGGTCGCTGAACTCGCCGGCGGCGCAGCCGCTCAGGCAAATAATTCCTTCGTGATACGCCTCCAGCAACTCCTTGTCGATGCGCGGCTTGTAATGGTAGCCCTCGAGGAAGGCCAGCGAAGACATCTTGATGAGGTTCTTGAACCCCGTGGCATTCTTGGCGAGCAGCGTCAGGTGATGGTAGATGGCGTCGTCGCCGTCGTCCTTGTTGCGGTTGCGCGGCTCGCGGTCGCCGCGCCTGGCAGGGGCGACGTAGGCCTCGTAGCCGATGATCGGGTTGAGCCCCGCCCCCTTGCACTCGCTGTAGAACTCGATGGCGCCGTACAGGTTGCCGTGGTCGGTGATGGCCACGGCGTTCATGCCGAGCCCCTTGACGTGGGCGACCAGCTCCGGGATGCGGCTGGCGCCGTCGAGGAGGCTGTAGTGCGTGTGGCAGTGCAGGTGAACGAACGGCCGGTCTGCCATGACGAGTCTTCACCACAAAGGACACAAAGGGCACAAAGGAACACCAGACCAGAATACACCAAAGGCGACGATCGATCATCCCGAGTTGGGAAGATCGGCACGCCGTCCGGCCGTTCTCTTCGTGTCCTTTGTGATCTTTGTGGTTAAATCGGCCTACTCGTCCAGCACTTCCGGCTCCGAGATGGCCCGGACGTAGCGGGCGAGGAGCATCTGCACGGTGACGACGCGCTGCCAATCGGGGTAGTTGAGGGTGACTTGCGTGCCTTCGTCGTTGGCGCGGATGTTGTCGGTGGCGGCGGTCAGGTGGCGGTGCAGGAAATCGAGCAACTCGGCCAGGCGGGCGGCCTGGGCGGGGCTCATCTTCTGCGGCAAAGGCGGCAGCGGCTTGGCGCCGAGGAACAGGGTGCCGTCGGTCTGGGTCAGCTTCTCGTGCGTGGCCAACTCGAACTCGGCGTCGTGGTCGAACTGGGCGGCGAGGGCGCTGGCGTGAACGGTTGCCGGCAGGGATGACCCTTCGGCACCGGGCGTCGTCAGGGAGTTGAGCTGGGCCTGGCGGGTGCGGATTTCCTCGTCGGAGCCGAACAGCAGCTGCGAGCGGCCGATACTGAGGCGGTCGCCGGGCTTGAGGCGGCGGATCTGCACGACGGTGTTGTTGACCCGGGTGCCGTTGGTGCTCTCCAGGTCGGTGAGGATGATCTCGCCGCTGTCGAACTGCACCTTGGCGTGGTAACGGCTGACGCGCTCGTCGTTGAGGCGCAGGAGGTTGCCCTCCTCGCGGCCGATGGTCACCGGCGTGGGCAGGTCGCGGAAGACGCGGCCCTTGTCGATTCCATCCAGCACCCGAAAGGTAACAGTCGGCATCGAAGTACCCCCGGGACGTGTCCCGACACCAGCCCCGCCGGGGGGCCGACCTTCGTTGGCGCGTGCCGCCCGGCGGCGCAATCCCCCTCAGCAGGTCTTATAGCACAGCGGCGGCGCGGGAAGCAACTGCGGGGCGGCGCCCCGGGTCGCTTTCTCAATTGCCCATTGTCGAGCCCCACAGGCCAAATGTCAATTCCCGGGTCGCCGGACGACACGCCGGCATCTGCCGGAACCACGTCAGCTGCCGTTTGGCGAGCTGCCGGCTGCGCGTCTGGACGAGGCGAATCGTCTGGTCACGGGTGGCTCGCCCGTCGAGGCAGGCGAACGCCTCCGCGTAGCCGACCGCCTTGGCCGCCTCGCGGCTGAGCGGTCGCGGTAGCCGGCGCAGCGCCGCCGCCTCGTCGAGCAGTCCGGCGCCGAACATCTGCACCACGCGGGCGTCGATGCGGGCGTACAACTCGTCGCGCGGCACGTCGAGGCAGAGGACGCGCGGCGTACCGAGTACTGAGTACTGAGTACTGAGTACCGGGATCGACCACTGCGTTTGCCAGGCGCTCAGCGGACGGCCGGTCAGCTGCCACACCTCCAGGGCGCGGACGACGCGGCGCACGTCGTTGGGGTGAAGGCGGGCCGCACTGGCGGGATCGACCACCGCGAGGCGGGCGTGCAGGGCGGCGCCGCCGAGGCGCTCGGCTTCCTCGGTCAAGCGCTGTCGCAGCTCGGGGTCGGCGGGGGGGCCATCGAAGAGGCCGTGCAACAGCGCCTTGAGGTACAGCGGCGTGCCACCGACAACCAATGCCCGCCGGCCCCGCCCCTCGATCTCGCGGACGCACTCGGCGGCGCGCGCCAGCCACCAGGCGACACTCGCCGATTCCCACGGGTCGAGCACGTCGATCAGGTGATGCGGCACGCGGCGGCGCTGGTCCGCGTCCGGCTTGGCCGTCCCCACGTCCATGCCGCGGTACAGCGCCATCGAGTCCATCGACACGACCTCGGCGCCGAGGCGCTCGGCCAACTCGACGGCCAGGGCCGACTTGCCCGAGCCGGTCGGCCCGGTGAGGACCAGTGCATTGCGGAAGGTGTCGGGTGTCATCGGGGCGCGTTGGAAAAGTCCCGGGTGTCGCTTTAGTAATAACAACGGATCGGCGCACCGTTGCCAAGAGAGGAGCCACGCCGTGCCCGTGTTCGAGGCCAGCCAGATCTATCCGCGCCCGGTCGAGGAGGTGTTCGCCTTCTTCCGCGCCCCCGCCAACCTTGTGAAGATTTCGTCGCCCCAGCTGCACATGCGCCTGGTCGAGGGGCCGGCGCAGCTCGAGCTGGGCTCGCGCGTGGTGCTCCACGGGCGCCGCTGGGGCATCCGGCAGCGCGTGCTCAGCGAAATCACCGCCTTCGAGGCGCCCGTCACTTTCACCGACACCCAGGTCGAAGGGCCGTTCCGCAAGTGGACGCACACGCACCGCTTCGAGGCGGCCGACGGGGGGACACGCGTCAGTGACCACATCGAGTATGAGCCGCCCGGCGGACTGCTCGGCCTGGTGGTGACGGCCGGGATGATCGAACGCGATCTGAAATGGATCTTCGAGTACCGCACCCAGAAGTCGGCGGAACTGCTGGGCGGCTGAGGGATCATTCGACGTCCACGGCCGGTTGCAGGGCGCGGCCGTCGTCATCGTAGAACGCCTCGTGCAGTAGGAAGATGCCGTGCGGCGACAAGCCAAGGGCGTCGAGCTGCCGGCGCAGCTGGGCGAACGACGCCGGGTCGAGGCGCCGGCTGAGCAGGGCGCGGAAGTGGGCGGCGCACAGGTCCATCTCCACCGGCTTGCGCTGGCCGAGCGGGAAGGTCAGGAAGCGAACGGAGCCGACGTGAGCGCACAGGACGCAGGGGCGGCGCTCGGTGCGGAGGATCAACGGCTCGGCGTGGCCCTGGGCGAGCGCCTCCTGACAGTCGGGACAGCAAGGCAGGCCGTTGACGCGGTCCCACTCACAGCCCTCGGCGCGGCAGCGGCAGCACGGGTCCGATTGGGAAACGCATTCCAGAGCCACCACGCGCAGGCCGTTCATGTCGTGCCACTCCGTCGAGGGGGGTTGGGGGACTATCCCCTCCATCGGCAGACGACGGCGCAGCGCGTGAGGAATTGTCGGGAAAGGCGCACTCCGGGTCACTTCGGATTGGCCGCCCACTCGCGCCAGCGGGTGTTGAGCCGATCGACCGGCAGACTGATCCCATCCAGGGCCTGCTTGGTGGTCTTTTTCTGCTGGTTCTCCTCCGGCTTGAACGCTTCGAGGAGCGCGACAAACTTCGACTGTCCGGGGCCGTAGGCCAGAAAGTCGGCCAGGCTCGCTTCCAGGGCCGGGGCGTCGTCGGCCTCCAGGGTCTTGCCCCAGATGTCGGCGGCCTTCTGCCCCTTCTTGACCAGCGCCGCCGTCTTGCGCCGCTCCTCGACGACGGCCTTATCGGTCGGCCGGACGCGGTAGCCGGTAGCGCGACCGAAGCCGTTGAGCAGCCAGGCCGGCAGCGGCACCTTCGCCCCGGCCTTCTTGACCAGCAGCGCCGTCGCCACCTGCTCGGCGGCCTGCACCTCCGCGCTGGGATCGGTCTTGGCCCGCGGCGGCCCGCCGACGGCGTGCGGGAAGTCGCCCTCGATCCAGTGGCTGCCGGCGTCCTCGGCCTCGGCGTGGCGCTTCTCGACGCGGCGCACGAACCGGACGAAGTCTTCGCGCTCGGGGAGGAGGTAGACGGCGATCTTGCCGGGCCAGGGCTCTTCCTTCTCGTAGCCGAGCGGCTTGCGCGCCTGCTCGTAAGACTTCTCCAGGGAGGCGCCGATCTCCTTGAGGCGCTTCTCGTAGGACTTCGGGGCGTAGACGAGCAGGTGCGTCGTCTCGGCGTGGGCCGGGGCGCCACCGCCGCCGAGGCCGTCCCAGTTCTCCTCGGCGGTCTTCTTCTGCGCCGCCAGCTTGTCGGCCGCGTCGTCGGCGGAGGCGGCCGCCGAGGCGGCGAGCAGGAGCGGCAGGGCCAACAGCACGTGCGTCGTGAGTCGCATGGTGTGTCTCGCTCAAGGGGCCGGATGGTCGTCTAACGATTATAACGGATGGTGCGGCGCCCGCCGCGCCACAATTTTCCTATTGGCGGCGCGGGGCGTTGCGGAGATAGTATTCGGCAGGAGGTTTGCGGCGGCGCACGAGCCGCCGCACACCGTCCGAGGAGGATCAGGACATGAAATCCGCTTTCCGCATCGCGACCCTGGCCCTGGTGTTCGGCGCCCTGACCGGGGCCGCCCAGGCGCAGCTCAAGAAGTCCGACACCGTCGTCAAGGCCGAGGCCAAGGCCGACAAGATCGCCGCCGACGGCAGCCAGGTGGTCACCGTCACCCTCACCATCGACAAGGGCTGGCACCTGTACGCCAACCCCGTCGGCAACGGGGACCTCGAAGACAACCGGGTCGCCGTTTCCGTGGCCTCGAAGAACAAGCTGCAGGACGTGAAGGTCGATTACCCCGCCGGCACCGTCGTCAAGGACAAGACACTTGGCGACTACAAGATCTACGAGGGGGTGGTGACGGTCAAGGCGACCGTGCGCCGCGCCCAGGGAGACAAGGAGCCGCTCGACGTGACCGTGAAGGTCCAGGCGTGCAGCAAATCGCAGTGCCTCCCGTCGGCGACCCTCAAGCTGAACGTGCCGTGATCCCGCTAGCCGCTTGCGGCTTAGCGTTCGCCTCACCCGGGTGAGGCGAACGCTAAGCCGCAAGCGGCTAGCGGATTGGGGAGTCTCTCATGCAACGATTGATCTGCTCCGTGTTCGTGTTCGTGGGGCTCGCCGTGGGGGTCGTCCCGGCCGCCGACAAGCCCGACAAGCCGAAGCACACCAATCGCCTCTCCAAAGAGAGCAGTCCCTACCTGCTGCAGCACGCCCACAACCCCGTGGACTGGTACCCCTGGGGCGACGAGGCGTTCGCCAAGGCCAAGAAGGACGGCAAGCTCGTCTTCCTCTCGATCGGTTACAGCTCCTGCCACTGGTGCCACGTCATGGAGCGTGAGTCGTTCGAGAACGAGGCGGTGGCCAAGCTGCTCAACGACTGGTTCGTGTGCATCAAGGTCGATCGCGAGGAGCGGCCGGACATCGACACCGTCTACATGACGGCGCTGAGCGTCCTTGATCGGCCGGGCGGCTGGCCGCTGTCGATGTTCCTCACCGCCGACGGCAAGCCCATCTTCGGCGGCACCTACTGGCCCCCGGACGACAAGGAGGTCGAGGGCGGCAAGGTGAAGGGCTTAAAGACCATCCTCAAGGCAGTCCACGACGCCTGGAAGGAGAATCCGAAGGACCTCGAAGAACACGCCGGCAAGGTGGCCGCGGCCACGAAAGAATCGCTCGCCGGCAGCGCCCGCGGCATCGGGCTGATCGAACTGAATCGCGACCTCGTGACCGGCGCCGTCGATGCCCTGAAAGAGGAGTTCGACCCCGTCCACGGCGGCTTCGGCAACCCCAGGAAAAAGTTCCGCGGGACGAAGTTCCCCATCCCGCCCGACCTCGGCCTCCTCCACCACGAGGCGCAGCGCACGAAGGCCGACGACCTGCTGAAGATGCGTGAGCTAACGCTCGACAAGATGGCGATGGGCGGCATCTACGATCACCTCGGCGGCGGCTTCCACCGCTACAGCACCGAGCGCACCTGGACCGTGCCGCACTTCGAGAAGATGCTTTACGACAACGCGCAGCTCGTCGAGGTCTACGCCCGCGCCTACGAGGCGACGAAAAACCCCCTCTACAAGAAGGTGGTGCGCGAGACGCTGGCGTTCATCGGCCGCGAGTTGACCAGTCCCGACGGCGCCTTCTACTCGGCCCTCGACGCCGACAGCGACGGCACCGAGGGGCGCTTCTACGTCTGGACCGGCAAGGAGATCGATACGATCCTGACCGAAAAGGACGCGGATTTGGTGAAGAAGGTGTACGCGGCGGACGATCAGCCGAACTTCGAGGAAAAGTATCACATCCTGCTGCTGCCCAAGGTGCCGGACGAGGCGACGGAGAAGCGCCTGGCGCCGCTGCGGCAGAAGCTGTTCGACGCCCGGGCGAAGCGGGTGCGGCCGTTCCTGGACACCAAGGTGCTGACGGCGTGGAACGGGCAGATGATCGCCGGCTACGCCGTCGCCGGCCAGCTCCTGGACGAGCCGAAATACACCGCGACCGCGGTGAAGGCCGCCGACTTCGTGCTGGCGAAGCTGCGGTCGAAAGACGGCAGGCTGCTGCGCACTTACGGGGCGCGGCCCGGTGCCGCGGCCGAGGCGAAGCTCAACGCCTACCTCGACGATTACGCTTACCTGGTCCACGGCCTGCTCTGTCTGCACGACGCCACGAAGGACAAGAAATGGCTCGACGAGGCGAAGGGGCTGACCGACGTGATGGTGAAGTACCACGGCGACGAGAAGGGCGGCGGCTTCTTCTACACGTCCAACGACCACGAGAAGCTGTTCGCGCGCGGCAAGGACCAGTACGACGGCGCTCAGCCGTCGGGCAATAGCGTCGCGGCCCGCAACCTCGTCCGCCTGTGGCAGAAGACCGGCGAGGAACGCTACCGGGCGGAGGCGGAGAAGAGCTTCAAGGCGTTCGCCACGGCCCTGAAAGACAACCCGTCCGGGCTGACCACGATGGCCGAGGCGCTGGCGCTCTACCTCGACGCGGAGAAGAAGAAGTAGGATTCGGCTCGGTCCAGCGCACTCTTTCAGGCGCCCTCGGGGGGAAGCGGCTCGACGCCGAGCGCGCGGAGTTGTTCCGCCAACCGCTCCGCCCGCTCTCGCTCCGACTTGGCGCGCTCACAGCCCGTGGGGATGACGTTGCCCGCGCGGTCGCACCAGCGCAGCCAGACGTCGCCGCGTTGCCGGACGGTCGCCACGCCCTCTCCCGCAGCAACGACCAGACGCTGCGCGGGGGCACACCACCGCTCGTGTGTCCTTGCGGTGCCGTCCCGGGTGCTTCCCGACAGCAGTTAGCGAATTCCAGCGGGGGTTTCCGGGTTGAGCCGCTGCCAGTCCTCTCCCAGCCAGGCGACCACCGCTCTGAGAGGATCGAGGATGGCAGCTGTCCAACCAGGGAAGTTCCTTGAGCGCGCGGCGTAAAATAACACGCGCTCCAGAGCCTTACCTACTTCGGCGCGGTCTGGTGACGCCCGTGCCAATTC
>DATFNV010000270.1:0-28500 GCA_035266225.1 Gemmataceae bacterium
TGAATTCGACCACGCCCGGCCGGTGATCCTGGTCGATGGGGGGGGGCAGGCGCGGATTTCGCACTGCAAGGGTGAGTCCGTCGTGCCTCAGCAGCATTGCCAAGTGCGGAAGTCCTTGTGGCTCAAGGGGCGCCGGGCGGCGCCGAAACTTCGGTGCTGAACCACAAGTACTTGCAGGACTTGATCTTGCGACGCGGCTGCCATCAGTGCTGAGACACGACCGGCTGCTTGGTGGCTACTGTAAACGACCCCGCGGCGAGAATTGCACTTGTCAGAGAGGCACGTGTGCCGTACAATGTCGGTGAAATGGCTGGACGTTGTCAGGACAAATGCCGGCAGGAGGACAACATGTATCGAAAAGAAGTGAAGCCACGACTCAGTGAGGGAAAGGTAGAAATCCGGGCGACCCAGGAGTGGGTTGATCGGGTCGATGCGGAAGCTGCCAGATTGGGACTAAAGCGGTCAGCATACATCCGGATGGTGGTCGTGCAGGCCCTAGAGGCCGCTGGTAATGCTCGCGTCAAGCTGAAAGCTGAAGGGGACGCCAAGTAACGGTGCGGGCCAGGGCTGACGCCGAGCAGGCGTAACGCGGAAAAGACGAAGCTGTGGTATTTACTTAATAATGACATATTTAGTATTAAATTAAACGGGGCTGGAAATGACTGCCGAAGTTGCCGTGATGAATCGTATCGGTGTTGCTCTTGCCGCAGATAGCGCGGTTACAATCGGCCACGAGGCAAACAAGATTTACACCTCGGCGGACAAGCTCTATCAGTTGTCGAACGAAGCTCCCATCGGCGTGATGGTGTACGGCAACGCTAACTTTGTTGGTATGCCCTGGGAAACAATTATCAAGTCGTATCGCAGACGGTTGGGCGCGACACGGTTTGACAAGGCGGAGGAATATGCAACCCATCTGCTGGCCTATATAACGGACAATGCTGACCTTTTTCCAACTCCGCTCCAGCGGCGCCAGATTACAATGCTTATTGGGTATCTCTTTGTGTCGATAAGGGAAACATTCCGCGAGCGGCTCGACCAGGAGGTAATAAAGAAACAGGGCCAGGGGCTTACCGCCGCGGACATCCCGCCATTGGCGAAGGAGGTTATAGATCAGCGGTTGGCTATCATCCGAGATAGTCCGTTGATCGATGGATTCCCGCCCGAACACGCGAGCAAGGTGAGACAGGAGTTTTCCGCCGTAATCAACGATCTTCAGAGCCAAGTGTTTGGCACCCTTCCTTTGCCCGATGAAACGGTACAGGCGCTCGCGGAATGCGCCGTGGAGATGCTTTTAAGGGAATATTTCTATCCTTTAAAGTGTGGAATTGTAATTGCCGGCTTTGGAGAAAAGGAGTATACGCCATCGCTCATCGCCTATGAACTGGAAGAGTTGGCACTCGGCTTGCCGCGCAAGCGCGTTTATCAGCGCCATGTAATCGACGAGAATTCTGACGCATGCATCCTGCCTTTTGCTCAAAAGGACCCGGTTGACCACTTTCTACAGGGAATTGACGAAGATTTTGCAAAGTTCATGCAGGAGACCGCTTCAACTGTGGTCGCCGGGGCAATTGATCTCGTTCTGAACAAAATGGCGGTT
Source organism: Gemmataceae bacterium (assembly GCA_035266225.1). Classification (GTDB taxonomy): domain Bacteria; phylum Planctomycetota; class Planctomycetia; order Gemmatales; family Gemmataceae; genus DATFNV01. The sequence goes on from DATFNV010000270.1 coordinate 1,601, forward strand.
GTGAACCAAGCGGTATCTGACCAGATTCGCGCTGCCGCACAACCGGAGATTGGCGACTTGCTACAAAAGCTGTTTCAAGAATGGTCCAACCGAAAGGAGCGGTATTGGGGACCAGTCCTTAGCGTTGTGGCGGCTCTGCCTAAGGACGAGTTGGCGGCAATGGGTGGAGCCCTCGTCAACCTGACGAAGTTCCGTCGTCGCGTCACACCGCAACGGGAGACGGTGGGCGGACCGATCGATGTGGCAGTGATAACAAAAGGCGACGGATTTGTCTGGTTGAGTCGCAAGCATTACTTCGATCCGGCCTTGAACCCGCGCGTGATGGCCCGTTATCGATAGGAGGACCAAGATGAGTGGTTCTGCTGACCGGAAGTACCAGAGTGGACGGGAAGTCTTGGAAGCGTTTATTCCCGGGTATGTCCCACCGAAGGCAGCGTCGGAAGAAGACACGGCCGAGCATCGACAGGCTCAAACCCCCGAAGAGTTGAAGGACGCGCTACTTTCGGGTTTGAAGGCAAAGCTCGATCAACTGAACCTCACCATTCCTTCGTCTTAGCTGATTGGCACGATCGGCCACCGAGCCTGCGCGATGGGAAGGACAAAGGAGCCATTCATCATTTCTTCCACAGAAAATGATGAATGGCTCCTTTTCTTCACCCGTGATCTGCCAGCAGTCAATCATGGGCCTCACTATGATGGCTGCGGCAACTCGCCGCGACAGGCGTGCTGGGCCGCCTGAACGGGCCGAAAGGAACGGGCCGAAAGAAGACGCATCTGTTATTCTCGACGGAGTTGTCCGAAGTGCTTACTCGGAATCGAGAATGAGCCCCTTGCCGCACCTTCCAGCGCGAATGGAGCAACATTATGCCAGTACACGACTGGACGTGGGTCAGCGATGGAACCTTTCACGATTTTCATTACTCCTGGGTGCTGGAGATCAAGCGTGCCCTGAAGCGCGGGCTTCTCCCCAAGGGGTACTACGTCATGGCCGAGCAGTTCGGTCGCGACCTTGGCGCGCCGGACGTCCTGACGCTCCAGACAGCCGGCACGAAACCGGAGTCCGAAGGTTCCCTTTCCGGAACCGCGACGCTGACTGAAACCCCTCCCGTCGTCCATGCCCGGACGACAATCGCGCGGGATTCCTACGCGCGCCTGCAGCGGACTCTCGTCATTCGGCACACGAGTAATGACCGCATCGTGGCCATGATCGAGGTCCTATCGGCCGGGAACAAATCGAGCCGGCACGCTCTCCGGTCGTTCCTGGACAAGGCGGTAGCAGCTCTCGACGGTGGGATTCACCTTCTGCTGGTCGATGTTCATCCCCCAGGCCCCCGCGACCCGCACGGCATCCACGGGGCCCTGCTTGGCGAGATCGGAACCGAGGACTACGTGCTCAGCGGCGAGCGTCGTTTGACCGTCGCGGCCTATATCGGCGGGGCCGGCGGTGATGCTTTTGCCACGCACTTTGCCGTCGGGGAACCGATTCCGCAGGGTCTGCTGTTCCTAACCCGGGAGAACTACGTTCAAGTCCCGCTGGAAGCGGCCTACATGGCCGCCTGGGACGATGTGCCGCCGCAGTATCAAGAGGTGCTCCTCAGTTCATCCTGAACTCCCGGAAGAGAGATAAGGAGTAATCGGGGAGCAATCGGTGTCAGATCGATTTTACTGCTAATCTGATACAGACGATCCCATTGCCTCTTTCAGAAGGCGCACTTCAGTGGTTGAAAGTCACCGGGGTCCAGTTAGCGTAGCTCGCGATGCCCGGCGGCATGCCCCCCGACGAACCGCACTTCGCCTGTGGTGAAGTTGAGCAATTCCGTCAGGTGATTGGCGAACGGGACCACAGGTGTCCGTGTCACCAGGCGGAACTCGATCGTGTAGGGATCCAGGTCCACGTTCTTGCTCTGATCGTCGAACAGCACGATGATCTCGCCGCCCGTCGTCGATCTACTGGAAGCTGCCCGGATTCCGTTGTAGCCGTGGCTCTCGATGAACGCCCTCCGGTCCTTGAGATGCTCGTAGTCCTGGGACGGGTTCAGCATCAGGGACGGGAAGACGCCGACCGCGCTAGCGCTGGCCTGGGTCAGGTGGCAAACGTCCGGCACGGGCTTCTTGAGGCGGATGTCCCAGAGGGTACACGTGCCGGAGAAGGCGGGAACGCCCAGACTGAGTGGCTGGTGCAAGGCGTCGAGCTGCTGGACGATCTTCCGCTGGAAGTAGAACATTTTCTCCGCGAGGCACGTCTGGACGCTGTCGGCCAGGTACACAGTGAGGACTCCACCGTAGTTGTACCTCGCACCGGCATGACTTTTTCGTGCGCCCATCCCGTTCACCACCTTCTTGTGGTGGACGGCGTTGGGCGTATTGAAGGAGACGGCGGTGATGCGGTAGAGGGAGACGCCCGCCGGGACGGTGACCGCTAGGGCCGGGTTGACAGGCACGTGCTTCCTTTCGGCGGTGGCGCGTAGGGGTCGCCGAACGTAAAGGACTCAACCCACCTGCTTACCTGCGGGATCGCGTCGGGGCCGTCGTTCTCCAGATACTTCTTGAGGGACGACCCAGACCACGGCGGGGAGAACACGGACTGCCCGACCGGGAGGCCCGTCGGGACCGTCCGCTCCAGGAGCGCGCGCACTCTCTCCTCATCGAAGTTTTGGAAGGAGAGCAAGTGGAGGACGGTCCGCCACCAGTCACGCAACACGTCCTCCTTGTCCCTGGTGAGGGCGTCCGCGCCTCTCGCCCAGGAGGAAAAACGGCGCTGGTCCTCGCGGAGGAGCCGGGCGAAAAACCCGTCCCCCAGACCGAGGTGCTGTTCCTGCCACTCGACCTGGGAGCGGAGGGCCTCTTCGCTCTCGTCTTGAAAGAAGTCGGGAACGGTAGTCATGACAAATCCTCAGCGAGGACTCATGGCAGGGATCGAAGGCACCTCGTGCCTCCCGGGGAATTGTACTCGATGCCAGGGTAGAACTCAAAGCCACCGTACAGGTTGTGGACGACCAGAAAGCCCCCGGTGGGGACGCCAAAACCCGCTCGTAAGGCGGCAAGACTGCTCCGACACGACCCGGCAGTTATTCCGTCAGCTTTCCCTGGCCGCCGCCGAAGGGCCTGCTCAGCGCCCCCGTCCGCAGCACCTCGACGATCCGCTCCGACGCCCGGCCGTCGCCGTACGGGCTGACCACGGGCTGACTTCCTCCTTCACCGGCGAGCAGGGCGCTGGCGCGGCTGACGATCCGCTCCACGTCCGTCCCCACCAACTCCGCCGCCCCGGCACCGATCCCCTCCGGCCGCTCCGTCGTCTCGCGCATCACCAGCACGCGTTTGCCCAGCGCGGGGGCCTCTTCCTGCACCCCGCCGGAGTCGGTCAGGATCACGTCGGCATCGAGCAGGGCGCGGACGAAATCGGGATAGTCCAGCGGCGGCACCAGGTGGGCTCGCGGCCGGCCGCGCAGCAACTCGTTGGTTGCCTCGACCACGTTCGGGTTTGGGTGGACCGGGTAGAGCAGGTGCAGGTCGGGATGGCGGTCGAGCAGCGTCGTCAGCGCGGTGCAGATGCGCCGCAGTCCCTCGCCGAACGACTCACGGCGGTGCGCCGTCACCAGGGCCAGGCGCGCGCCGGGCGGCAGCGCGATCGGCAGCGGCCGGGCCTCCTTGCGGACGATGTCGGCCGCCAGGAACAGCGCGTCGATGCCGGTGTTGCCGGTCACGAAGATGCGCTCGGCGGGGTAGCCCTCGGCGAGCAGGTTGGCGCGGGCGCCCGGCGTCGGTGCCAGTAGGTAGGCGGTGAGCACGTCGGCCAGCCGGCGGTTGGCCTCTTCGGGGAACGGCCGGGCCAGGTCGCCGGAGCGCAGCCCCGCCTCGACGTGGGCCACCGGGACGTGCCGGTAGAACGCCGCCAGCGCCGCGGCGAAGGCCGTCGTCGTGTCGCCCTGGACGACGACGAGGTCGTACTTCTCGGCGGCCAGCAATTCGTCCATCCCCTGAAGGACGCGCGTCGTCACCTGGGCGAGGGTCTGCCCCGGCGTCATCACCTTGAGGTCGAAGTCGGGCCGCAGGCCGAAAAAGGTGAGCATCGGCGTCAACAGATCGGTGTGCTGCGACGTGACGCAGGTGTGGACGGCAAAGCCGGGGGCGGCCGCCAGGGCGTGGACCAGCGGGGCCAGCTTGATCGCCTCGGGGCGGGTGCCGATGACGACGAGTGCGCGCACGGAATCACTCCTCACGGATCACCTCGTCCCACTGATGGGCCAGCTGCTCGTGCAAGGCGGCCGTCTCGTCCGCGCCCTTTTTTCGGTACTCAGCGGCGAGCTTCCGCTCACGCTCCGCCGCATAGCGGTACGCCTGCAGCAGGTGGTACTGGCCCTCGGCGTCATGGGTCAGGTCATAAATCCAGATCGAGTAACCGATCTTTGCCAGCGGCGATCGCTCCCGGTAGAAGAAGGCGTAAGGCCCCGGCTCACCCAGGTAGGCGCCTTGCAGGTTGGTGACGCTGACGGCCAGCAATTTCCTCGGTTCCTCCCGGGGCATCCCCCCGACCGGATGCGCCGGCCAATCGACGGCCCCGAAGCTGGGGAGTTCCTGGTAGCGAATGCCGTACTCCTCGGCCGGGGCCGTGCCGAAGTACGACAGGTACACTACGTCCAGCCTCTCATCGAGGATGTACTCCCGGAGTCCCTTCAGGTCCTGTCCCCAGTCGATGTTCGTATCGGCGAGGTAGCGGTCGCCGTGGTCCGGACCGCCAATCAACTCGTTGAAGTAAGCGAGCTGGTGCGGCGCCTGCCGCAGGGAAGAGACGGCAGTCAACAGCACCGGGACGCCGAGCAACACCGGCGCCAGCCAGGGGCGCGGGAACGACAGCGTCGCCAGCCGGGCGGCACAGACGAACAGGAACGGGTAGATCGGCGTCAGGTAGCGGACGCCGATGTTGATCTTGGCCGGGATCATCAGGGCCAGGAAGATGCCCACCGGCACCAGCAGGAACAGGGCCTCGCGCAGCCGTAGCGGCCTTCCGGCCCGGAAGAGCAGCAGCGAGGCCGCGATGAGCAGGAGGCTGGGGACGGGCGTCTTGATGAGGAAGGCGACGGGGAAATAAAGGAGCCAGCCCTTGTCGGAGTATTCCCCGAGGAAGAAGGCGTGATGGCCGAAGGCGCCCTTGGTCGTCTGCCAGCGGAAGCCGTACCACCACCGCTCCCACCCCTGAAAGAAATAAGGCGGCAGGATGGTCACCGCCGCCAGCACGGCCACCACCAGGGCGATCAGGCTTGCCTGCTTGAGGCGTACCACCCGCGCCGGGCCGGTGCCCTCCTTCGCCGGCGGGAACAGTGGCGACCTGTGCAGCAGGACGTGCGCCGCCAGGATGACTCCGCCCATGCCGAAGAGCAGCACGCCGGTGAGCTTCGACGCCAGCGCCAGCCCGGTCGCGACGCCCGCCCCGACCAGGAGCAGCGCCCGGCGGCTGTTGCCGTACTCCCAGAAGAGGTACATCGCCAGGAAGATGAACAGGGCGCTGCCCATGTCGGTCGTGATGAGGCAGGCGTTGGTGACGAGGTTCGGCTCGAAAGCGGCCAGCGCCATCCCCAGGACGGCGGCCCCCGGCCCCCACAGGCGGTACGACCACCAGCCGACCAGCGATACCAACAGCGCGCCCAGCAGGAGGCCGGGAAGGCGACCCAGGGTGAGCAGGTCGTCGTAGGGCACGCTCGAATGGTAGAGGAAGTCGCGGGAGATGGCCCACTTCTCGGCCTCCGCGGTGCTCTGCCCCCACAGGTGCGTGGCCGGCTTGAAGGGGAGGTGGTAGCGCAGGTAGATGGGCAAGGCCGCCAACTCCTTGAGCAGCGGCGGGTGCTCGGGGTTGAGACGGAAGTCGTGCGTGGCGAGGTACGAGTAACCGGCGGTGAGGTGGACGGCCTCGTCGTGGCTCTGCGAGTTGGCGCGGATGAAGCCCCAGCCCTGGGCGAGGAACGCGAACAGCAGGGCGACACAAACTCCGAACGCCAACCGGTTTGCCGTCTTCGTCTGCATAGCCGGTAACATAAGCCGCGCCAGGGAGGGAAGCAAGCGCGCCGGCCGAAATTGAACTAGGGTTGGAGGGCACCAGTTACGGCCGCTTGCGACCTGGCGCGAACGCTAAGCCGCAAGCGGCATCGGGAGGCCCTTTTCGTGGTCCCGCGCCTGTTCCTCGCGGCCGTTGCCCTGTTCTTCTTCGCCGACCTCGTCCGCCATCCGACGGAGGTACACTACTCCGACCATTCCGACCTGTTGGCGGAGCACGTGCCGGCCAAGCGCTTCCTCGTGCGCTCGTTCCAGGAGACGGGCGAGCTGCCGCTGTGGTGCCCGTACAGTTTCGCCGGCTCCCCGTTCGTCCACGACCCGCAGGTGGGCATGTTCTACCCGCCGCACTGGCCGCTGCTGCTGCTGTCGGAAGAGTCTGTCGGTGCCGCCCTGAGCTGGCTGATCGTCCTGCACGTCATCGTCGCCGGCTGGGGGGCGTACGCCTGTGCCCGCGCCCGGGGACTCGACGTTGCGGCGGCGCTGGTGGCGGGGTGCGGCTTCATGCTGGCCGGCAAGTGGATGCTCCACCTGCTCGCCGCAGGCCACACAATCACCGTCGGCCTCGCCTGGCTGCCGTGGGTGCTACTGCTGCTGGAGGGAGCTATCCGTCGGCGCAGCTTCCTGCGCGCCACGGCCGCCGGCGCCGTGTTCGGCCTGATGGTGCTGGGAACTCATCCGCAGTGGACCTTTTATGCCGGTCTCTTCCTCGTCCTCTGGACCCTCGGCACCGCCCTGGAAGCGGCGGGGGTCTTCGGCGACGAGCCGCTCTGCCGGCGCCGCCTGGCCGGCGCCCTGATCCGCTGGGCGGCCTACGGAGCCTGGGCGGCGACGCTGGCCGTGGCCCTGGCCGCGGTGCAACTGCTGCCGACGCTGGAGGCGGCCGCGCTCTCGACGCGGGCCGGCGGCGTGGCCTCCGACGAAATCCTCGAAGGCGGCGTGCGCTCCCTGCTCTTCTTCGTGGGGCCGGCCCTGAAGACGACGCCGGCCTGCCTGATGTGGGAGGACCGCGGCGGCTTTGGCCTGCTCTGGGTGGTGGCCGCCGCGCTGGCTCCACTGCTCTGCCGCGGCCGCGTGCGCTTCCAGGCCGCCGTCTGCCTGGCGCTGGTGCTCTTCGCCTTCGGCGGCGCCTACCTCTTCCAGCCGCTGCCCGGCTTCCGCGTCTTCCGTCAGCCGGCCCGCATGCTCCTGATTGTGACACTGCCGGCCGCCCTCCTCGCCGCCGAGGCGACACAGGCCCTCTTTCAAGGGCCCGGCCTGTCGGCGGAAGCGCGGGCGCGCTGCCGGGGTGTGCTGCTGAAGCTGACCGTCGCGGCGGTGATCCTTGCCGGCGGCTTCGCCCTCCGCATGGCGTTCCAGGGCGAGGTGCCGCGGCCGCACGTCTACTGGCTGAGCCTGCTGGTCACGCTTCCTGCGATGTACTGGCTGCTCGGTTCGGCAGGCGGAGCCTGCCCTACGCGCGGCGGACAACTCGTCTGGGGACTGCTTCTCTTGCTCGACCTGTGGGCGCTGGCCCGGCCGCTGGCCGCCGTACGGCCCGAGGCCGACGTCTACCGCCCGTCGGGGTGCGTCGCCCTGCTCGAACCGGCGCGGCGCGAGGGCCGGCGCGTCCTTGACCGCGACGCGCCGGGGTTGGAGGCGGGGACGCCGATGGGCGGGGGGGCGCCGCTGGCACTGGTTGGCGGACTGGAGTCGCTGCGCGGCTACAACCCGCTCGACAACCGCCGTTACAAGGAATACTTGCAGTTCATCGCCGGCGCCGACGAGCCGTTGCGCCCGCTGGACGGCCCGTTCACCTTCCCGGTCATCGGCAATTTCCCGATCAGGAACAAGTCACTGCTTGACCTCCTGGGGACTGGCTACGCGCTTCAGCCGACAGGGCTCGCCTCGTTCGGCGACGACTGGCGCCTGGAAGGGGACGGCTGGCGGGTCGTCGGCGAGGACGGCGCCCCGGCCGGCTACGACTTCGCGACCGGCGCCCGGCGACCCTTGCCCCCCTACACCGTCTACCAGAACACGATGGTCTTCCCACGGGCGTTCGTCGTCCCCGAGGCACGGCCTCTGCCGCCGCGCGCGCAGGTGCTGGAGGCGCTGACCGCAGCCGACTTCCGGACGTGCGTCTTGCTGGAGGAATGGGACGGCGCTCGCCGGCCTGGCGGTGAGGCCGCCGCGTTCCGCCCGGCCGAGGTCGTCGCATATCGACCCAACCGCGTCACGGTCCACGTCGAGCCGGGACCGGCCGGCTACCTGGTGCTGGCCGACGTGTGGTATCCCGGTTGGCGCTGTACGGTGGACGGCCAGGAGGCGCCGCTTTATCGCGCCGACTACCTCTTCCGGGCCGTCGAGCTGCCCGAGGGTACACGCCGGGTCGAGTTCCTCTTTGAGCCGGCGTCGTACCGGCGCGGGCGTGCGCTCAGCCTGGCGGCGCTGGGCGTGGTCGTTCTCATCGGCTGTGCGGGCGCCGCCAGACGAATTTGGTCTTGCCTCCGCGGCCCCGTTTCGTGCAAATCAGTCGCAGGCATCGCGTAATTACGAGGGGGACGGTGCGCCCGCGCCGCCGTGGCAACGGCACGCTCCCTGCTAGAATGGATTCAGGAGAGACGCATGCCACCGACCACGATGACCGCCCTCACTCTCGACACCCTCGCGGACGTGACCCGCCTCGTCCACGACGCCGAAGGGTTTCAGCCCATCGTCGCGGCGCTCCAGAACGGCCGCGGGGCCGTCGTCGATGGCGCCTGGGGCTCGTCCTCGGCGCTGGTCGGCGCGGCCCTCGGCCAGCACGTCCCGCGCACCCTCCTGGTCGTCATCGCTCACCCGCGCGACCTCGATGCCTGGGCCGACGACCTGCACAGCTTCACCGGCACGCGGCCGACCGTCTTCCCGGCCTGGGACGCCCTGCCCGACGAGGACAGCGTCGCCGACGAGGTGGCGGGGCAGCGATTGCGAGTCCTCAGAGCGCTGGAAGCCGACGCGCCGCCGCGCTGCGTCCTCACCACGATCCAGGCCCTCATCCAGGCGGTGCCGGATCGCGTGCAGCTCAGCAAGGGCAAACGCACTCTGACCGCCGGCGAGGTCGTGGACCTGGACGAATTGTCGCACTGGCTGCTCGATCACGGCTACCGCCGCACTGACGCGGTCGAGTTACCGGGCGAATTCAGCCGGCGCGGTGGCATCTTTGACGTGTACTCTCCCGACGCCGAAGCCCCCTACCGCCTGGAGTTCTTCGGCGACGAAATCGAGTCGATCCGTCAGTTCTCGCCGCAAACCCAGCGCAGCCTCGGCAATCGAGATGCCGCGGAGCTGATGGGCACGGTAGGGCATGCTCCGCATGCCGCGCCGCCCGAGCGCGGCCACCTGACCGACTACCTCGCCCCCGGAAGCTGGATTGTCCTGGCCGAGCCGGACGACCTCGACGAGGCGGGCAAGCACTACCTGGAGCGCGTCGCCGATCCCGTTGGTCTGTTTTCGGTGCAGGGCGTCTTCCAGCAGGTGCTGCGCTTCCCGAGCGTCACGCTGTCGGCGCTGCCGCGGCCGTCGGTCGAGGCGACCTGTCACCTGCGCGTCGAGTCGGTCGAGCGCTTCAGCGGCAACATCGGCCGGGTACGCGACGAGCTGGACACGGCGGCGGCCGGCGACCGCGTCCTCATCGCCTGTCATAACGAGGCCGAGTGCAAGCGCCTGGGTGACGTGCTGGCCGCGGGGCAGCTGGCGCAGTCGGACCGGCTGCGCCTCGTCACCGGCCGCGTCCACGCCGGCTTCCGCATGGTGGAGGTCGGGGCCGTCGTCCTTGGCAGTCAGGAGTTGTTCCACCGGGACGAAACGCGCCAGGTGCTGCCGCGGCGCCGGCTCGAGTCGCGGGCCATCGACAGCTTCCTCGACCTGGCCGACGGCGACCTCGTCGTCCACGTCAGTCACGGCATCGCCCGCTACCACGGCATGCAGGTGCTCGACCGCAACGGCCACGCCGAGGAGCACCTGGTCCTGGAATTCGCCGGCGGCGTGCGCCTGTACGTCCCGGCATCGAAGATCGACCTCGTCCAGAAATACGTCGGCGGCTCGCGCACCGACCCGGACCTGTCCAAGCTCGGCGGCACCGGCTGGGAGCGCAAGAAGGAAAAGGTGCAAAAGGCGGTCCTCGACCTGGCCGCCGACATGGTCGAGCTGCAGGCGGTCCGCGAGGCGCAGGCGGGCCTGGCCTACCCAGCGGACAGCGAATGGCAGTCCGAGTTCGAGGCCGCCTTCCCCTACCAGGAGACGCCCGACCAGCTGACGAGCCTTGGCGAGATCAAGCGCGACATGGAGCGCGGCCGGCCGATGGACCGCCTCATCTGCGGCGACGTCGGCTACGGCAAGACCGAGCTGGCCATCCGTGCCGCCTTCAAGGCGATCGACAACGGCCGCCAGGTGGCGGTCCTGGTGCCGACGACCGTGCTCGCCGAGCAGCACTTCCGCACCTTCGCGCAGCGCCTGGCCGAGTACCCGTTCGTCGTGGAGTGCATCAGCCGTTTCCGCTCGCACGGCGAACAGAGGCGCATCCTCGACCGGCTGGCCCACGGCGGCATCGACGTCATCATCGGCACGCACCGGCTGGTCAGCGCCGACGTGAAGTTCAAGGACCTGGGCCTGGTCATCATCGACGAAGAGCAGCGCTTCGGCGTTGAGCACAAGGAGCGCTTGAAGCGGCTGCGGCAGACGGTGGACGTGCTGACGATGACGGCCACGCCCATCCCGCGCACGCTGCACCTGTCGCTATTGGGCATCCGCGACATCAGCAACCTGGAAACGCCGCCGGCCGACCGCCTCGCCGTGGAGACGCGCATCACGCGCTTCGACTCGCAGCTGATCCGCCACGCGATCATGCGCGAACTGAACCGTGAGGGCCAGATCTACTTCGTCCACAACCGGGTCCACAACATCCAGCAGGTGGCCGACCGGGTGCGGCAAATCGTGCCGGAGGCGAAAATCGTCGTGGCGCACGGGCAGATGGCCGAGGGCGAGCTGGAACGGGCGATGCTGCAATTCGTCCGGCGGGAGACCGACGTCCTCGTGGCGACGACGATCATCGAGAGCGGCCTGGACATCCCCAACGCGAACACCATCTTTATCAACGAGGCGGACAACTACGGCCTGGCCGACCTGCACCAGTTGCGCGGCCGCGTCGGCCGCTGGAAGCACCGGGCCTACGCCTACCTGCTGCTCAGCCCGGACAAGTCGGTCACCCCGACGGCGGCGCGACGGCTGAAGGCCATCGAGGAGTTCACGGAGCTGGGAGCGGGCTTCAAGATCGCCCTGCGCGACCTGGAGATTCGCGGGGCGGGCAACATTCTCGGGACACAGCAGAGCGGACACATCGCGGCGGTCGGCTACGAGTTGTATTGCCAACTGCTGGAGAACGCCGTGCGCCACATGAAGAACCAGCCGGTGAAGACGCCGCTGGAGACGAACGTCGATCTGCCGCTGCCGGCGCTTTTGCCGCGCGACTACGTCCCGGGGCAACGGTTGCGCATCGAGGTGTATCGCCGGCTGGCGCGCGTGCGGCGGCTGGAAGGGTTGGAGGACTTCCGCACCGAGCTGCGCGACCGCTACGGGGCGCTGCCGGAGCAGGCCGAGTGGCTGCTGCGCCAGGCCGAGCTGCGCCTGCTGGCGGCGCGCTGGCAGATCGCGACGGTCCATCTGGAGGGGCCGAAGGAGGGAAGCGTCGGGCCGACCGACGTGGTGCTCGGCTACCGCAGCCCGCGGAAGGTGAAGCGGTTAGCGGAGCGCAGCGGCGGCCGACTGCGCGTGGTCGATGACGCGAGCGCGTACTTCCGACTAACGGCCAAGGAAGAGGGAGCGCTGGAGTTGTACCAGACGCTGAGGGAGCTGCTGCGGCCGGAGCAGCGGCCCGAGGGGGAGTCATCATGAACGCTCGTTCTATTACCGTCCTCGTCCTGGCGGCCCTCCTGCCCTCGGCGACGGCCCACGCGAAGGACACGGTCCTCGACTCCGGCCTGCATCATCTGCGCGCGGGGGACGAGCGCGAATGGAGCGACTTTCCCGCCAAGGCGGAGGGACCAAGCCTCATTCTCCGCTTCCGGTCCGAACGCAACGGCGGCGAGTGGGCCCTGCGGCTGCGGCAGCAGGACGTGAAGCAGACCTGGAAGGTGCTGCTCAACGACAAGGAGCTGGGTCGCCTGCCGCCGGACGAGAACGACCTGGTGCTTTACTTCCCCGTGCCGGCCGGCGCGCTCCGGGCGGGGGAGAACAAGCTGGTGATCGAGCCAGCCGGCCGGATCCCGGACGACGTCCGCGTGGGAGAAGTCACCCTCGACGAGCGCCCGGTCGCCGAGGCGCTGTCCGTGGCGACGGTGGAGGTGACGGTGCTGGAGGCGGGGCGGCCCGGCAAGCCCGCCCCCGTCCCCTGCCGCATCACCATCCTCAACGACCGAGGGGCGCTGATGAGCGTGGGCGCGACCTCCGGCGAGCGGTTGGCGGTTCGCCCGGGCGTCGTCTACAGCGCCGACGGCAAGGCCCGCTTCGGACTGCCCGCCGGTGACTACACCATTTACGCCGGCCGCGGCTTCGCCTACGGCATCGACTCCGTCCGCCTCTCGCTGCGCCCCGGCGACACGGCCCGGAAGACGCTGACGATTCGCCGGGAGGTGCCGACCGACGGCTGGGCGAGTTGCGACACGCACGTCCACACCCTGACCTACTCCGGCCACGGCGACTCCACCGCGGACGAGCGCGTCGTGACCATTGCCGGCGAGGGACTCGAGCTGCCGATCGCGACCGAGCACAACCGGCAGATCGATTACCGCGCCGCCGCAGTCAAGCAGGGCGTGGGCGACTGTTTCACACTGGTCGTCGGCAACGAGGTGACGACCAACGTCGGCCACTTCAACATTTTTCCCGCACCAGCCGGCGGCCCCGTCCCCGACTACCAGGGCAAGGACTGGAAGACGGTGTTTGGCAGCATCGCCGACAAGACCGGGGCGAAGGTGATCGTCCTCAACCACCCGCGCGACAAGCACGCCGGCTTCCGGCCGTTCGGCCCCGAGCGCCACGTCGCCCCGACCGGCGAGGACCTTGACGGCTGGGAGCTGCGGGCGAACGCGATGGAAGTGGTCAACTCGGGGGCGCAGCAGACGGACGTGATGCGACTGTTCCACGACTGGTTCGGCCTGCTCAATCGCGGACTGATGCTCGCGCCGGTGGGGGCGAGTGATTCGCACGACGTGAGCCGATTCATCGTGGGACAGGGGCGGACCTACGTCCGCTGCAAGAACGACCGGCCCGGCCGCATCGACGTGGACGAGGCGGTGAAGAGCTTCGTCGAGGGCCGCGTACTGGTCAGCTGCGGCCTGCTGGCGGACATCACGGTCAACGGCAAGTACGGCCCGGGCGACCTGACGCCGGCGACGGGCGAGGTGAAAGTGGAAGTGCGCGTGCTGGGGCCGGGGTGGACGACTGCCGACAAGGTCGCGCTGTACGCCAACGGCCACAAGGTTCGCGAGGAGCGCATCAAGGACGGCAAGCGCGCGGGCGTGAAGTGGGAAGGCGAGTGGACGCTGCCGCGATTCAAGCATGACGTGCATCTGGTAGCGATCGCTTCCGGGCCGGGTGTCACCGAGTTGTACTGGCCGATCGCGAAGCCGTATCAGCCGATGTCACCCGTCGTGGACCGGCGAGTGATCGGCGCGACCGGGGCGGTGTGGCTGGACGCGGACGGCGACGGCAAGCGGACCAGCGCTCGCGGGTATGCGGAGCGCCTTTGGAAGGAATCGGGGGGCGAGTGGCGGAAGGTGGTGAAGGCGCTCGCCGACTACGACGAGGCGGTCGGCACGCAAGCGGCGGCACTGCTGCGCGCGAAGGGCGTGTCGCTGCTCGACGCCGAGGTTCGGGAGGCGGCGCGGAAGGCGGGGGCGCAGGTCGAGCGCGGGTTCGAGGCGTATGCCGAGGCGTGGCGGGAGAGCGAGATTGCCAGGGAGAGGCCGATGCCGTGACCGAGGCGGAATGGCTGCCAGGGTTTTCCCCCGCGGGTTCCTCACTCCGGTTCGCGCCGGCTTTCCCCACAGAGTTGGTCGAGCGGTATGGTCGTGAAGCGGCCGGGAAGTCTTCGCAGCCACAGGGAAGGGCCTTCGTACCAACGACCGGGAGCCCACACCGAGATCGTCAGGTGGTCAAAGTCGATCTCGACCTTCAGGCGAGCGCGCCTCAACGTCCTGATGCCGAGGAGTGGGAACACCACTTCCGGCCGGCGGGGAGTCCGGTCGTAGAACGGCACCCCGCGATAGAGGGGGAGACGCAACGGCTTGCCGCGCAGTGCGGGAATGTTGCTCACGAGCCAGAGGCACGCCTTGCGGATAGGGAGCACCTCCACCGCGTCGTTGGCTGCTCTGGCCCGTACCGTTTTCGAGCGCAGTCGGGCAGAGGGGTCGAGACCGGCCTGCTCCAGATGGAAGCGCCAGGCCGTCGCATCGAGCGCATTGCCGCTGTCAAACTTCCAGGGTCGGCATGGGGCATCGTCGGCCGGAATGAGTGCCTTCGGCTCGGTCACGATCACAGGTAACAGCGGATACCAGGTAACCACGCGCCCTCCGGCATAATCGATAGCGATCTCGCGCAGCGGGAGACGGTCGATAAAGAGTGGCACGATTTCCCCGGGCAAGAAGGAGTTCAGTCGAAGGGATAGGGACTGTCCACCTCGTCCGGCGGTTCCAACTCGATAGGGAAGACGAGGCATTCGTCGTCGGGAAGCCCCTGGCGAGCACACTCCTTGTAGAGTTCGAGATCGGTCGCGGCAATGCCGATGCGCCGGTCGCCGTGGTAGGCAACCCACGCGCCCGGCCGTTCTTGCAACAACCCGGGGAGATCACGCCGGAATGCCAACTCGGCCAACTCGCCGAGGGTGTTCTTACGTTCTTGCTTGAGTGGCATGTTGCCCTCCCCGAGGAATGCTCCTTTGATAGATTCTACTCGCCCGGGAAGGCATCCGGGAAGGCCGGTTGCGACAACTTGCTCCCCAGTCCACTGCGGCCGCCGTTTCTCAAGGAAGGCGCGCATGCCCTCCTGCGCGTCGCAGCGCACGGCGTTGTCGGTCATCACCCCCACCGCCCGCTCATAAGCTTCCTCCTCGCTCAGCGAGAGCTGCTCGTAGAAGGCTGCCTTCCCCAACCGCACCGTCAGCGGGCTCGACGCCAGGATCGCGTCCACATACTCCCGCACGGCGTCGTCCAGTCCCTCGGGCACTACCACGCGGTTGACCAATCCCAGTTCCAGCGCCCGCCGGGCGGAGATTGGCCACCCCGTCAGCAGCATCTCCAGCGCCGCTTTCGCGGGGACGGCGCGCACCAGCGGCACCATCGGCGTCGTGCAGAACAGGCCGATCTTCACGCCCGGCGTGGCGAAGGTCGCGCCTTCGACGGCCACCGCCAGGTCGCAGGCCGCGACCAGCTGGCAGCCCGCCGCCGTCGCCACCCCCTGGACGCGGGCGATCACCGGCTGCGGCAGCCGCCGCAGCCCCAGCATGACGCGGCTGCACAGCGCAAACAGATCGCGATACTCCGCCTCCGGCCGGCCCACCATCTCGCCGAGGTCGTGGCCCGAACAGAAGACCGGCCCCCGAGCGGCCAACACCACGACGCGCACCGCCGGATCGGCGGCGACGCGGGCCAGTGCCGCCTCCATCTCGGAAAGCAACGACCGGGAAAGGGCGTTGCGCCGTTCGGGGCGGTTCAGGATCAGGCGGCAGACCGGCCCGTCGCTCTCGACGACGAGCCCCGGCGCCGCGCTGGTAGTGGTGGTGGCTTGCATGAGTCGTCTCACTTCCGCGTCTCGTACCGCTTCGGCTTCCCCTGGCTGCCGACGGTCAGCGTGTAGCTCTTCGCGTCCGCCGCCACCGACAACTTGATCGCCTCACCCTCGCACTTCTCCTCCGCGTTGGCGATGTATTCCGGGTCGGTGTTCTCCTGCGAGGCGACCTTGACGTTGCGGTGAAGTTGGTAGATCGCCTTGATCTCGGGTGAGCGGCGCAGCGCGGCGGTGACGGCCGGCATGCAGCCCTTTTCCGCCCCGTTGTTGAACACCGCCACGCGCGGCCGGACCGTGTTGATGAGCACCGGGTTGTTGCTGATGTCCAGCCCGTGATGCGTCACCTGGTACACATCCACCGGCCCGACCTTGTCGGACGGATGAACTAGCTTGTATTCGATGTTCCAGGTCAGGTCGCCGAGGTCGAGGAAGCGGAAGCCGCCATAGCTGAGCAGGAAGCCGAGACTCTTGGCGTTGTCGCTCTTGTCTTCGGGCTGGGGCTTGTGGTCCTTGGCAACGGGGTTCTCCGGCGCGCCCGGCTTGTCCGGCAGCACCTCACCCGCGGCGCACAGGCAGAACAGCTTGACCGGCGGGGCGCCGTCGGCCTGTTTCAGGGCGATCTCGTCGCCGGGTCGAAGCGCCTTCGACTTGCCCTTCGAGGCCGCCTTCCAGGCCTGGATGAGCGTGGGGAAGTTCTTCGGGTCGTCGTCGAGCTTCTCGGGGATGCCGCGGTCGTAGAAATTGTGGATTGGGATCAGCGTTGACAGCTTCTCAGCGCTGCCGTAGTGGTCGGTGTGCCAGTGGGTGATGGCGAGGTGGTCGATGGCCTTCAGCCCGGCCAACTCGGCGGCGGCCTTGTGGATGCGCTCCGCGTCGCGCGGGCCGGGGTTGCCGCAGTCGATCAGGACCGACTCGCCCGCCGGGGTGACGATCAGCGTCGCGGCGCCGCCTTCGGTGTCGATGAAGTAGATGTCCAGGCCGCGCTTGCCCTCGCCGGCCGCGGCGAACGGAGACAGGGTCAACACGACCAGCGCGGCCAACAACCTGCGAAAACGCATGATGTATCTCCGAAATATTGAGCGAACGCTAAGCCGCAAGCGGCTGGATCACTTGCCGATCAACTTATCGAAGTCCTCTTCCGTGAGCACCGCGACGCCCAGTTCCTTCGCCTTGGCCAACTTGCTCCCCGCATTCTCCCCGGCAACGACGTAATCGGTCTTCTTCGACACGCTGCCGGACGCCTTGCCGCCCAGCGACTTGATGAGGTCCTCGATCTCCTCGCGGCCGTAGGTCGTCAGCGTGCCCGTCACCACGAACGTCTTGCCCTTGAGATCAACGGCGCCGGCCGGCTTTGCCCGCACGTCCTGCGCCAGCTTCACGCCCAGCTCCTTCAGCTCCTCGAAGGTCTTGCGGCCGGCGACGCTGTGGCAGAAGGTGTGGACGTTCGCCGCCAGCACCGGGCCGATCCCCTTGATCTGGTTCAACCGCTCCTCGGAAGCCTGCATCAGCTCGTCGGCGCCGGGAATGGCGTCCGCGATCAGGTCGGCCACCGTATCGCCCACTCCGGGGATCGCCAATCCCGTCAGCACCCGGGCCAGCCCCCGGCCCTTGCTCGCCGCGATCCCGTCGAGCAGGTTCTGCGCCGACTTGTCGCCCATGCGCTCCAGCTCGACGAGCTGTTCCTTCGTCAGGCGGTACAGGTCCGGCAGCGTGTGGACCAGCCCGGAATCGACCAGCTGGTTGACGATCTCCTCGCCGAGGCCCTCGATGTCCATCGCCTTGCGCTTGCCGTATTCGGTCAGCATCTTCTTCAGCCGGCCAACGCAGTTGCTGCCAGTGCAGCGGTAGAAGACGCCCTTGCCTTTCTCGTCGCGCTTCACCGGCGAGCCGCACACCGGGCAAGTCTTCGGCCACTGGAACGGCTTCTCCTCGCCGGTTCGCGCCCCGTGCTCGGAGCGGATGATGTAGGGGATGATTTCCCCCGCCTTCTCGACGACGACCATGTCGCCGACACGGACGTCCTTCGTCGCCATGAAGTCGGCGTTGTGCAGCGTCGCCCGGCTGACCGTCGTGCCCGCCAGGCGCACCGGCTGGAGGTTCGCCGTGGGCGTCAGCGTGCCGTTCTTGCCGACCGACAGGTCGATCGACAGCACCTTGGTCAACGCCTGCTCGGCCGCGAACTTGTAGGCCGTCACCCAGCGCGGCACCTTGGTCGTCGTCCCCAGCCGCCGCCGCTGCTCGAAGTCGTTCACCTTGATGACCAGCCCGTCCGTCTCGTAGGGCAATTCGTTCCGCTGCGTGGCCCAACCGTTTACGTACTTGATCACCTCGTCGATGGCCTCGAAGGAGACGATGTGCGGGTTGACCGGGAAGCCGTAACGCCGCAAGAGATCGAGCAACTCCAGGTGCGTCCTGATCTCGACCCCCTCGACGGCGCCGCATCCGTAGGCGAAGACGCGGAGCCGTCGCTCGGCGCACTGCCGCGGGTCGAGCAGCTTCAGGGTGCCGGCGGTCAGGTTGCGCGGGTTGGCGTAGGGCTCCAGACCCTTCGCCGCGCGATCGCGGTTGATGCGGGCCAACTCCTCGCGCGTCATGTAGACCTCGCCGCGAGCCTCGAAAAGGGCCGGCGGTTTGTCGGCCTTGAGGCGCAGCGGCAGCTCGTGGATGGTGCGCAGGTTGTGCGTGACGTCGTCGCCTTCCTCGCCGTTGCCGCGGGTGGCGCCGACGGTGAAGACGCCGCCCTCGTAGGTCATCGCCATGGCCACGCCGTCGATCTTCGGCTCGACGACGTAGGTAACCGCATCGCCCTTGCCCAGCCCCTTGCGCACGCGCTTGTCGAACTCGCGCAGCTCGTCGGCGTTGTAGGTGTTGTCGATCGACAGCATCGGCACCCGATGACTGACCGTGCGGAAACCTGCGATCGGCTTGCCGCCGACCCGCTGCGTGGGACTGTCCGGCGTGACCAGTTCGGGGTGGGCGGTCTCGAACTTCTTCAGCTCTTCGAGCAGGCGGTCGAACTCGCGGTCGGAGATCTCGGGCTTGGCGTCGATGTAGTACTTGTCGTTGTGGTAGTTGATCTGGCGCCGCAGCTCCTCAACGCGCTGTGCGATGGTCGGCATGGGGCTCCACCGAGTCGGGGGAAGAGGGATTCGATGGCGGCATTGTGGCTGTGGCGCGCTCTTTTTTCAAGGCGCGCAGGCGGTCCAGCCCCATGCTGAGCAGGCCGACGACCACCATCGCCCCCACCTCGCACAGCAGCCAGGTGCCGCCGTGCTCGCGCAGGCTGTCGCGGAAGGGGGACGGCGGTGCCGGGTTGCCGGCCTCAGCGGCCTTCTGCTCCAGCACTGGGATCAGCGCGTAAGCCAGGGCCGTCATCACGAAGACGAGGCTCACCAGCAGCAGGAGGAGGTACAGCGGGTTGCGCGGTTCGGAGGAGGACATCGCGTCAGTTTCCCGCGACCCAGGCGGTATCGACGGGTTGGTAGTTGACCAGTTCGTCAGGCCGGAACCACAGGGCAATCTCGGCCGCCGCGTTCTCGGGGCTGTCGCTGCCGTGGACGAGGTTGTTCTGCACGCTGATCGCGAAGTCGCCGCGGATCGTTCCGGGCGGCGACTTGACCCCATCGGTTGCGCCCATCAGGTTGCGCGCGGCGGCCACCGCCTCGCGTCCCTCGAAGACGACGGCCACCGTCGGGCCGGCGGTCAGGAACGACAGCAGCGAGTCGTAAAACGGCTTCCCCTTGTGGACCGCGTAGTGCTTCTCGGCCAACTCGCGGCTCGCCTGGACGAACTTGAGGCCGACCAGGCGCAGGCCCTTCTGCTCGAAGCGCTGCAGGAGGGTGCCGACGAGGCGGCGGTGAATGCAGTCCGGTTTCAGCAGGATCAAGGTGCGTTGCATCATCTCATCATAGCGAGACGTGCGGCTTGCGGCCCGGCCCTCTCAATGGAGGAGGTAGCGGAACAGGACGAGCAGGAGGACCGCCGTCAGCCCGACCGCGAGCCCGGCGAGGGCGTAGCTCGAGAGGTTGCGGCGCCGCGGCCGGCGCTCCCCGTTCTTCGCCCGACCGTTCTGGATGATCGAGTCCGACGTCTCGAACTCAAGGCCCACGTCGGGCACCGTGTCATCTCCGTGCATCCCCTCGTCCGGCAGACTGGGGGGAGGCGGTTGTTCGGCCGGCGCCGGGCCGACGGGGATGGCCAGTGGCACGGCCGCCGAGGCGTGGACCCCGACGGCGAGCAGCGACTCGAGGACGCCCGCCAACTCCGCCGGCGTCTGATAGCGCTGGCCGGGAGCCTTGGCCATCAGCTTGCGGACCACGCGGCCGACCGCGGGCGGCACCTCCGGGCGCAGCGCCTCGACCCGCGCCGGCTCTTCGAGGTAGTGCTTGAGGAGCTTCTCCATCGGCGCCTCGGCGGGGAACGGCACCTGCCCCGTCAGGATGAAGTGGAAGGTGCAGCCGAGGCTGTACAGGTCCGAGCGCGTGTCGGCGTCGCGGGCGTTGCGCGCCTGTTCGGGGGCGATGAAGTCCGGCGTGCCGAGGACGGCGTGTGCCTGAGTCAGCGTGCCGCCCCCGTCGGCCCCCTCTCCGGCGTTGACGCGCGCCAGGCCCATGTCGAGGATCTTGACCACTGGTCCCGACTCGGCGTGCGAGCCGGTGCCTTGCACGACGAGGTTCGACGGCTTGATGTCGCGGTGGACCAGGCCCTTCTCGAAGGCGTGCTGCAGGCCGAACGCCACCTGCCGGACGTAATCGCATGCCTGGGGTACGGCCAGGGGACCGCCCTGCTTGACGAGCTTGCCCAGGTCGGAGCCATCAACGTATTCCATCGCGAGGAAGTAGGTGCCGCTGACCTCGCCGGCGTCGTAAGCGGCGACGATATTGGGGTGCGACAGGGCCCCGCCCGCCTGGACCTCGCGAAAGAACCGGCGGATGGCCTCGGGGTTGGCGAGCTTGTCGCGGCGGATGATCTTCAGCGCCACGACCCGGTTCAACTTGCGGTGACGCGCCTTGAACACCTGCCCCATGCCGCCTTCGCCGAGGCGCTCCATCAGGACGTAGGGCCCCAGGACAAGGTCCTGTTCGCGGCCAAGGAAGAGTTGGTTGATCTGGTAGGGTGTCACCCAGCTGCGCCGCACCAGTTCCCGGGCCAGGGCCCGCGGCTCGGTGAAGCGTGGCAGCAATTCGCGCGCGAGGACGTCCACCTGCCCGTTGCTGAGGAGCGAACCGGCACGGAGCACGCGGACTAACTCGGGGACCGATGTAATGGACATCGGGGCGATCTCTGGAAGGAGACACCGGAGCGCACTCACACCGCGAAGAACTATTATAAGGTAGCCGGCGCGGGAGTTCCAGCAAAAGAACCGACCTATAACGAATTTTCACGCCGGGCCTTACTCATCGTGCGGGACGTATGGGGCGGTCTGTCGCCCGCCGCGATCACGCCTGGGCCTCCGCCATTGCGGGGCTTCCGTCGGCGAGCACCGGCACCTCGCCCCCCGGAGGGGCGGCGAGGCCGCCACGGCCGACGAAGGTGCCTTCCCAGCTTCGGCTGGCCACGACCAGCAGTCCCGCACAGCCGAAGGCGACGATCGCGAAGACCAGGAAGCCTCCGGCGAAGCTGTCGGTCAGCTGCTTGAGTCCGCCGAGCAGGTTCGGCAGGAAGAAGCCGCCGACGCCGCCCGCCGCACCGACGATCCCGGTCAGCACGCCGATCTCTCGGGGGAAGCGCTGCGGCACCAACTGGAAGACCGAGCCGTTGCCCATGCCGAGCATCCCCATGCCGAGAAAGAGCAGCCCGAAGCACACCGGCAGCGGCGGCAGCGCCGTGACGCCGAGCATCGTCAGCCCCGCCCCGACGTACAGCGCCGTGAGCATGCGGATACCGCCGAAGCGGTCGGCGAGGTAGCCGCCGAGCGGGCGCAGGAACGAGCCGGCGACCACGCAACCCGTGGTGAACAGGCCGGCTTCCGGCTTCTTCAGGCCGTACTGCGCGACGAAGAAGGTGTTCAGGAAACTGGCCAGGCCGACGAAGCCGCCGAACGTCACCGAGTAGAACAGGCAGAACCACCAGGTGTCGCGCATCTTCAGCACCGCCGCGTAGTCGGTCAGTCGCTTGGCCTTCACCCGGCCGGGGGCGTCGCGCGCCAGCAGCAGGAAGACCAGCAGCGTTAGCGTCACGGGACCCAGGGCGATGCCGAAGACGGCGTGCCAGCCGAGCGAGTTGGCCAGCATCGGGCCGAAGAGCGTGGCCAGGGCGGTGCCGCTGTTGCCGGCGCCGGCGATGCCCATCGCCAGCCCCTGGTACTGCGGCGGATACCAGCGGCTAGCCAGCGGCAGGGCCGCCGCGAAACTCGCCCCCGCCACGCCGAGCATCAGGCCGACGAGTAGGATCTGCGGAAAGCTGTCGGCCCACAGCCAGCCCAGCAGCAGCGGCACCAGCGTCAACGTCAGGCCGATCAACCCCGTGCGGCGGGCGCCGATGTGGTCGGTCAGCACGCCCAGCACCAGCCGCAGCAGCGAGCCGCCGAGGATCGGCACCGCGATCATGAAGCCGATCATGAAGCCGTCGCGCGAGTCGTCGAGCCGCAACCCCTCCTTGATCGAGGGGGCAAGGGCGCCGATGAGCACCCAGGCCATGAAGCTGATGTCGAAGTAGAGGAAGGCCGACAGCAGCGTCGGCCAGTGGCCCGCACGGGCAAAGTCGCGCAGTCGCATGGGAGAGAATGCCTCCGAAGAATGAGGGATGCCGCCTGGCCGCTTGCGGCTTCGCAGGTCCAACGTGCGAAGCCGCAAGCGGCCAGGGCGGCGCGTCACTCGGGCAGCCGGATGATTCCGTTGTTCTGTGCCAGCAGGCCGGCCAATTCCGCCTCCAGGCGCTGACGGGTCCGCTCGCCGGCGCCGGGCGACGTTGTCGCCGCGGCGCCCTTCGCCCAGCCGATGACCTGCCGGCACAACCGCTCTTCTTCGGTGGCCCCGGCGATGTGGTCGGCCAGGTCGGCGGCGAGTCGGGGCGGCGAGGCGTTGTGTGCGCGAAAGCGAGCCGCGGCCTGCAGCAGCGTCAACCGCCCCGCGAGGAGGTCCTGTGTGGTCTGCTCCTTCGCCGCCATTCGCGCCGCGGCCGCGTCCAGGCGCGGGTCCATCTCGGCCATCTCTTGCTCGCCCCGGCGCACGCGCTCTTGCAGCTCGGGCAGGCTCCACCAGTCGAGACCCAACCGGGCGGCCCACGCCGGGCGATACTGGCCCAGGGCGGTGAGGGACATCCCGAGCAGGGCGACGCAGGACAGCGTGCGAACGCAGAAGTTCATCGAGGTCTCCTCTCCGGTTCGGCGGGACCCGGGGGCGACCGGGCGCGTGGGACAACAGGCGGCAAGGTCGCGCGCCGGCCCTGGGGGCGAGGCCAGCCGGGGGGAAGGATGGCTCGGGGGGTCATGGGGGGAGGCGGTCGGCGCCCGCTCAATCCGCGAGGACGCTCATGTCTTCTCCTCGACGGCGGCGCCGGCCAGGGCGGGGAGCCGGGAGGCGTCCCCGTTGACTCGGGCGAACAGGCCGGCCGGCTCGGACTCGCCGCGGGGCACCGGCATCTTTTCGAGGCTCACGGCGCAAAACTTCAACTCCGGCTGCTTGGCGACGCGGCCGATGGCGCTGATCGTCAGGTAGTTGGCCGCATTCCCTTCGCCGTAGAGGTCGCCCCAGTGGAACGGCACGAAGACCATCCCGGGACGAACGCCATCGCTGAGGCGCACCGGCAGCCGGACGGTGCCGCGCCGCGTCGAGAGCAGCACCGTCTCCCCGGCCGCTACGCCCAGCGCCTCGGCGTCGGCTGGGTGTACCTCGACGTAAGGCCCCGGCTCGCGCCGCACCAGCTTCTCGGCCTTGCCCGTGCGCGTCAGCGTGTGCCAGTGGGCGTAGAGCCGTCCCGTCGTCAGGACGAGCGGGAACTCGTGGTCGGGCAGTTCGCGCGGCTCGCGGTGGTCGCGCGGCAGGAAGATGGCCCGCCCGTCGGGGGTCGCGAAGCGGCGGTCGAGGTAGCGCCTCTTCGTCCCCGGGTGGTCCACGCTGGGGCACGGCCACTGCAAGCTCGTTTCCTTGCGGAGCCGGGCGGCGGTCATGCCGGCCATGTCGCACGGCCGGCCGGCGGTTAGCCCGACGAACTCGTCCCAAACCTCGGCCGCGCTGCCGAAATCGAAACCGGGGCAGCCCATGACCCGTGCGAAGCGGGCGAGGACCTCCCAGTCGGGGAGCGCCTCCCCCGGCGCGGGGAAGAGGCGCGGGCTGTAAGCGACCGTCCGCTCGCTGTTGGTGCTGGTCCACTCTTTCTCGCCCCACCCGGCGGCGGGCAGCAGCACGTCGGCGAAGCGCGTCGTCTCGGTCGGGTGGTAGGCGTCCTGCACGACGACGAGCTGCGCCTTGGACAGCGCCCGCCGCACGTGATGCAGGTCGGGCAGGCTGACGGCGGGGTTGGTGGCCGCGATCCAGATCGCCTTGAGCTGCCCCTTCTCCAGGGCGCGGAACATTTCGACGGCCGTGAGGCCCGGCTTGGGGTTGATGCTCCCCGGCCGGCGGCCCCAGTGGTCCTCGCATTGCCGCCGGTGCTCCGCGTCCTCGACGGTGCGGTAGCCCGGCAGCTGGTGCGACAGCAGGCCCCCCTCGCGGCCGCCCATCGCGTTCGGCTGCCCGGTCAGCGAGAACGGGCCGGCGCCGGGCTTGCCGATCTGCCCCGTCAGCAGGTGCAGGTTAATGAGGCTGTTATTCTTCCACATGCCGACGGTGCTCTGGTTGAGCCCCATGCAGTAGAAGCTGAGGAACGCCGTCGCCCCCGCGATCGGCCCGGCGACGCGATCGATTTGGCACTCGTCCACGCCAGCCACCGCACACAGCTCGCCCATGTCCTGGGCCGTGAGGAAGTCGCTGTACTCGGCAAAGCCGCGCGTGTGCCGGGCGACAAAGCCCAGGTCGAAGGCGTCGCGCTCCAGGAGGCGCTTGCCGACGGCGTTGAGCAGGGCGACGTCGCCGCCGGGGGCGACGGGCACGTACAGGTCGGCGACGGCCGCGGTCGGCGTCCGCCGCGGGTCGATGACGATGACGCGCAGCGCGGGGTTGGCCTTGCGGGCGGCGCGGAGGCGGTCGAACGTGACCGGGTGCGCCTCGGCCATGTTGCTGCCGATGACGAGCACCACGTCGGCGAGGTCGATGTCGTCGTAGCAGGTCGGCGGGCCGTCGCTGCCGAGGCTGGTGCGGTAGCCGGCGACGGCCGCCGCCATGCACAGGCGGCTATTAGAATCCGTATTGTTGCAGCCCAGGCACCCCTTGAAGAGCTTGCCGGCGACGTAGACCGCCTCGGTGTCGAGCTGGCCGCTGCCGTAGAAGGCGACGGCCTCCGGGCCGTGGGCGTGCAGGATGTTGGTAAAGCACTCGCGGAGGTAGGCGAAGGCGGTATCCCAGGCGACGGGGCGGAAGCCGTCGCGACGGTCGAGGCGGACTTGCGGGCGCAGCAGGCGGTCGGGGGTGTTAATGGTGGGGCCGAGCTGGGCCCCCTTGGCGCAGAGGCCGCCCAGGTTGGCGGCGGCACTCTCCACGCCGCGCACGCGCGTCACGTCGGCCCCGGACCCCTCGAAGCGGAGCCGGCAGCCGACGCCACAGTAGGGACAGACCGATTCCCCCAGGACGGCCAAGGGTCACTCCTCCGCGGATCTCGAGGACGCGCGCACCGGCAGCGCGGAGGCGCACCGGCTGGTTCACGAAGGGGTCAATCCAAACCCGGAGAGAGGAGTTGGATGGGGAGAGTTTCTGCTTCCCTGGGAAAGAGCCGCCCTCGCCCGGCCCGCCGAGGGGCCGAACCGGGCGAGGGTGCATTCACCAGAGGTCGATGAGTTGGGGAGCAACTGGCGTGCCGCGAACGGGGCGAGTGGGTCGCATGCGTGTAACCTGTTGCGTTTCCGCACGTTTGGAGGTCGCGGCCGGGCGGCCCGAGACCCGAGCGCGGCCCAGGATGTCCAAGGTCTAGGCAGAGGGGCGTCAGGAGCGCGGCAAGTGGAGATTCCGGGCTGGAGAGGCGAGTTACCGGCCTTGTCCCGAGGGCCGCGGCGCACTGTTCGCCGGAACTCTGCCTGATTGAAGGACGATGGTGAACCGTCCCCCGGTGACCCGTCTGGAGGGGTCGCGGCGGTCCATCCTTGTGACCGCCGGGTTGAATACGCCGCCGCATTCGGCACAACTCCAGCAACCCCAGAGTCGTTGCCGTCGCGACCTGGGGGCCTTCTGCACTCCGGCAGCGCTTCGACAGTTGGGGCAACCCCTCTGCCACTGCCGGAAGGCCCAGCGGTGCAGGTGGAAGAGCCCAAAGCCGACAGGGTCATGACCACAATGCAAGAAAGCAAGGCGACGCCGCCCAGACCAACTCCCCCCGGTCAGGTCGGCCCCGCTCAGATTCGCACCCCGCAAGTCAGCCCCTCGCAGGTCGGCGCGGCTGAACGGCCCGGCGCCACCCCGGCCGCGCCGGGCGTTCGTTCGTGTCGCCGGCTGTGCCAAAAAGCCGATTCGTTTCACGGCCCCGTGAAACGAATCGCGTTTCCCTATGTCCTTAGCAGTTGCCGTCTTACGGCCGGCGGGCACCATTCGTTTCACGACTTTGGTAGACACCCTTCGGGGGGGCAATGAAACGATTCGGCAGGGAGAAAATTGGACCGAAGCGACGCGCGGCGTGAATCTCCAGCTCAACCGGGGAGCGGCCCCGCCGACCGTCACCCACCACCCGGTTCGACGTAAGTCATGCTCCCACAAGGATTTATTCGCACAGCATTTTTTCGCGTTTTCTTCTTGCCATCGCCACCTCGGCGTTGTAATCTTCCTCCTCGTCGGCAAATTCCGCACATTCGCACCGCCACGGCCCCCGGGCCTCCTCGATCTTGTTCCCCGGCAGCCGCAGGCCACGGAGGATGCGCATGCACCGCCGCAAGCGCCGCAAACCGCACGTCGATCCCCGGCCCACACGCCGCCCGATCGTCGAACTCCTCGAACGCCGCGAGACGGTCGCCGACCTCTTCGGCGCCGTCGCCAGCG
>DATFNV010000271.1:0-3320 GCA_035266225.1 Gemmataceae bacterium
TGAGGAATTTGAAGCCCTGGCGGACCAACTCGCTGATGAGACGGCTGCTGATCGGGGACCAAATGCCAAGCCGCTCTCTGATTACGCGGTTAGTCGGGAAGGGCTCTACGAGGACCATCTGTAAGTGCTGTACCTCAGTGATACCAACGTCTTGCTTCGGCTCGCGGACCGGGCCCATCCCATCCATCCTGTCGCGCGGTCTGCGGTCCGCAAGCTGCGGAGCGCAGGCCATGCCCTTCGGGCGACCACGCAGAACTTCGTTGAGTTCTGGAACGCGGCCACGCGTCCGCCGACCAGGAATGGCTTCGGGTTCACGCCGGTCGTCGCCGAGCGACGACTACGCCTCGTCGAACGACTCTTCCCTCTTCTCCCCGATGACCCAGCCATCTATCCCGAGTGGCGTCGGTTGGTTGTCGCCTTTGGGGTGTCTGGCGCCCCGGTTTACGACGCTCGCCTGGTCGCGGCCATGCGGGTTCACGGTTTGACTCACATCCTCACCTGGAACACGACCGACTTCGCCCGGTACGCCCCGCTCGGCATCATGGCGGTCGATCCCGGCACCGTGTAGTTTGGCATCCCGTTTGCTCCTACAACCAAACAGCCGGTCGGCCGGGCATTCCGGCCCGACTCACGGCATGAACCGCTGACCCCGCCACCGGGGATGGGAGGTGTCATGGACATCGGGCAACTCGACATCTGGAGCCTTCTTCTGCTTCTCGTCGTCGCCGGCGTGTGCGGCGCCATCGCACAAGGGATTGCCGGCTACTCGCGCGGCGGCTGCCTGGCGTCGATCGCGCTGGGGTTCATCGGCGCCCTGCTCGGCATCTGGATCTTCCCAAGACTGGGCCTGCCGCCACTGTTCACCCTGCAGATTGGGGAGGTGGCTTTCCCCATCGTCTGGTCGATCCTCGGCGCGACGATCTTCGTCGCCATCATCGCGCTGATCGCCCGGCCGCGGCGCTACAACCCGTGACTAGAACCACTCCGCCTTGTTGACGACGTTCCGCAGCGGCTCGCCGGCGACGAAGCGGCGCACGTTGTCCAGCAGCAGCCCCAGGTGCCGCTCGGCAATGCGCGGCGAGTAGCCGGCGACGTGCGGCGTCAGGATGACGTTCTCGAAGCGCCAGAGCGGGTGGCCCGCCGGCAGCGGCTCCGTCTCGAACACGTCCAGCGCCGCCCCCGCGATCTCCTTCGCCTCCAGCGCCGCCACCAGGTCCGTCAGATCGACGATGGCTCCTCGACCGATGTTGATGAAAAATCCGTCGCGCTTCATCTGCCGAAACTGCGGCCGGCGGAAGAGCTTCTCCGTCCGCGGCGTGTGCGGGGCCGCGATGACCACGAAATCACTTTGCCCCAGCAAGTCGGGCAGCCGCTCCGACCGCCACAGCGCCGCCACGCCCTCGGGCGCCGCCTCACGCACCGGATCGACGCCCACGACGCGCATCGAGAACGCCAGCGCCCGCCGAGCGATCTCCGAGCCAATGGCCCCCAGGCCGATGACGCCGAGCGTCAGGTCGGCGAGGTTCTTGTGGGCACGGTCGATGGCCGTGACGTGGGCCGGCCCGGTCGCGAAGCCGACGCGCTCCGCCTCGCCGCCGACCGGCGCCCACTTCGCCGACATCTGATTGCGGATGTAGATATGGAGATTTCTGGCGAAGCAGATGACGTAGCCCATCACCTGGTCGGCGATGTTGTCGGAGAACAGCCCGCGCATGTTCGTCAGCGTGCAGGGGTGATCGACCAGCGCCGGGAAGACGTAGTGCTCCAGGCTGGCGGTCGCGGTCTGCACCCAGCGCAGCCGGCGGGCGACGGCGAGCAGAGGCGGCGTGATCTTGCCGAAGAAGGCGTCGGCGTCGGCCAGCGCCGCGACGGCTTCGGCCTCGGTCGCCGCGTTGACGACCTGCATCGGCCCGGCGGCGGCCGTGATCTTCTCCAGGCGCGCGGCCTCGACGGGCGGGTGGATGACGAGTTTCATCGAGTTACAGCGACTTCAGGAAGGCGATCAGGTCTTTCCGCTCCTCGGGCGTCAGCGCTTCGCCGCCGAGCTTCTCGGGGGCGTGGTGCTTCACCAGCAGTTCGTCGAGCGTCTCGGCCCGGCCGTCGTGCAGGTACGGGCCGCGGTCCCACAGCCCGCGCAGCGACGGCGGGTTCCATTTCCTGTAAGGGCTGCCGTCGTACTCCAGCCCCACGTCGTAAGTGCCCTCCGACGTGTATTCCTCGCCCTTGTGACAGCGGGCGCAGCCGGCCTTACCGCGGAACAACTTCTCGCCGCGCCCCGCCGCCTCGTCCTTCTGGTGCGGGTTCGGCGGCTGTTCGAGCGTTTCGAGGAAGGCCAGCATTGCCTTGACCTCGTCATCGGTCGGCTTGGGGCCGAACATCGTCTCGGTGAACGACTTGGTGACGGCGGCGCCGAGGTCTTTCTGCCAGCCGTGCCAGGTCCACGGACCGGTCTTCGTCACGCCGCGCAGCGTCGGCGTCAGCTTCGGGTTGCCGTAGGAATCGTCGTTGAGCGTGTCGAAGGTCAGGCCGCACGTGTGCCCGTCGCTGTGGCAGGTGTTGCAGCTGAACCATTGGTTGTGCGAGCGGCGGGCGTCGTAGAACAGGGCCTCGCCGCGCCGCGCCAGCGACGGCTCGGCGGGGCCGCCCAGGCGGACAGTTCGGGTGAGCTTGCCGGCCTTGACGTTCACCACCTGCACGGCGTCGAGGAGCGAGTTGGCGACGGCGACCTCGTTGTCGGCGGCGAGGGGGGCGACCGACAGCGGCCGGCCGCCCAACTCGACGCGGCGCATCTTGTGCTCGCCGATCTCCAGGCGCACGTCGAGGAAGTCGCCCGGTGCGCCCGTGGTCCACGGGACGTACCCGGCATCGAAGAGGAGCAATTCGTGGGTGCCCGCGGCGCTGACCGCCAGCGCGTCGCCGCGGAAGGCCAGGCCGTCCGGGTCGCCGACCGCCTTGCCGCGCTGGTCGAGGGCGATCTGCCGGAACGGCGCGTCGGCGGGGGGCTTGACGGCCAACCGCGTCAGCCGGCTGTCGATGACCCAGCCTTCCTCGATGTGCCCCTTCGACACCGGAAAGGTGCGGCGGACGACGTGAGAGCAAACCACGCTGGCGCCGTCGGGCATGAAGGCCAGGCCGCGCAGGTTGAAGCCGTCGCCGATAGATTCTTCCCAGGCGAGCTTGTTCGTGGTCGTGTCCCACAGCCGCACCTGTCCCGAGCGGGTGCTGGCGGCGGCGAGGTAGCGCCCGTCGGGGGAGAGGGCCAGCTGCCGCGGCTCGCGCGGCGCCGGCCAGCGCCGCGCCACCTTGTGCGTCTTGCCATC
>DATFNV010000272.1:0-4643 GCA_035266225.1 Gemmataceae bacterium
GCCTGGGGGGCGCCGGGCGGGTGTAGCAACGAACGTGAGCCTCCACGGGGCAAGCCCGTGGCATCCCTGGCGGGCGCCGGGCGGGTGTAGCAACGAACGTGAGCCTCCACGGGGCAAGCCCGTGGCATCGCCTGGGGGGGCGCCGGGCGGGTGTAGCAACGAACGTGAGCCTCCACGGGGCAAGCCCGTGGCATCGAGCACGCTTCGTGCCGAACACTATTGCGGAGTACAGGGGCGAGGGGAGAAGAATTGGTGCCGCTCGCGTTGCACGACGCCCCCGATGGTTCCCTGGTTTTGGAGGGTCGGTCATGGCGAACAGAACCCAGGCTCGGTTTGGCTTCGCGGGGCCTCGGCGGCTGGCGGTCCTCGCTTGCGTCTTGCTGGCGGGTTGCTCCAGAGAGCCGAATCCCGTGGCGGCTCCCGAGGCACACATTTCCCCGGACGAAGCCGCCCTGAACGCCCTCGAGCCGTACGACCCCGTTTACAAGCTCAACTCCGAGGGGCGTGTCGTCGGCTTACGGCTCGAGGGCCGGCGCATACCCGCCAGCGTCCTCGACGAGGCTTGCAAGCTCACGGAACTCACGGAGCTGAGCCTCTACGCCGCTTCGATCTCCGATGACGATCTGGAAAAGCTTCAAAGCCTCAAGAACCTGCGGGGGCTCGGCCTGGGCGCCACCGCCATAACGAACAAGGGCCTCGCGCATCTGGAAAAACTCCCGGCCCTCCGCTGGATTTGGTTGCCGAAGGCGTTGGTCCCCAGCCCGGGGCTTGAAGCGCTGAAGACCGCGATTCCCGAGCTGACGGCCTATCCACAGTGAGTCGCAACTGCGCGGGCCCGAACCTGGGGGAAGTGCCACCTTGAAACCGGATCGCGGCCAGGCGGCCCCCGCCGAAGCGGCTTCCGTGGCCGTTTCCTTCGTGTGCTCGGCTTGCGGGAAGCGCCTCACGGCCCGGGCGCGGGTTGGCCCGCAAGAAGGTCAAGTGTCCCCACTGTGGCCAACCCTTGCTGGTTCCGGAGGTCGGGCCGAGCGCCCCCGCGGTTGCGCCGGCCCGGTGGGTCCCGCTCCCCCCTTCATGGCTCGTCCTGGCGGTGATCCTGCTGGCGACCTTCCTCCTCAAACTCCGCCACCTCGACCACACCACGCTCACCCACTGGGACGAGGTCTTTCACGCCCTGGTCGCCCAGAACCTCCTGAAGCATCCCCTGCAACCGACGCTCATCGCCGCCCCCTATCTGCCCTATGACCCCACGGACTGGGCGGGCAACCACGTGTGGTTGCACAAGCCGACCCTTCCCCTCTGGCAGATCGCCCTGGCCTTCGCGGTCCTGGGGGTGAACACCTTCGCCCTGCGCTTGCCCTCGGTCCTCCTGAGCACCGCGGCGGCCTGGTTCACTTATCTCATCGGGAAGGAGCTGCTCGACCGCGGGGCGGGCCTCGTTGCCGGTGGCCATCACCGGGTTGCTCACCCGCAAGCGCTTGCCTCCCGGCGGAGGCGCCCCGGGCCGCTACCTCCGGGTGGCCGCCCTGGTGTTTTGCGCGTGCGGCCTGGCCTGGCTGGGGACCGAAACCGTGCGCGCCGCCTGGCGCGTCACGAACGCCAATGCCGGCGACCCGTCCTGCGTGGACGTGGGGCAGTTTGCCCGCCGGCACCTGCCCGACAACGCCGTTCTCCTGTGCGAGGAGCGGAGGGGGGACGAGCACCTGACGATCATGTTCTACGCCGGCCGCACCTGCTACCCGCTGGGCCGCAAGGGGCCGGACGAGACGGCCCGTCAAATCCTGCAGGCGGGAGGGGTACCGTATGTCGTTTCCCGGCAGAAGCTGGCGCTTGCCGCTGTCTACGTGAGCGATAAGCCCGGCCCGACGATTTATCTGTGGCGGGAGCAGCCCCTGTCCATTGCTCCCCCCGACGTCGAAGACTCGCCGGCGCGATAGCTCAATCCGACTCAGCGGTAGTCTCTTCTGTCAGAGTCGATTGCGAAAGCCACTTGCGGCTTAGCGGCTCATGGATGTTCTCCGGAAGGGTCCTGTCATGGGACCTCGTCAAAGGCGCGCCAGCGGGCGCCCCAGAGTTGTTGAATCGCCCTGTCTCGTTCTCTCTGGTTGGCGGCCTCGTACTCATTCCCGACCAGGACAAACAGGCCGACGATCCCTTTCGCCGCGTCGAGGTTGCCCGGGTCCGCTGGTCCCGGTTGGACTTTCAGGTCCTCGTCTCCGAGGAAGTTCTGTTGCCGCCTGGCCTGGGTAATGAAGTCGTCGCCGCGCTGGAGCGCGGCCTGGAAGGACACCTCCAGTTGCTGGCGGGCGCTGGCGCCTGCGGACAATTCGGACTCCGCCTGGGCGATCCAGCCGTCGAACGCCGCCTTCGCCTGCTGGTACAGCGCCTGCAACTGCCGGAGCCGTTCCCAGGAAAGCCGGCCTTCTTGGCAGTCGGTCTTCACCACATGCACCAGGTACTCGGCCTCCGAGCGCTGCGTCGTCAGTTGCCCCACCATCTCCGAAAAGCGCGGCATGGACTCCTGGACGGGAGGGTGATGATGCACGGTGTACAGGAGATAGCCCAGACCTCCGAGTACCGCGAGCATCAGGACGCCCCATCCTGACGAGGAACTGTTGGCGGGCGGTTGTGAGTTGCTCATATCGACCTCCTTTCAGGTTGAGGGCGCTGCCCCAGGGTGGCCTCGTCCGGGGAAAGGCAGGTGCCGGCCCCCCGAACGAAGCGCAACAAACCGAAAAGCCCCGGGGGAATGCTTGTTGACTCGACACAGACTCCCGCGTGGCCGGTCCACAAGACCTATCCCCCTTCGCGGGCCGGCCGGACAAAAAAGCGCGCCCCGGGGAATTTGCTGTCCGGTCGGCGCCCCGTTTTTCGCTTCCTGAAGCAGAAGGTCGGCGCTCGTCATCCCCGGGCGGGTCGCTGTGGAACCGCGCCCGCAGCCCGCTGAACCAATGACGGGAGTTCTCCGCAACACTCCGCCGGAGGGAGACCATGTCCGCCGATTCTGCCTTCCCCGACCTGATCCGGCGGGTGCGCGGCGGCGACGAGGCCGCCGCCACCGAACTGGTCCGCCTGTACGAGCCAGCCATCCGCCGCTCGGTACGGCTGCGCCTCGACCCGCGCCTGCGGCGCACCTGCGACTCGATGGACATCTGCCAGGCGGTCCTGTGCAGCTTTTTCGTGCGAACCGCGGCCGGGCAGTATGAGCTGGACACGCCGGAGCAACTGCTGAAGCTGCTGGCGAGCATGGCGCGGCACAAGCTCGCCAAGGCCGTCCGCCACCAGCAGGCGGCGCGCCGGGACCACCGGCGCCTCGAGGCGGGCAGCGCCGAGGATCGGGACCTCCAGGCGTACGCCTCCGGCCCGAGTGAGCAGGTGGCCGCCAAGGAACTGGTGCAGGAGGTGCAGCGCCGCCTGTCTCCGCAAGAGCGCCGGCTGATGGAGCTGCGCAACCAGGGGTGTGACTGGGTCGCCATCGCCGCGGCCCACGGCGGCAGTCCGGAAGCCCTCCGCAAGCAACTGGGCCGCGCCGTCGCCCGCGTCGCCGGCCACCTCGGCCTGGAGGAGGTGGGCCATGCGTAAGGACCGATTCCCATCCCCGGCCGGCGCGTCGCTGACGGATCTGCTGGTGGAACAGCGCGCCGGCTGGGAGCGGGGAGAACGCATCCCGGCGGAAGCCTACCTGCGCCGCCACCCGGCCCTGGCGAGCGACGGCGACGCCGTGCTCGACCTCATCGGCAACGAGATGCTGCTGCGCCAGGAACGAGGAGAGAGGCCGGGCCTGGACGAATACCTGCGGCGTTTTCCCCAGTGGACGGCGCAGATCAAGGTCCAGTTTGAAGTCGAACGCGCCATCGAGATGGAGACGCCGTCCCCGTCCGCGCAAAGGTCGATGCCCGCGACGATCCCGATGCCGAGCGTGCTAGCCGCCGTGTCGCCGTCGATTCCCGGTTACGAAGTGCTGGACGAGCTGGGCCGCGGCGGCCAGAGCGTGGTCTTTCGGGCCCGCCAGTTGGCGCTGGATCGGCTCGTCGCGCTGAAAATGATCCTGGGGAGCGCGGGTCCGGAGGAACGGGCGCGGTTCCAGCGCGAGGTGGAGGCCGTCGCCCACCTGGAGCACCCACACATCGCGCAGGTTTACGACGTGGGCGAACAGGCGGGCCAACCCTATTGCGCGCTGGAGTACGTCGCCGGCGGCACGCTGGCCAGGAAACTCGCCGGGGTACCGCAGCCGGCAGCGGAGGCGGCGGGCATCATCGAAGTATTGGCCCGCACCATGCACTGGGCGCACCAGCGCGGCATCGTCCACCGCGATCTGAAGCCGGGCAACGTCCTGATGACGGCCGACGGCACTCCCAAGATCACCGACTTCGGCCTGGCCAAGCGCCTGGAAGCGAGCGCGAGTCTGACTCATGCGGGGCACGTCATCGGCACGCCTTCCTACATGGCGCCCGAACAGGCCGCGGGCAAGAGTAAGGAAGTGGGGCCGGCGGCGGACGTGTACGCCCTCGGGACGATCCTCTACGAGATGCTCACGGGCCGGCCGCCTTTCCTGGGAACGGCGCCCTGGGAGATCCTGCCGCAGGTCGTGGCCTTCGAGCCGGTGCCGCCGAGCCGTTTGCAGCCGAAAGTGCCGGCCGACC
>DATFNV010000273.1:0-14329 GCA_035266225.1 Gemmataceae bacterium
CCTTGGCACCGTAGCGGACGGGCGGTTACGCCCAAAGACTTCGCCCTTTCAACATATTTGGTGACTATCGGTGCTTTGTTCCGCCTCCTCGATCCGGGCGCCCGGACACAAATTAGTAAACGTCAATCGTCGCATCCCCATCCGGCAGTTCGGGCCTGCCTTGTTGGTTGGTCCACCCTGGCTCGGGGAGTGTTTGACGGCAGTTTTACGGCTAGTGCCCCGAACGAGATCGTTGCTAATAGCATCGGACATCTCGAAGAGGTTTGGGCTTCTCTCTTCCTACCTGGCCAAAGCCCAGAACCTGCAGCCATTTGGGGCGAAAGCGTTGCAGAGGTCGGAATGGCGTTGTTTGAATCCTATGGCGATAAGAAACCGTTACTTGATCAATATGCGCGCATTCCCCGACGGTGGGACAACTGGCAATGGCCCGAAACGAAAGAGTTAAGTTGATCAAGCGAAGAACCAGACCGCAGTTGGAAGGGATAAGGAAGAGAAAAGGCATCAGGAATTTCTTCCGCGACCGGGCTCTACCGGAGCAATGTCGTCCCCACAGGAGGATCAACCATGACGAAGACGATTCACGGCCGAGCGCACGGCAAGACCATCGAACTCGACGAAGACCTCGGCGTGCCGGACGGCCAGGAAGTCCGCGTGACCGTTGAACCGTTACCCTCCCCGACGCCGGGACAACTGCCGCCCGGCGAAGGACTACGGCGGGCGTTCGGGGCCTGGGCGGGGGACGCCGAGGAACTCGACAAGTTCCTCGAATGGAACAGGGAACAGCGGAAGGTCGCCCGCAGGAGCATTGAGGAGTGAGCTTCCTCATCGATACGGACATCTGCTCGGCGTACCTGAAAGGGGACCGGCTGCTCTGGAACCGCTTCATGCAGTATGGCGGCGGGCTCTCCGTCTCGACCGTCACGGCGGGCGAGTTGTTCACCTGGGCCTTGCGCGCCAACGCTGCGCCCGCGCGGCTGCAAGGTTTGCTCGACCTGCTCAGGGACATGACGGTGCTGGAAGTAACGCTGGACGTGGCCCGGAAGTTTGGCGAGGTCCGTGCCGGGCTGCTCGACCACGGCCAGGCCGCACCGGAGATGGACCTGCTCATCGGTTCCACCGCCCTGGTCCACGGCCTGACAATGGTGACCCATAACGTGGCCGACTATGCGAACATCCCCGGCCTGAGGGTGGTGGACTGGATGATACCTTAAGAGGTAGTAATGCTCCGTCGAAGAGCCGGAAAAGAGAATGCGGCTCGTAAAGACGGCATGTCTTTACGAGCCGCGTCCTCTTTTCCGGCCCTCATGCGTCCATTGACGCCCCTCGCGCCGAATGTCCCAATCAGTCGGGCTCATGGGAGGCCCTCCAAGGTTTTCATTGGTAGTACTTCTTCGACAGGATCGCTCCCGTTATGGGGTCAATGAGGTAATGAGGCCCCCCTCCCACGACGAACGGCTTGGCCAGTGTATACTCGACGTGCCAGCCGTCCGATTCGAGGACAATGATGATCTGGAATAGTTCCAGGTTCTTGTAGACCCGTTCCGCGTCCTGCCGAGCGATTCGGAGCACCTCATCAGAGGCGAGCGGCTTGGCCGCGGGTTGCGGTGGAGCTTGTGCGGTCGTCATGGTCGGTTCTCCTGCCTCACGCGGGGTATCCGGGATCGCCCGACAGACAAATCGGTGTCAGAGCATTTTTTCGGGAAATGATCTGACATCGATTTGCCCTTCTTTCCCGCGCCCTCACATTTTCGTACCCGGGTACGTGCGGTCAAGGATCTTGGTCATGCCGAGGAGGGGGGAGCGTCGTCTGGTCGGAGGTCAGTC
Organism: Gemmataceae bacterium; assembly: GCA_035266225.1. Lineage (GTDB taxonomy): Bacteria > Planctomycetota > Planctomycetia > Gemmatales > Gemmataceae > DATFNV01. Next base: position 1,825 of record DATFNV010000273.1, read on the forward strand.
GCTTCGTAGAGGGACTGTTCCAGGAAGGTCGGCTCCCAGGGCGGGACGTCCCGCTCCCGGATGCGGGCGACGTAGAATTCCCCACGCTCTAGCCCATGTTGGAGGCATGTCCGGTAGAGTTCGCCGTCATCCCGGCCGAAGCCGACGCGCTCGTCGCCGTGGTAAGCGACCCATTTGCCGTGGTTTCGCCTGTCCTTCAGCAGTTCAGGCAAGTCTCGCCAGAAGGCTTGCTGCGCGCGGAGCATCGCCGGTTGGATCAGAGACGCGGCTTCGTCCGCAGGCGGTTGAAGGACGCCCGCGGTCTGCTCGTACACCTCCGCCCGCATGAGGATGTAGGTGTCGTGCGTCGTGTCATCGACAAGCCGCACGGGCTCGCCCCGTTCTACCGCTTGCCATTGCTCGGGAGTGAGTTCGATCATGGTTCGCCTCCATCCTGATCCTACCCCGTCAGCAGCCAAGCGGACAAGCGGGAATTGCGGCCTGGTTCCAAGCGAGGTAACGCGCCACGGTGCCAGGGTGCCAAGGGTGCCACGATGGTGCCACGGGGCATGTCACGGCATCGTGGCACCATCACCCCGGGCAGCGTTACCCGCAAAGCGGCCTTCCTGAACCATGCCGCCAACCCTCGGAGCCGTGGGACAGGAAGCCGATCCTGTCTCTTGCCGACAGGATCGGCTTCCTGTCCCACGGCGAGGCTCACGCCGGCAGGCTCAGCGGGCCGCGCCGCAATTCCCTTTCCAGCTCGGCCTCGAGGCGAAGGGCGACGAGCTGAGCCCGTTCCCGCTCGGGCCCCCCCAGCGCCCGCACCTCGTCGATCAGCAGCCGGCAGCAGCGCTCCTCGTCGGAGGCGTCGGGAAATCGTCTCTCGACGGTCACCCAGGGGAAATCCGGCGCCGCCCGGTAGAGATCGCGCAGGCGGGCGGCGCCCTCCCGCAGCGGCAAGCGCCCCTGCATGACCGCCCTCGCCAACTCTTCGGTGCGGCGGTGCCGCTCCAGGGTGGCGGCCAACTCGGCCCGCACCGTCGCCTGCCGCTCCAGCGGCTCGCGCAGCAGCAGCCGGCTGACCAGAGGCGGGGGCGAATAACCGACCTGTTCGGCCACGCTGAGCCAGCCGTACAGGGCGTTCAGCAACGAGGCGCCAAGAAACAGCGCGACGGTCGAGCGCGAGAGGCGCGGCATGGTCCTTCCGTCCCGAAACGGTGGAGAGAGCCTGTCCAGTGACGCGGGGGCAGCGCGGGGCCGCTCACGGGCGGGCCGTGGCCGGCGGGGCCTGAGGCAGGCCGCCCGGGGCCCCGAGTTTCAGCGGGCCGGTCGGGGGGTTCGTGGGATAGGTGGGTCCGGAGCCACAACCCGGAGCCGGCGCCCATCCAGCTGTAGGCGATCTGCTGCTGCCCCGTATCGATGTCGCCGACGGTCTCGCCGAACATCAGGGTGTTGCTGCTGCCGTCCGCGCCGGTCAACGCGGTGAGGCTCACCGGGGTGCGGTTGGTGAACAGCCCCGCGTACTGCGTGGCGACCGCCAGGCCGGCATAGCCGCCCACGCCCTGGTAATTCGAGCGGCCGAGCCCGACCGGGTCGGGCGAGACGTAGGGGGCCTCCAGGTTGAAGCCGCTGGCGGTGGGAAAGGTGGTCAACCCTAGAATGACGGTCGGGGCTGCGTCCGCCTGAGCCGCCGGACAGAGGTAGGTCTTGATCCTAGTTTCCGCCGCCTGGATGGCGCTAGGGTACGTCCACCAGGGGCTGTAAGTCGCGGCGGTCGTCAGGTAGTCCGGGGGCACTCCCGACATCATTAGCTGGTAGGCGTTGTCCTGCTCGACGTAGGGCAACAGCTGCGCCAGCACGCCGACATACTGCCCCTGGTAGCCGTAGTTCTGGTTGTTGTAAGTCCCCTGCATCGCGATCAGGTTGGGATTTGGCCCGAGATAACCGGGGGGGAGCGTGCCCTTGGCGGACTGGTAATTCTGGGCCGCCTTGCCGATCTGGCTGAGGTTGTTGCCGCACTGGATGCGGGCCGCGGCGTCGCGGACCTTCTGGACGGCGGGGACCAGCAAGCCGATCAGCACCGCGATGATGGCGATCACCACCAGCAGCTCGATCAGCGTGAAGCCGCGCCGGTCACGGACCAGGGTGACTCTCGGCATGAGCGGACCTCCAGGAATGAGAAGAAGACGGACAATACGGAACGAAAACGCCCCTCGGGAGGGTCACAAGCACGCGGAGGAGTCAGGCACGGCCGGCGGGCCGCCGAACTCGGCGCGCAGGGGAAGCCGGCAGGCCGGTCTTCGCCGGCCCTTCAGCGCGCACCCCCGCGCTCGGCCCCGCCTGCCCATATACTGCACGCTGGCCGCCCGACGCTTTCCGAATTCCAGCCGGGACGCCGGCAATTTCCCAGGGAGGGAGCGGAGTCTCTGCGCTCTTCTCCCTGGGTTTCCCTAAAGAAGAAGCCGCCGATCCGGGGAAAAAGGGCCGCACCCGGCCCAGAAATGTCCGCTGCCGTCGTGGCGACGGGCGTCTCGCCTGTCGGCTGTGGCGAGGCGAGCGACAGGCGAGACGCCCGTCGCCACGAGGCAGCGGCGGTCCTGGAATTGAGGGGGATCAGCCGACGCCCACCGCCGCCTTCTCCTCCTTGGTGGCGAGGTGGGCGCGGAGGTAGTCGCGGTTCATCTGGGCGATGAACTGGACGCTGATCTCCTTGGGGCAGGCGGCCTCGCACTCGTACTGGTTGGTGCAGTTGCCGAAGCCCTCGGCGTCCATCTGGGCCACCATCTTCCGGGCGCGGCGCCTGCGCTCCGGTTGGCCCTGCGGCAGGTTGGCCAGGTGCGACACCTTGGCCGCGACGAAGAGCATGGCCGAGGCGTTCTTGCAGGCGGCCACGCAGGCGCCGCAGCCGATGCAGGCCGCCGCGTCCATCGCCCGCTCCTGGTCCACCTTGGGGATGGGGATGCAGTTGCCGTCCTGGGCGCCGCCGGTGTTCTCCGACACGAAGCCGCCCGCCTGGATGACGCGGTCGAAGGCGCTTCGATCGACGACCAGGTCCTTGACCGGCGGAAAGGCGCGGGCGCGCCACGGCTCGATCGTGATGGTGTCGCCGTCCTTGAAGCGGCGCATGTGCAGCTGGCAGGTGGCGGTGCCGCGGTCGGGGCCGTGCGCGACGCCGTTGATGACCAGCGAGCACGTGCCACAAATGCCCTCGCGGCAATCGCTGTCGAAGGCGATCGGCTCCTCGCCCTTCTTCTGCAAGTCCTCGTTGAGTACGTCGAGCATCTCCAGGAACGACATGTCGGGGCTGACGTCGCTCATCACGTAGGGGACCATTCGGCCTGGCGCTTGCGCGTTCTTCTGCCGCCAGATGTGCAGGGTCAGATTCATGTCGCGTCCTCAGCCGCTTGCGGCTTAGCGTTCGCTTCACCCTTGTGAAGCGAACGCTAAGCCGCAAGCGGCTACTTGTACGATCTCGTCTCCAAATGTACGTAATCGAACTTGAGCGGCTCGACGTGGCGCAGCGGCGGCCGGCCGGCCCCCTGGTGTTCCCAGACGGCGGCGTGGCAGAAATGCTCGTCGTCGCGCAGCGCCTCGCCCTCGCCGGTCTGGAACTCCTCGCGGAAGTGGCCGCCGCACGACTCGCGCCGCTGCAAGGCGTCCAGGCAAAGCAGCTCGCCGAACTCCAGGAAGTCGGCGACGCGGCCGGCCCGCTCCAGGGCCGGGTTCAGCTCCTCGCCGTCGCCCAGGACAGTGACGTCGCGCCAGAACTCCTCGCGCAAGACGGGGATCTTCTGCAGCGCCTTTTGCAGATCGACCTCGGTGCGGGCCATGCCGCAGTACTCCCACATGACGTGGCCCAGCTCGCGGTGGAACGACGCCACGGTGCGCTTCCCCTTGATGCTCAGCAGGCGCCGGACCTGCGCCTTGCAGTCCTCTTCGGCCTTGCGGAAGTCCGCGTGGTCGGCGGCGACCTTCTCGCCGAGGACCTTGCTGTTCACGAGGTAGTCGCCGAGGGTGTAGGGGATGACGAAGTAGCCGTCGGCCAACCCCTGCATGAGGGCGCTGGCGCCGAGGCGGTTGGCGCCGTGGTCGGAGAAGTTGGCCTCGCCGAGGACGAACAGACCGGGCAGGTTGCTCATCAGGTGGTAGTCCACCCACAGCCCGCCCATGGTGTAGTGCATGGCGGGGTAGATGCGCATCGGCAGCTTGTAGGGATCCTCGCCGGTGATGCGCTCGTACATCTGGAAGAGGTTGCCGTACTTGTCGGCGATGCCGGCCGCGCCGAGGCGGCGGATGACGTCGCGGAAATCGAGGTAGACGCCGCGCCCCGTCTCGCCGACGCCGCGCCCCTCGTCGCAGACCTGCTTGGCGGCCCGGCTGGCGACGTCGCGCGGGCACAGGTTGCCGTAGGTCGGGTACTTCCGCTCCAGGTAATAGTCGCGCTCGTCCTCGGGCACCTGGTCCGGGGGCCGGCGGTCGGCCGGGCGCTTCGACACCCACACCCGGCCGTCGTTGCGCAGCGACTCGCTCATCAGGGTCAGCTTGGACTGGTGCTCGCCGCTGACGGGGATGCAGGTCGGGTGGATCTGCGTGTAGCAGGGGTTGGCGAAGCCGGCGCCCTTCTTGTAGGCGCGCCAGATGGCCGTGACGTTGCAGCCGACGGCGTTGGTGGAGAGGTAGTAGAGGTTGCTGTAGCCGCCCGTGGCCAGGACGACGGCGTCGCCGGCGAACGACTCGATCTTGCCGGTGGTGAGGTTGCGGGCGACGATGCCGCGCGCCCGGCCGTTGACGACGACGAGGTCGAGCATCTCGGCGCGCGGGAACATCTTGACCTTGCCGAGTCCGATTTGCCGGCTGAGGGCCTGGTAGGCGCCGAGCAGCAGCTGCTGGCCGGTCTGACCGCGGCAGTAGAACGTGCGCGAGACGAGGGCGCCGCCGAAGGAGCGGTTGGCGAGCTGGCCGCCGTACTCGCGGGCGAACGGCACGCCCTGAGCGACACACTGGTCGATGATGTTGACCGAGACCTCGGCGAGGCGATAGACGTTGGCCTCGCGCGAGCGGTAGTCGCCGCCCTTGATGGTGTCGTAGAAGAGGCGGTAGACGCTGTCGCCGTCGTTCTGGTAGTTCTTGGCGGCGTTGATGCCGCCCTGGGCGGCGATGCTGTGGGCGCGGCGCGGGCTGTCCTGGTAGCAGAAGCACAGGACGTTGTAGCCCAGCTCGGCCAGCGTCGCCGCCGCCGAGCCGCCGGCGAGGCCGGAGCCGACGACGATGAGCGTGTACTTGCGCTTGTTGGCCGGGTTGACCAGCTTCAGGTCGAACTTGCGACGGGTCCACTTCTCGGCGAGCGGGCCGTCGGGCACTTTCGGGTCGAGGTTCATTCCACGTCACCTCCGACGAGGCCGAAGAGAACAGCCAGCGGCATCGAGGAGTTGCCGACGAAGATGACCGCCGCCAGGGCAAGGCTGCTCACCTTCAGGAGCGGCGCCCAGCGCGGGTGGTTGACACCCAGCGACTGGAAGAGGCTCTGGAAGCCGTGGCTGAGGTGAAAGGCGAGCAGGGCCATCGCCACCACGTAGGTCAGGGACACGATCGGGTCGCGAAAGCCGTAAATGGTCATGTCGTAGACGTCCTGCCGGGACTTCCGATCCAGCGCGGGGCCGTACATCTGTTGCAGGTCGTGATAATCCTTGTATTGCACGTGCCCCGTCGTGAGGTCCTTCACCGGGGCCCTGGCCACGACGCCGAAGGTGTAGTGCGCCAGGTGGAAGAGGACGAAGGCGAGGATCACCAACCCCGTCCAAAGCATTGTACGCGAGGCGAGGGTGGCCTCGCGGTAGGTCTTGAGGTGGTACGGCACCGGCCGGGCCGCTCGGTTGAGCAGCCAGAGGCGCACGCCGTAGACGATGTGCGCGACGAAGATGGCGAGCAGGCCCAGACGCGCCGTCCAGAGGAGGAGCGGCATGTCCTTGAGGGCCTTGGCGTAGGCGTTGAGGGCGTCCCGGCCGGCGAAAAGTTGCAGGTTGCCGAGCATGTGGGCGATGACGAAGCCGGTAAGTCCGAGGCCGGTCAGGGCCATGAGGAACTTGCTGCCCAGCGACGAGCGCGGGGCCAGCGTCAGCGGTGCATTCATCCGTCTCTCCCGCCCGCGCCGTCGCGCGGGGAACACGACACGTCACACCGGGGAGCGGCGCACGGCCTTGCCTGGCGCGTCCCCTGTAGTCGTTTTCCGGATTTGCGGGGCGGGAGGCAAGGAGGGAATCGGAAGAGGCTGCGGTGGGGTCATGTCGTCTCTCCTCGTTCGCTGACAGGGCCGTGCTGCCGATTCTACCACGGCCGTCCTCCGGCTCACCACCGCGCTCGCTCGCCCCGCCGCCTTCTCTTCTTCGCCGCCGGAGGGTGTCCTTTGCCCGCCGCGCCGCCGGATCGTAGCATGACAGCCGACACGACCCCCAGGGAGACGACGAGCCATGAGTTCCCGGCCCTTCTTGTTGACCGTGCAGCAGCACATCATGCAGGAGCAGCGCCGCCACTTCCCGGAGGCCAGCGGCGAATTCTCCTGGCTGCTGTCCGGTATCACCCTCGCCGCCAAGATCATTGAATCGAAGGTGCGCCGCGCCGGCCTTACCGACGTGCTCGGCAGCGCCGGCCTGACGAACGTCCAGGGAGAGACGCAGCAAAAGCTCGACGTGATCGCCAACCAGGCCTTGCTCTACTGCCTCGGCGTCCGCGGCAACGTCGCCATCATGGCCTCCGAGGAGAACGAGCAGCCGGTCATCGTCGATCGCGACCGGCGGCACGGCAAGTACGTCGTCGTCTTCGACCCCCTCGACGGCTCGAGCAACATCGACGTCAACGTGAGCGTCGGCACCATCTTCTCGATCCTGCGCCGCCCCATCGACCCCGACGGCAACCGCGACCCACTCGTGGACGTCCTGCAGCCGGGACTGAAGCAGGTGGCCGCCGGCTACGTGGTCTACGGCTCGTCGTGCATGCTCGTCTACACGACCGGCAACGGCGTCCACGCCTTCACGCTCAACCCCGACATCGGCGCCTTCGTCGTCTGTCAGGAGCGCGTCACCATGCCGGCGCAGGGGACCATTTACTCGGTCAACGAGGCCAACAGCGACGGCTTCCCCGACGGCTACCGGCGCTTCCTGGCGAGGCTGCGCGCCGGCGAGGCGGGCCAGCCGTACTCGTCGCGCTACATCGGCTCGCTGGTCGCCGACTTCCACCGCACGCTGCTCAAAGGGGGGGTGTTCCTGTATCCGCCAACCGCGCAGCACCCCCAGGGGAAACTGCGACTGATGTACGAGGCTAACCCGATCGCTTTTCTCGCTGAGCAGGCGGGCGGCCTCGCCACCGACGGCAAGCGGCGCATCCTGGAGATCGCGCCGACGGGATTGCACCAGCGCACACCGTTGGTCGTGGGCAGCCGGACGGAGGTAGAGATGCTGGGGGAGATGCTGGGGTGAGCGATTGGATTTATCGTTTCGCGCGCGACGCTGCGAGCGCGAAACGATAAATCGGCTCGTTCAGGCCGCGGCGCAGACGCCCCCTTCGACGCGGCGCTGGCAGGCCTCGACGAGGCCGCGGAAGAGCTGGATGTCGAGCCCCGAGGCGGTCGCGGAAGCCGGCTGCCACTGCACGCCAACGCAGAACCAGGCGTCGCGCTCGGCCTCGATGGCCTCGACGACGCCGTCCAGGGCCCGAGCGCCGACGCGGAAGCCGCGGCCGACCTTCTGCACCGCCTTGCGGTGCTCGCTGTTGACGATCACCTCGCCGTCGCCGTACAGGTCGGCCATGCGGCTGCCGGGGGTGACGGCGATGGCGTGGCGCAGGCCCTTCTCCGGCGGGTGGCGATGCTGCAGCGCCTCGGGCAGCTCGCGCGGCAGGTCGGCGAAGAGGGTGCCGCCGTAGGCCGCGTTGAGCAAATGTAACCCGGTGTCGATGGCCAGGAGGGGCAGGCCGTGCTTGTCGCACCAGCGGCACAGCGCCTCGGCGTCGGCGGCCTGCTTGGGCGTCGGCGCCTCGGCCGCGGAGAGCACGACGCCATCGATCCCCTCCAGGATGTCGCCCCAGGGGCGGCCACGGCTGGATTCGCCCAGCGGCACGGGGCTGGCTCCCGCCGCGGTGATGACGCTGCGGTAGCCGGCCGCCCACAGGCCGCAGCCGTGGCGCTCGTCGCCGGCGGCGCCGTCGGGGCCGAAGATACCGATACGCAGGGAAGGCTGAGTCGCGGACATGGAGGACTCCTTTCCTCGAAGGGAGGACCGCGGCCCCCGGCCGCGGCTTCCGTGGTCAACTCGATAGCATTATAACCGGCCCTCCCGCGATTGCCAGCAAAAAGTCGCGCGGATATCGTGAACCCCAGGCCGCCAGCGGCGACACCCAGGAGACAGGACCGTGCAACCCGGCGACACCCGGCAGCAGTACCTGCGGCGCATCAGCCACAAGCTCATCGACCCGCCCGCACTGACGCCAGCCACTGGGCTGACGCAGCTCATCGAGGACGCGTTCCTCTCCTACAACGCCGGCCGGCTGCGCGAGGCCTGCCGCCTGTTCGTCGGCAAGATGCTCGCCGACGACGCGGTGGTCGGCCTGTCGCTGTCGGGGGCGCTGACGCCGGCCGGGTTGGGCGCCTCCTGCCTGGTGCCGCTGCTCGAGGCCGGCTTCGTCGATTGGATCGTCAGCACCGGCGCCAACCTCTACCACGACACGCACTTCGCGCTGGGCATGGACATGCACCAGTCGCGGCCCGGCCTGGACGACCTGGAGCTGCGCGCGAACCAGGTCATACGCATTTACGACATCGTTTTCGACTACGAAAACCTCCTCGGCACCGACCGCTTTTACCGCACCCTCTGCCGGGCCGGGCCGTTCCAGAAGACGTTCGGCACCGCCGAATTCCACTACCTCGTCGGCAAGTACCTGGCGGCCCGCGAGGACGAGGCCGGCCGCAAGGGGCGCAGCCTGGTGGCGGCGGCGTACCGGGCGGCGGTGCCGATCTTCACGTCGTCGCCGGGCGACAGCTCCATCGGCATGAACCTGGCGGCGCTGCAGCTGGAAGGGTCGGCGCTGCGGATCGACCCGCTGCGCGACGTGAACCAGAGTGCGGCCATCGTCTACGACGCCAAGAAGGCCGGCCGCAGCGGCGTGCTGATCCTGGGCGGCGGCTCGCCGAAGAACTTCATGCTGCAGACCGAGCCGCAGATTCAGGAGGTGCTGGGGTTGGAGGAGAGCGGGCACGACTACTTCCTGCAAGTGACCGACGCCCGCCCCGACACCGGCGGCCTGAGCGGGGCGACGCCACAGGAGGCGATGACCTGGGGCAAGGTCGATCCCGAGCAGCTGCCCGACACGGTGACATGCTACCTCGATTCGACGGTGGCCCTGCCGCTGCTGACGGCCTACGCCCTGGCCAAGCGCAAGCCGCGCACGCCGCGCCGCCTGATGGACCGGCTGGACGCGCTGATGAAGGGGCTGGAAAAGGAGTACGCCGAGCGCGGCGGCCGAGAGGACGTTGGTTAGCCGCCGCCGTCGATTTATCGATTCGCGAAACGATGAATCTGCGCCGCCCCGAGGGCGCCCGCTAAACGTGATGTTTTTCACCACCTTCCGCAGTCCGCATTTCACCTTCGACCGGCCGCTGTGCCGTCTCGGCCTGGCCACGCGCGGCAGCAATCCCCTGACGCCGGCCGACATTGGCCTCGCGCTCGACCGCGGCGTCAACTTCCTCAACTGGTGCGGCACCCCCGACGGCCTGAGCGAAACCATCGCCGGCCTCGGCCCGCGCCGCCGCGAGGTCATGGTCTGTGTCCAGTTCGAGGCGCGCACGGCCGGCGACGCGCGGGACGAGTTGGCACGGATTCGCACCGAACTGAACACCGATTACGTCGATGTGCTGACGTTCTATTACGTCGAGGAAGCGTCCGAATGGGAGGAGATCGTAGGGCCGCGAGGGGCGCTGGAGTATTGCCGGGAGGCGCAGCGGCGCGGCGAGGTCAGCGCGCTTGGCGTCACGACTCACCAGCGCCCGCTCGCGGCCGAGATGGCGCGGGGCGGCCTGCTCGACCTGCTCATGATCCGCTACAACGCCGCCCACCGGGGGGCCGAGACGGAGGTCTTTCCGACGAGCGACGCGCTGGGGTTGCCGGTCGTCGCCTACACCTGTTTGCGCTGGGGCGCCCTGCTGCGGCCGACGCCGGACGACCCGCCGGGCTTTGTGGTGCCGCGGGCGCCGGCGTGGTATCGCTTCGCGCTGCAATCGCCGTCGGTCACGGTGGCGCTCATGTCCCCGGAGGGCCGCGACGAACTGGACGAAGACTTGACGGTGCTCGACGCAGCCGGTCCCCTACCTGCGGAGGAATACGAGCGACTCGCGGAGCACGGTCGGCGCGTGCGGCGTCACGGGGGCAGCTTCCCGTGACGCCGGGCGGCTGACCCAGCCTGGTCGGTCACGCGACGTTCTGCTGCCGGCCCAACAAGTCGGCCATGTGCTGCTGGATTGCGGCGAGGAGTTGCTCGTCTTCGAGGTCCCACAAGGTTTGGTCCCACGGACCCGCTGCCAGGAACGCCAGGTTGGCGAGCAGTTGACCGAGGCGCACGTCGGGCGCGAGCTCGCTCAGGCGCTCCAACTGGCGAAGGAGTTCTAGCCGCGTGGGATGGATCATGGGATCAGGTCTCCGATCTTCGGAAGGGGCGCACAGGCCCGGCGCAGCTTGCCAATTACCTCGACACGGACCACGGTCCCGGGAGCCAGTTTGGCAATTCGCGTTGCTCGTGTTACCCCGTTGAAGATAACCAGGACACCGTCCGAGCCTTCGTAGGCCCAAATCGGCGGCATGCCTGCGATGGAAGCGCCGAAGCGGGCGATCTGCCTGTGCAACTTGATCGGATCGGCTCCCCCGGGACGCGATGTCGGAACCCGTAACTCGCGCGGATCAACATCAACGAACGTCGGAGGCATGAGAGTTAGTCTAGCAGAGCTGAGTCGGCCGTGAAAGCCCTCTCCCTTACGAGCGCCTCGCGGAGCACGGCCGGCGCGTGCGGCGTCACGGGGGAATGTTCCCGTGACGCCGCGGCGGCGACCCCTTACGCCGCTCGCGCCCTGCGCCGACGCACCAGCCACAGTCCGGCGCCGGCCAGGACGAACAGCGCCGCCGAAGTCGGCTCGGGGACCGGGTCGATGGCCCCGAAGAGGCCGTCCGTCTCCCCGTTCGGGCCCGCGGTGAAGAACAGCCGGTCGTCCGGCCCGGCCTTGCCGCCGTTGCCGAACGACAGCGACCACAGGCCCTCGATCATCAGCGGGTTGCCGTTGTCCCCCGTCAGGGTGCCGAGGAAGGCGCCGGTGTTCGGGTCGAAGGCGTTGATCGTGCCGTCGCCGAAGTTGCCGACGAGCAGGTCGCCGCCGAACCCGGGGAAGTCCGCCGGGGCCAGGGCCAGGCCCCACGGTGAGTTCAGCTTGCCTTGCGAGATGAGCCGGGTGAACGTGGCGTGACCCATGGCGTCGAAGGTGAGGGTGTCCACGAAGCCGTTGCCCGGCCCGGCCTGATCGTCGTGATTGTTCGGGCTGCCGTCCTGCTTGGCGAAGGTGACGTAGACCTTACCGTTGCTAAGTTGAGCGACATTGAAAGGGGCGAACCCGGCGGGGAGGGTCGTGTCGGTGAGGGTCGGGTTGAGCTGGGTGGGCGCCCCGAGCGTGTGCGTGCCGACGTTGAAACCCGTGTTGCTGAAGGCGTCGATCCGGGCCTGGCTGAAATTCGTCGCCAGGAGAGTCTGCACGCCGTTGACACTCGTCAGGGCCAGCCCCTTGTACACGGGGCCGCTGACCGTCGAGTTGGCATCCTGAGCCTGGAGTACGTTCGCCGTCGTTGACCCGTGAAAGCCGTAGATCCCCCCGCTTTCGGAGGAGAAAAGGAAGATGTGGCCGCCGAAGGCGCCGGTGCCGTTGAACACCTGTCCCGTGATGTTGGCCCGGTTGGAGGGCGAGTCGGGCATTTGCACGACCAGGCCCTGCGTCACGGCCTGACCGTTCGTGATCCGGTAGAGGGTGGAGTTACTGTTATTGGGCGGGGTCAGCGAGGGGCCGTTGTCGGACACCCAGAACGGACTGCCGTTGGCGCCGGGGGAGAAGGAGACGCCCCAGGGATTCACTAGGTTCGGATCGAGGACCGGAGCCGGGCCAAAGCCTAAGCCGTCGGCCACGCCGGTTCGGTCGGCCACCAGGGGCGTGACCGTGAAAGTGGCGGCCGGCGACGCGCCGGGAAGCAGGAACAGGGCAGTTGCCGCCGCCAGCAGGATGCGCGCTCGCACCATGGGAGGTCCTCCGTCGGATAGGGGGTTCACGGCGGGGGGCCGCGGCAAATGCCGGGCCCGGGCGACAAAGGACGGACCACGACCGGGGGCGCCGCGGGGCATCGACGCCGCGTGCCGGGGAGGGACCGCCTTCAGGGGGATTCACCCGCTCGCTTCCGCAAAGCTACTGCCCGGATGGGGAGCCGCGGTTACTAAATAGTTCTCTTTT
>DATFNV010000274.1:0-23857 GCA_035266225.1 Gemmataceae bacterium
GGAGTTGCGTGAGGTGTTGGAGGAGCGCCTGCCGCCGGCGCGCTGGAAGGCGCCGCGGCGGCAGCGCCGGCGTCGCCGGCGCACAACCACAACCGTGGCTCCGCCCTTGGCAGCGTGATCACGGTTGCCTGTGGTGCTACCCTATGAATATCTTGTTTTTTATTTTTCTCTCCGTGCATCGCTGTCTCTTCCGCCTCGCGGTCCTTCCTGCTACACTCCCCGACATAGCCGCGATAAGGCATGCCCGTGGGTGGGAGGGTCTTGGCTACAATGAACTCGACAAATGGTGGCATGACAACGAGGCCGACCTGCGCCGCCGCGCCGCGCAACTCCCGCGGTAACTTGTCGCCCGCCGACGGCACGGACGCATCAACCGCGACTTATTCTTTACAAGCCGTGGCTTTGTATTACAAAGCCGAATTCTATTGCAAAGCCGGCCGTGCGCAACGAATGCAATGAATCCCCAGCGGTCGGCGCTGCCCCCGCGCTCGCAGGCGCTTTACCCAGGCTGGAGCCGGTAACGGACCGCGAAAGCCTGATACGGGGGTTCATTTTCCCCCTGAGACTCCGCACTTCCCAAAGTCACCGGCCGGCCTGGCGCCGGTGGAAGGCGGCTCGCGCAGCGTCGCCGCTGCGCTCGAAATGATCGGCGAGCGAGGCATGAGCGCGGGCACAGCCGGGGTCTTCTGTCAGCGCGGTGCCCAGCCAGCGCACCCCGTCTTCCGTGAGGCCGTTGCGCAGGAAGATTTCCCCCACCTCGCAGCGCAGGGCCGCCTCGTGCGGCGATTCCAGCACGCGCCGCACCAACTCACGCATCCGCTTCAGGTCGGCATCGATCTGCTCCAACCGGCGGGCGCAGTCCCGGGCGTCCGCGTCCTTGCCGAGCCTCTCCAGGCACAGGCGCAGCTGGTAGATGACTTCGCGGTCGTGCGGGGCGAGTTCGGCGGCGCGACGCAGCCACACCTCGGCCTCGGTCGCCACGCCGGACGCCAGGGCCAACTTGCCCCGCTCGCACAGGACGGCCGCCCCGGGGTCGCCGGCGGCGATCAGTTCGTCGAGCAACCGCCGAGCCTCGTCCACGTCGCCCAGGCGGGCGCGGCAACGGGCCAGTGCCAGGCGCACTGCCGGGTCGTCCGGGCGGTCGGCGGACAGCCGCTCCAGGTGCGGCCGGGCCTCCGCCGGCCGCTCGGTTTGCAGCAAGAGTTCCGCGACGCGCAGGCGCACCGGGTGGCGCCCCGGTTCCTGTTCCAGTACCGCCCCGTAATCGGCCAGCGCCTCCGCGACGAGGAAGAGGTGCTCGGCGACCCACGCCCGCCGCACCAGGGCCTCCGCGTCGCCCGGCCGGCGCCGCAGCCACTCGTCGAGGCGCTCGCGGGCCTCGACCAGCCGGTGCGCCCGCAGGTAGGCGGCGGTCAGCACGTCGAGGATTGGCAGCGCGGCCCCCTCGTCGTGGGCGAGACGAACCACCAGGTAAGCTTCCGCCTCGCGGTCGAGGCCGTCGCGCTGGGCCGTCAGCAACGTCTGCTCCAGGACCCACTCGTCGGTCGAGCCGGACAGGCGCCAGCAGGCGTCGAGGTGCTCTTCACTCCGCGGGAAGTCGCCGGCGAGGCGCGCCGCGCGGGCGGCGAGGAGATGCACGGCCGGGTCCGCGCCCCAGACGGTCGCGCAGGAGGCGAGGTGATCGAGGGCTTCGCGCGCCCGTGCCCGGTCCTCCAGGGCGGCCCGCGCGGCGCGGAAGTGATACCACGCCCACAGGTGCCGGCCGCCCCAGACGCCGGCCCCGAGGAGCGCCGCCAGCGCCAGCAGCGCCGCCAGCCACCGCCGCGACCGGCGGGAAGGAGCGGGCAGGGACGGCGGCGCCACGGACATGACGGTGTCTCGGGATGCGAAAAGGAATCGAAGCGGTCGCGCCTCACTCCCCGCCCGGCCGGTCCTGATGCTCGACGAGTGCCTGGCGGGCCGGCGGGTAGTCCGGCTCGATGGCGAGGGCGCTTTGCAGCCACAGCACTCCCTCACGCTTTTCGCCGTGGCGCAGGAACAATCGCCCGATCTCGCAGCGCAGCGCCGGCGAATAGGGCGCCTTCTGCAAGGCGTCGGTCAGCTCGCCCATGCGCGCCAGGTCCGCCTTGATCTCCTCGACGCGGCGGCCGACCTTCTCCGCCTCGACCTTCTCCCCCAGCGCCTCCAGGCACTGGAAGAGGGCGTAATTGACCGCGTAATCCCAGGGTTCCCGGCCCGCCGCCCGGCGCAGCCACGGCAGCGCGGCCGCACGGTCGCCGGTTTGCACGGCCAGCCGCCCGCGCTCGAGCAGCACCGGCCCCTCGTCCGGGTGGGCGGCGCAGGCTGCGTCCAGGACCTTCTCGGCCTCCTCGGTTCGTCCAAGGCCGCGGTAGGCCCGCGCCAGGCCGACCGCGACCGCCGGGCTGTCCGGCCGGCTCTCGCGCAGCTTCTCGAACAGCGGCAGCGCGTCCGCCTGGCGCTCCAGCGCCAGCAGGAGCTGCCCGCGCCGCAGCAGCGCCTCGCCGTCGTTCGGGTGGTGTTCCGTGACGCGGTGGCAATCGACCTCCGCGTCTTCCAGCCGGTGCAGCCGTTCGTAAACCCAGCTCCGCTTCAGCAGGGCGGCGCGGTCGTTGGGCCGCAGTTCCAGCCAATCCGTCAGCGCCGCGAGGGCGTCGTTGAGGCGGTAGACCCGCGCGTAGCCCCGGCTCAGCGCTTCGAGAATCTCCACCCGGTCGGGGCCGCCCCGGGCCGCACAGTCCTTCAAATAGCTCTCCTGGGCGGGCGTCATCTCGCCGGCCTGGGCGGACAGCAGCACCCACTCCAGGGTGAGGGCGTCCGGATCCGCGCCGCAGCGCTTCGCCTGGCGCAGCTGGTCCTCGGCTCGATCTCGATCACCGGAGCGCCTGGCCACCCGCGCCGCCAGGAGGTGGGCTGCGCTGCTGTCCGGCCAGGTCTCCAGGCACCGGTTCAGGTGACGCACCGCCTCGTCGAAGTCGTCCGACTCCAGGGCGAGCCGGGCCGCCCGGTAGTGGTGTTCGGCCACCAGGTGGCGCCCCAGGACCGCCGCCGCGACCCCGGCCAGGCCCAGCATCACCAGGGCGAACAAGATCCGCCGCCGGCGGGCCGTCATTTCAGCTCCAGATCGTGTGTATGCTCTCCCAACTCCACGACCCAGGTCAGCCCGGACGTCTCGGGATTGCGGTAGGTGTCCGGCACCTTGACGAAGGGCTTCTGCGCCGGCGGTGCCTCGGGCGGCTGGCCGGGGACCTGCGATTTGGTCGGCGGCGCCCACGGCTGGTAAGTCGTGACCGCGATCTTCACCGGGCCGACCGGCGCCTTCGCCATCGTGTAGCTGCCGTCCTCCTGGATCTCGGCGGTCTCGACGCGGTTGTCGTCGCTGAGGAACGTGACCGTCCCGGACGGGACCGTTTTCTTCTGGAAGGTGACCTTGCCGCTTACCTTGGCCACCTGGGGGCGGGAGCAGCCGGCCGATGGCAGCAGGCCGAGCAAGACGAGTCCGAGGGCGGGCAAACGCTTCATCGTGAGAAACTCCTCTCTCGTCAGGGGGGCGGGTCTGCCGCCGGCCGCAACAGGTCTTCGACCGCCTGGTCCAGCTCCGCCCCGCGGAGGTTCTTGACCCGGACGACGCCGCGGCCGTCGAGCAGGTAGAACGCCGGCCAGCCTTTCACCTCCCAGGTCTGGGCTACCTGGCCGGCGAGGTCGCCGTCCCACCAGCTGCGCCACGGCAGCGACTGGTCCCGCACCGCCCGCCGCACAACTTCCCGGTCGCCGTCGCAGTTCACTCCGAGCAGCGCGAAGGGCTGGCCGCGGTGTCGCTCGACCAGGGCGCGCAGGTGCGGGTGCTCGTCCCGGCACAGGCTGCACCACTGGCCCCAGAAATAGACCAGGACGACCCGGCCGCGGTAGTCGCTCAGCTTGAACACCTGGCCGTCCAGGTCGGGGCCTTCGACGTCGGGGACGACCTGGCCCGGCTCCAGGCCGAGCGGCGGCCCATCCGGCACGCGGGGGATCCCTTTCGGGGGGGCGTCGCTCTCCAGGGCGATATCCCAGGTTTGCTGTCCGTGGCCGATCGTGTAACTCAGCGGTGTGAGGTCCGGGTCGGCGTACCGAGGCGGCACCTTCGGCCGGGGCAACGGTTCGGATCGGGCAAGGTGTTGGCCACGGTCGGGGGGCTGAAGCTCGGGGACCAGGCGGTCGCGGCCCGGCAGGGACGGCACGACGGGCCCGGTCACGACGACCCTGACCGGGCCGGGGGTCGCTGCCGCCAGGGTGTAACGCCCGTCCGAGCCGATCTCGTTGGCCGCGACGTTGTTGCCGGGCCCCAGGAAGGTCACGCGCCCCCCGCTCAGCGGCTCCCCGTCCAGGGTCACGACGCCGGAGACGACGACCGGGGTTGCCGGCGACGAGCAGCCGGCCAGGAACACCAGGAGAACGCCGGCGACGGCGTGGCGGCACGATGGGGACATCGCGGCGGACCCTTCTCCGGAAAGCGGTTCGGACGCCGGCGGGCGTTACCAGTCGGGGCCGAGGTTGTCCCCCGCGTTGGGGGTACAGGCCGCCCACCAGGTGGACGGGCTGACGCTGCCCGAGACGGAGCGCGCGCTGCCGTCGGCCATCGCCACCTGAATGCCGGCGGGGTGTGAGGTCGAGGCACGGCCGGGGTCACAGGCGGCGCCAGCCCACGGGTTCGGCTGCACCTGGAACTTCGACGCCGGGCCGATGGCGCCGACCGCTGAGTTGGCGAAGCACGGCTGCGTCTGGATGGCCCACCAGAAGCCCCAGATGTTGTACATGTCCGGCCCGCACTGGGCGTACTTCTCGGCGAAGAGGATCGTGTTGGACGTGCCGTCCCCGAAGCTCGCGGGGATCTTGGCCTGGCCCTCCCAGAGCGAGGGGGAGATCAGGTTGCCGTTGACGTCCACGGTGGCGAAGACCTGGGCGTTGGCGGCGTAGCTCGTGAGCGCCCACGTGTCCGACCAGCCGATGGCCGGGACGGTCAGGTTTGCGGTGAGCCCGCCGGCCGGCATGCTCGGGTCGGTGGGGCAGATGTAGCTCTTGATGGCCGTGTGCTGACAGCCGCCGGTCCAGGGGCGGTAGCCGGGCGTGGAGTTGTTGCCGTCGGGGTTGGTTGTGTCGTAGCAGTTCTTGTACAGGTTGTCCTGCTCGATGTACGGCAGGATGTAGAAAAACGTGTTCCCCCACGGCGGGTTGACGTAGCCCGTCGGCGACTGGATGAGCGGCTGCAAGCCGTTTCGGCCCAGAAGCGGCGGCAGGCGCTGGTTCTGGTCGTGGAAGTTGTGGCTGGCCAGGGCGAGCTGGTGCAGGTTGTTGTTGCACTGGATGCGCGCCGCGGCCTCGCGGACCTTCTGGACGGCGGGGACCAACAGGCCGAGGAGCACCGCGATGATGGCGATCACCACCAGCAACTCGATCAGCGTGAAACCTCTCCCCCTCAGGAACCTTCGCAGACCCGCCATGATCAACCCTCGCGTCCGATGAATCATGCCTTCAAGTGTAACCGCGCACCGCCCCATCGAGCAAGTATCCGCTCGGGGCACAATCCGTTCAGGCCTCATTCTCCATCACCCGCCGGAAGGCCCGCCAAGCCACCTCCTTCTGCCGCTTCTCTCAGGCGGGATCAGTCGCGCTTGAGGGTGACCTCGTGGACCTTCGTGCCCGTCTGGAGGTCCCAGACTTGGGTTGAATTGTGGCCGAATGTCACCAGCCACCGGCGGCCTGCATTCACGGACGCATCGTAAAGGGAGCCGGTCTTGATGGGCTGGATCAGGGGCTTGCCCGTCTCGACGTCCCAGACGCCCATCGCCCCACGAGGCGCAATCAAGCAACGGTCCCCCTGATCGACCTGAACCCAGCCGACCACCACCCGCCGGCCATCCGGGCTGAACCACGCGCGACTCACCTGATCGTCGCACGGCAAGGGTCGGGTCAGCGCCTCGCCCGTCCTGGCGTCCCAGACGATGGCCGTCTTGTCCTGGCTGGCGGTGACGATCCGACGGCCGTCTCGACTGAACGCCGCGTGCCACACCGGGCCGGCGTGCTTGTCGAGGCGGACCAGCTCCTTGCCCGTCTGGGCATCCCAGACACGGGCCGTCTTGTCGTCGCCGGCGGTGACCACCAGGCGGCCGTCCACGCTGAACGCCGCGTGCCGCACCGCGCCGTCGTGCCGCAGGGTCAGGGCGAGGGGTTTGTCGCGGCCGACGTCCCAGATGCAGGCCGTCTTGTCCTCGCTCGCCGTAACAACCCGGTCGCCGTCGGGGCTGAACGCCGCGCTCGTCACGAAGCCTTTGTGCTCGAGGAACGGGGTGAGCGGTTTGCCCGTTTCGGCGTCCCAGACCCGCGCCGTCTTGTCTGAGCTGGTGGTGACCACCCGCCGGCTATCCGGGCTGAACAGCGCCTGGAATACCGACTCGTTGTGCTTGAGGCCGTCGCTGATCAGCTTGCTCGTCTCGACGTCCCAGATGCGGGCCTTCCCGTCAAAACCGGCCGTGGCCAACCGTCGGCCGTCCGGGCTGAACGACGGGCGGTACAGTGAGTCCGCGTGCTTGAGTTGTTGCGTGAGGGCCTTGCCGGTTGCGGCGTCGTAGATCCGGGCGTAGTACAGCTTGTTCTTCTCGTCCTCCTCCAGGAGAACCACCTTGATCCCGTCAGGCCCAAAGTGTGCGATGCGCGCCCCGCCGCTCGGGTCAAAGTTGAGCGCCGCCAGCGCCGAGGAGCTGATGCCCGGGCTCACGTCCCCGACGACCAGGCAGAAAGGCTTCTGCTCGGCTCCCCCCTTGATGACCCGCGCCACCTCCACCGGCACCGCCTTGCGGAGGTGCTTCGACAAGCGCTCCACCGTCACGTCCCCGCGGCGGTCCGCCCCCTTGCCCTTCATCCCCTCCATCACCTGGAAGAAGAAGGCGCCGTGGCCGCCGTCCCACGCTTTGTCCTCGTAGGAACGTTGGCCCTCCGAGCAGCTGAGGAACACCGCCGTGTTCTTCGGCAGGTCGCCGACCTTGAGGTCGGTCCCCACCCCCCGGCCGCGGCCCGACGCCGGGTCGTTGCGGCAGGCGTCCACCAGCAGCAGACGCGACCCCGCCGAGCTGGCCCGCAGGTGACCGATCACCGCGGACAAAGGCAGCAAGGAGTCGGTGTCCCAGGGCTGCTTGTCCTTCTCGGCCGGCCTGGGCAGGCGCTGCTTCGCGTCGTGGGGGAAGAAGTACGCCTCCTTCGACCCCTCCGGCCGCAGGCCGTGACCGGCCAGGGCCACCAAGAAGACGCCGTCCGATCCGGGCACCGCGCGGAGCTTCTCCAGGGCTTCGCTGATGGCCTTGCGCGTGGCCTTGTCGCCCTGGAGGACGGTCACCTGGTAGCCGGCCGTCTGCAGCAGGGCGGCGAGGTCCTCGGCGTCGGCCTCGGCGAACTCGAGCGGCCTGGGCTGGTTGAGGTCAGCGTGGTGATACTTGTTGATGCCCACCACGAGCGCGACTTTCTTGCCGCTCCCGGCAGCGGGCGGCGCAGCCGACAGCGCCGGCAGGGCCAGCAGCCCCAGCGACAGGGTGAGCAACAGGCGCAGCGGGGTAGTACAGAGAAGGGATCCGGGTTTCATGAGTCCTCCTCGGCAGTGGCGCCGTCGGAACACCTCGGGATCAGGTACTTGCACGTGATGGCCTCGTCCTCTCACCCGACCTCGACTTCGTCCCTCCGGGTTGAGTCTATCCCGCGAAGGAGCGATTTCAACGATCCCGGCTTTTCTCTCTGCGCACGGGCCAAGGCCAGCGCCTCGCCGGAGAAAATTGTCTGGACAACTATCCGTCCGACAGGTAATCTGGCTCCCATGACGACACTCCCGCCCCGGCAGAAGCGTACCGGCCGCCCATTCGACTCCCTGGAGCAGGAGGTTTTCCTGAGCCTGTGGCGGACTTACGACCGCCTGCGCGCCCTGGAAGAGGAGCTGTTCGGCCGCCACGACCTGACGCCGCAGCAGTACAACGCCCTGCGCCTGCTGTGCGGCGAGCACCCCAACAAGGTCCGCACCCTGGACCTGGCCGGCCGGCTCGTCTCGCGCGCCCCGGACATCACCCGCCTGCTCGACAAGCTGGAGCAGCGCGGTTTCGTCGAGCGCGACCGCCCCGCCGACAACCGCCGCGTGGTCCACGTCGGCATTACCGAGGCCGGGCTCGCCCTGCTGCGCGAGTTGCGCCAGCCCCTCCGGGAGTGCCACGTCCGCCAACTCGGCCACCTGTCGCGGACAGAATTGAACGAGCTGATCGCCCTGCTGCGAGCCGCCCGCTTGCCGCACGAGGACCCCTCCAGTCGCTGGCGCTGAGGCGGCTCCTGTACGTCAGGCTTTCCAGCCTGACGCCAACCGAACCACGGTCAGGCTGGAAAGCCTGACCTACGAAACGCAAGGAGAACCTCATGGCTTCTGCCAACGGTAACGTCACGGCGGACGTCGTCGTCATCGGCGGCGGGCCGGCGGGGAGCACGGTTTCGACGCTGCTGGCCCAGCACGGCTGCCGCGTCAAGCTCTACGAGCGCGAGCGCTTCCCGCGCTTCCACATCGGCGAGTCGCTCATCCCGGAAACCTACTGGGTGTTCCGGCGCCTGAAGATGCTCGACAAGATGAGGGCGAGCCCGTTCGTGAAGAAGTACAGCGTCCAGTTCGTCAACGCAGCCGGCAAGCTATCGGCGCCGTTCTACTTCCACGACAACAAGCCAGACGAATGTTCGCAGACCTGGCAGGTGATCCGCAGCCAGTTCGACACGATGATGCTGGACAACGCCCGCGAGCAGGGCGTCGAGGTCCGCCAGCCGGCCCGCGTCCTGGACGTACTCTTCGACGGCGAGCGGGCCGCCGGCGTCCGCGTCCAGGACGAGGACGGCTCGCAGGACGAGGTGCGGGCGCGGGTGGTCGTCGATGCCAGCGGCCAGAGCACGATGTTGCAGAACCGCTTCAAACTGCGCCGCTGGGACCCGGTGCTGAACAAGGGGGCGATCTGGACCTACTGGGAAGGGGCTTATCGTGACAGCGGCCGCGACGAGGGGGCGACGCTGGTCATCCAGACGACGAACAAGCAGGGCTGGTGGTGGTACATCCCGCAGCACGACAACACGATCAGCGTCGGCGTCGTGGCCCCGTTCGACTACCTGTTCAAGGGCCGCGGCAGCCACCAGCAGGTCTACGACGAGGAGGTGGAGGCCTGCCCGGCCGTGAAGCAGCGCGTGTCGCCGGGCCGGCGCTCGGCCGGCTATTTCGCCACCAAGGACTATTCCTATCGCTCTCGGCAAGTGGCGGGCGACGGCTGGGTGCTGATCGGCGATGCCTTCGGCTTCCTCGACCCGCTCTACTCGTCCGGCGTGCTGCTGGCGCTGAAGTCGGGGGAGCTGGCGGCCGACGCCATCGCCGAGGGGTTGGCCAAGGGGGACGTGTCGGCCGGTCAGATCGGCAAGTGGGGCGACGCGTTCAACCAGGGCGTCGATCGCATGCGCCGCCTGGTCTGCGAGTACTACGACGGCTTCAGCTTCGGCCAGTTTGTCCGCACCTTCCCGCAATTGAAGGGTCTGGTCACCGACCTGCTCATCGGCGACCTGTTCACCGACCGGGTGGACGCAGTCTGGGGGCCGATGGAGTCGCTCTACCCGCCGGACAAGAAGGCCATCCCGTCGTGGACCGACGAGGCCCCGCCCGAGGTGGCGGCCAACAAGGTCAATGAATTGTACATTCCGGAGGGGACGATGCGCTGATATGGCGGTCGCGGCAAGTGGGGCATGGACCGTCGGGCCGGCGGCGGTTATGATCCGTTCTTCGGCCCGCCGTCGCCCCACCCGAGGAGCCCGCCATGACCCTCCCCACGCGTGACGTCCTTCGCCGCCTCGGCGCCGGCGAGCCGATCGCCGCCGTCTGTACCGCCGCCGGCCTCAGCCGCGAACAGTTCGACGCCTGGTGGCGCGCCGAGGCCGCCGCCCGCGTCCCCGACCCCGCCGGCCGCCGCGGCGCCGGCGTGCGCGCGGCCGTCCGCGTCGAGCGCGACCGCTGGGGCATCCCCTCTATCTACGCCGACAACGACGAGGACCTCTTCTTCGGCTTCGGCCACGCGATGGCCGAGGACCGCCTTTTTCAGCTCGACTACCTGCGCCGGCGCGGCTCCGGCCGGCTGGCCGAAATCCTCGGCGCCGACGGCACCGACCTCGACCTGCTCGCCCGCGTCGTCGGCTTCAAGAGCGTCTTCGAGTTGGATCTGCTGGCGCGCACCGTCGGCCTGCGCCGCATCGCGGAGCACCGGTGGACGACTCTTTCCGCCGAGGCGCGACGGCTGGTGACGGCGTTTTCGGCCGGCGTCAACGCCGTCATCGACCAGACGCGCGAGCGCCCGCCGATCGAGTTCGACCTGCTCGACTACCGCCCCGAGCCGTGGTCGCCCATCGACTGCCTGACCATCGAGGTCGAGTTCGCCTGGTATCTGACGGGACGCTTCCCCGTCATCGTCATCCCCGAGTTGGCGAAACGCGCCCTGGGCGACGGCCCGCTCTACCGGGCGCTGCTGGAGGGGGAGGCCGACGACGAGAGCATCCTGCCGCCCGGGTCGTACCCGCGCGAGCGCCGGCCGCTGCAACCGGTCGGCCGCTCGGTCAGCGACCCGCAGGGGAGCACGGGGAGCAACAACTGGGTGATCGCCCGGTCGCGCACCAGCAGCGGCCGGCCGCTGTTGGCCAGCGACCCGCACGTGCCGTTCGACGCCGTGTCGTGGTGGTACGAGGTCCACCTGTGCGGCGGGTCGTTCCACGTCGCCGGCATGGCCTACGCCGGCATCCCCGGCGTCATGTTCGGCCGGAGCGAGCTCGTCGCCTGGGGCTGCACCAACAACATCTGCTCGCAGCGCGACCTGTACCAGGAGAAGGCCGACCCGGCCCACCCGGGCTGCTTCCTCCACGACGGCCGCTGGGAGCCGTGGCGCGAGCGCGAGGAGGTCATCGGCGTCAAGGGCGGCGAATCGGTGCGTAAGACGATCCGCTTCTCGCGCAACGGGCCGATCGTCGATGAGGTGCTGCCGCCGCCGGTGCGGGCCACCGGGCCGGTGGCGCTGAAGTGGCTCGGCGCCTCCGCGGACGGCTGGCTGCCGGCGCTGCTGGCGATGGACCGGGCGCGCTCGGCCGAGGAGTTCCGCGAGGCGCTGCGGCCGTGGCAGGTGCCGACCTTCTGCGTCGTCTACGCCGACAGGGCCGGGCACGTCGGCTACCAGGCGGTGGGACGAATCCCGGTGCGGTCGGCGTGGGAGCGCGGCTACCGGCCGGGGTGGGACCCGGCGCACCAGTGGCAGGGGCTGATCCCATTCGAGGGGATGCCGCAGCTGGCCGACCCGCCGCGCGGCTGGATGGCGACGGCGAACAACCGCGTGGCCCCGGACGACTTCCCCTATCCGCTATCCGGGACGTGGAGCGACGGCCATCGGGCGCGCCGCATCCGCCAGATGATCGAGGGCCGCAAGGGGCAAGCTGTGTCGCGCCGCGACTGCGAAGCCATGCAGCAGGACGCGCTGTCGCTGCGGGCGGTCGCGGCGATGCCGTACCTGCTGGCGGCGCTGCGGCCGAGCAACGACGCGCGAGTGCGGGAGGCGGCGCGGCACCTGGAGGGATGGGACTGCCGCATGGACCCCGACCGCGTCGGGGCGACGATCTTCGACGTGTTCTTCGCCCACTGGGTCAAGGCGGTGGTGCGGGCGCGCTTCGAGGGAGAGACGGCGGCCCTGCTGGCCGGCGGGGCGGGCGGCCTGGCGGCCCGGCTGCTGGAGGGCGACGCCGCGGGTTGGTTCGGCGCCGGCCGCCGCGCGGAGGCGATCCTCGGCGCGATGAGCGCCGCCCTGGATTACCTGGCGAGCCGCCTCGGTCCGGACATGGGCGGTTGGCAATGGGGCCGGCTGCACGTGCTGCCGCTGCGGCACGTCCTGTCGGGGCGCGGCGACCTCGGCCACTTGCTCGACCAGGGCGGGCTGCCGGTGCAGGGCGACGCGACGACGGTGTGCAACACGGGCCAGGGCGGCGCCTTCGAGGGGCGGGCGGGGGCGAACTACCGCCTTATCGCCGACTTCAGCGACCCGCTGCCGATCTTGTGGGCGGTCGATTGTTCCAGCGAGTCGGGCCACCCGGGGAGCCCGCACTACGGCGACCAGTTCGAGGGCTGGGTGCGCGGCGAATACCACGCGCTCTATCTGGATAAGGACATGGCGGCGCGGGAGGCGAGGACGCGGTTGCTGTTGGAGCCGGAGGGGGGCGGGACGTGAGGGAGGCACGGCGCGATCGCACCGAACTCTCCAAAGGCACACCAAGGCCGTGATGAGGGTCGCTTTCAGCTCCGATGCGCAGCGCCTCACCGGCGGGATTGGAATCACAAGGTGATTATCTGGGATCTTCGGAATGGAAAGCCCGTCAATGAGCCACCTGCTCCCCTACTTGCGAGCCCCACCCTCAGCCCTGTCGGCGACACCAAGCCAGGCGGCAAACCGGCCGTCCCGTTACCGGTCCCGAAGAGACCGACGGTTCGATAGGCCGACCGGATGACGTCGCCGGTGGTGCGCCTCCTCGGGAGTCGGCAGCGCTTCGGGCAGGACGGACACGATCGTCCCTCTTCGCCGGCGGAGTCTTGCAGAGAAACAAGCTACGTTTTGGCCTTTTCGCGGAGCTTCAGCAGCAAGGTCTGGGCGTCCCATTCCGGCAAGAATTGCTCGCGCTCACGCGTATAATCGAGGCGACTTGTCTCGTATTGCTGGAGGAAACGAACGGCGTTCACCCAGCCGAGCGCCTTCACCAGCGCCTCGAACCCTTGGCGGCGCAACTCGACAGGGTCCGACAGAATGGCGTTCATCAGAGGACCTCCCGCACGAGATCGATCAGACTCACGACGCGCACTTTCAAAAGGGAAGCATGACGTCGGGCGGCCGCGTCGTCGAACGGCCGCTTGAGACAGCACAGGGCAAGGTAAACGCGCATGTGTCTATTCTACCGAAGTACACGGCGACTTACACACCAGATGCCGACCGGGTCCCATCAGCATTGACGGCGTGGGGCCGGGTTTACCTTGGGCGGGTCATGGGCGTCTTCGATCAAGCAGCGCGCTACGCGACCCTGGCGGAGCCGGAGCCGGTCCTGTCCCGGTTGTTGGCCGGCAGCGGTGCGACGCTGCGCTTCCGTGAGTGGGTGGACACGCGGACGACACCGTGCCCCGGGGAGCGCGACCGCACGGCCGACCGCGTCGCCGCCCTGGTCAACGAGTCGGCGCCGGATCAGCCCTGGCTGCTGGTCTTCGAGTTCCAGGCCCAGCACGACCCCGACAAGCTGGACGCCACGCTGGCCGAGGCCGCCCGCTTGCGGATCGAGGTCCGGCACGGGGCCGACCGCCGCGGCAAGTACAACGTCTGCACCGCCCTCGTCTACTTGCGTGGCCGCTGTCCGCAGACCGTGCTGGACATGACCTTGCCCGGCGGGGCCGGCACGCGGCACGCGGCCCTCGTCTGGAATGTCGAGGAGGACGCCGCGGATCAGGCCCTGACGGCGGTGACGGCCGGCGCGGCGACGTGGGGCCTGCTCTCCTGGATTCCGCTGATGCATGGAGGAGGCGAAGTCGCTACCATTGCGCGCTGGAAGGAGTTGGCTTCCGCCTTGCCTGACCGGCGGGTGCGGGGCGACCTCGGCCGAATCGCCCTCACCTTCGCCGAACTGGCCGGGTGCTATTCGGCATGGGAACAAGCGTTGGAGGGTTGGGACATGACCGAATCGAAAGTGGTGAATCGCTGGATCGATGAGGCGCGCCAGCAAGAGCGCATCTCGTTGTCGAGGAAACGGTTGCTCCAGTTGGCGCAGGGCCGTTTCCCCGGAGCCATCCCGACCGAGGTGGTGGACCTGATCGGCCGGCAAGATAGCGAAGAGATGCTGGAGGACTGGTTCCTGGCCGCCGTCTCCGCCCCTTCAGCCGAGCAGTTCCTGTCGATCATCCGCCGGTGATTCGGCGGCTGCCGTGCGACCTTGGCCACCTCGTCTTCACGTTCGCGGAGCTGGCGGGGTACTTCGCCGCGCTGGAAAAAGCGTTCGAGGGTTGGGACATGACCGAGTCGAAAGTCGTGAATCGCTGGATGGAAGAAGCGGCTCGGAAGGAGCGCATCGCGACTCTACGGGAAAACCTGCTTGAGCTGGTACAAGCACGCTTCCCCGCCTCCATCCCGGCTGAAGTCATCGACCTCATCGGGCGGCAAGACAGCCAGGATCTGCTCAAGGAATGGTTCCGGGCGGCTATCTCCGCGCCCTCGGCCGAGCAGTTCCTGTCCGTCATCCGCCGTTGATTCGGCGGGCGCCGTGCGACCTCGATGAGGCCCCGCGAAGGCATCGTGTGCTCGGGTCAGTCTCCCGTGCCGGAGGGGACAACGGAAGGGTCCGCTCGGACCCCGGTCGCCCCACGGCTCCGCCCATCAGGTCCCGAGCCTCGACAGACCCGAGGACCTCCAGCTGTAACGGGTCGCGAAGGAAAGAGGCGTCAAACCCTCTTCCGGGAAAGAAGCCGCCGAACATGAAACCTCTGGTCGCGTTTCAATTCGAGATGCAGCCGCGCGCCGGGCAGACCAGCCGCGAGTGCCTGGCGGCCGTGCGCGGCGAGATGACCGACTGGCTGCGCGGACTCTTCCGAGGGATGGGCGTCCACGACCTGCAACTGAGCTTCGACGGATCCTCCGTGACACCCGGCGCGGGCCACGAGGTCCAGACGGACGAGCGGGGTTGCGCCACGCACCGGCTGGCCGCCCTGGCCTGGGAATTTAACGACCCACAAATCCCTGAGATCACCTGGCGGTTCTCCGGTGTGGTGGCTTGTGATGCGCGGGCCGTCGAGGTCGCGTTGGTGGTCAGGGCGGGCTGGCAGCCGTTCGCCCTGCGCCCGCTGAACGCGCCGTGGTCGAACGCCAATCCGCTCACCACCGTCGCCGCGCTGCGCGACAAGTTGCTGCTCGGCTGGAACTGCCAGGTCGAGGGCCAGCCGATCCCGACCCGCGCCCGGCTGCTGCGGAAAGGTCGGGTCGATGCGTTCGTCCACGACGTGCTGCTCAACCCCAAGCGAGTGCTCCCGGTCGTCGTGCTGTGCCTGAACGGTCCGTTGAAGATCGATATCGACGCTTTGCACGCCTTGCAGGTCCATCTGGGGGGCCTGGCCCACGTGGCCGCCCTGCTCGACCAGCCGGCGGAGGACCGCCTGGCCAAGTTGCTCGGGGCGGAGGTCTATTGCTGGGAAGCCGTGTTGCGCATCTACTGGCCGGGGCTTCTGCAGAAAGAGTTGCCCCTGACCCATCCGTACCAGACCTGGGAGGCCCTGCAGAAAAGCCTCAAGACCGCCCCTCTCCCTGGCATTGTGCAAACCCTGTTGGCCCCGGTCAGTGCGGAGCAGTACCGAGAAGGTCGGATAATTCGCGCGGCCTGCGCGGCCCTGGATGGCGACCGCAGCGGGGGCGCACGGGGTGACCCGGCGGAGGCCGAGCGCCTGGCCGCCGCCGAGGCCCAGCTGCGGCAGGCGCAGTTGGGCCTCCAGCGCGAGTCCCAGGCGGCCCAACGGCGCGTGGCGGCGCTGCTGGACGAACTGGCCGAGCTTCGCGGCCAACTCGCCGCGCTCCGCGCCAACCCGCCTGCCGCACCCGTCGCGGCGGATGCGGAGTTCGCGGACCTGGCCGCCGAGCTGGAGCGGGCCTGGGACGAAAACGCCCGCCTGCGGACCGATTGGGAAGCGGCCCGCCGCCAGCTGGGCGAGCTGGAGACGGATTTCCGCAACTACCTGGATAGCTCGGCGCTGCTGTGGGAGTCGCGCGAAGCGGCGGACGCTCCCGCGCCTCCCGCGGCGGCCGGCGGCCGGAGTTTCGCCACAGTCGCCGACGCCCTGCGGGCCGCCGCCGACGAATTCGCCGACGTGCTCGTCGTCTGGGAGGACGCGGAGCGGTCGGCCGAGCAGTCGTTATTCGGCAGCCCCGGCAAGGTCTTTCAAGCGCTGGCGGCCGTCGCCGAGGTCGGCCGCGCCTACTTCGCGGCCCGTGACGGCGGCCCGCCGCTGGGCCCCGTGGACCGGGCCTTCCTCGGCCGGGTCCCCTTCAAGTACACCTGCTTCGAGAGCCAGACCACCCGGAACCTGTTCGGGGCCGAGCGGGTCTTTCACCACCGCGGACAGAGTCGGCAGATGCAGCGCCACCTGACGCTGGGCGGCGGCACGACCAACAACTGTTTGCAGATCTACTTCGACTTCGATAACGCGGCGCGGCGGGTGTTGGTCGGCTACTGCGGCCGGCACCTGCCCTACGCCCGCCAGCGGACGTGAGAGGGGCAAACGAGAGGACATGGCCTATCTTTTGTTTTGGGCCGCTTCCCTTGTCGGCCCCGGCATGATACACTGAGCTGTGCTTGCGGTATGTCCCAGGGGCCTCGCCGCTCCCCAGGCGCAGGCACAGCATCATCCGGAGGGCTTCCCATGTCCGAGAGAAAGTTCCAGGCGCCGCCGCCCGTGATCCTGGCGATGGTCATGGCGGACGACGTCCGCCGCGACCCGGCCACGGGCAAATACTGGATTCACGGCGTGTTTGACGTGATCACCGGGCGCGGGTTCCCGTGCCAGCACGCGCGCGTCTGCGTCTACGTGTCGCTCCGCGAAGGCCGCGGCGAGACGCCCATCACCCTGCGAATGGTGGACATCGACGAGATGAGGCCGCCGGTATTCGAGTGCAACGAGCTGCCGCACTTCCCCGACCCGATGAGACAGGTCGAGATGGATTTCACGTTTCACCGGCCGGTCTTCCCCGCGCCCGGCGAGTACTGCCTCCAGTTCTTCGCCGCCGGCGAGTTGCTCCGCGAGCTGCGCCTGCAAGTGAGGCAGCAGCCCGCCTTGCAGCCGGCCGGCGCCGCCAACGTCTGAACCGGGCCCGGCAAGTACGAAGGTGTCGCAAGTCGTCAGGACAGATAGTACGCCGGCAATAAAGTTCCGCCCAGATCGGGAGTCGTTCAGGCAATTTGTCTGAACGACTCCCGACCCATTTGTTTGACCACGACCCATTTGTTTGACCATTTGTTTGACGGGCGCGGAGTAGAAAAGGACATGGAGGCCTTCCTTGCGTACCAGTGGCCAAGGATGGCAAGGATGGCCTCCCGTACAGACAAAGTACGCGGGGAAGGTCCCCCGGCAAGGGTCGGTCAGCTGCCATGGCAAGGAAAAGCAGCTGCCGTAGGCAGGATCGTCAGTGCGGCGCCTCAGGTGCCACCGGGGAGAGTGTGCTGACAGAGTCACCAGGGGCCGACGACGAGGCATCGACATAAACAGATATGGTGATAGGGGTTAGGGAAATTAGAATCGCAGAACAGTGCCATTCGTTCCTGACACCCTTGGGACAAGCCTCTCTCGGAGAAAGTGCTTGCGTTCCGTCTGCCTGGCGAGTAGAATAGCCTTGTAGCCTCTGACAACTCCCCGACCAAGGTGCAACTCTGTGCAGAAGACCCGGGTTTTGCCGGGGTTTCCTGGTTGACGCCCAATGTTCCCCGATTCGCTCCCTCGACACCCTGGAAATCGATCAGTCGCAGCATGGCCACGATCGGTTGGCCGTTCAACAGGATCTCGAAGTCTGGCTGTGCCATAATTCGGAAGGAAATGCTGTTCCTTCACAGCGACGAGAGGAGTAATCCATGTTAGCTGGTAACTGGTTCACAGGATCGAGCCGATTGGCCCAATGGTGGCAGTCGGTGACGTCGCCGCGTCAATCCTGTCCCGCTGTCGGGAACTCGCCAAGGCGCCACCACCGGTTTCGACCCGAGCTGGAAAGCCTGGAAGACCGGTTGGTCCCTTCAGGACTCTTGACCTTCAACGGCTCGGCTGTCCCTTACGGCTCGACGGGGGTGAAGTTGACCACCAAAGGCGTCCTCGGCGAAGCCGGCAGTGTCTTCACCTCGAGCCGGTTGGGCGTCGCGAAGTTCACCACCCAGTTCACGTTCCAGCTGTCGGGCGGGCTCGGCACCGCCGACGGCTTCACCTTCACCATTCAGGGCAACTCCCCGAGGGCCCTTGGTCCTGGCGGCGGCGGCCTGGGCTACGGCCCCGACCACCGCGGCGGCGGTGGCGGCATCCCCAAGAGCGTGGCCGTCAAGTTCGACCTGTACAACAACGAAGGCGAGGGCACGAATTCGACCGGTCTGTACACCAACGGGGCCGCGCCCACCGTCCCCGCGATCGACCTGACCAGCACGGGCGTCAACTTGCACAGTGGCGACGTCTTCCAGGTCTCCATGGCTTACGACGGCACCACCCTGACCGTCACCACCCGGGACACACTGACCGGCCGGTCGGCGACCCAGCATTACACGGTCAACATTCCGGCCATCGTAGGCCAGGGCACCGCCTTCGTCGGCTTCACCGGCGGCACCGGTGCCTTTACCGCCACCCAGACCATCCTGACCTGGACCCTCCCTGCCCCCCCGACCCTCCCCGCCCCCCCTTCCGTGGGCACGCCCTTTCCCCAGGTGACGGCCCAGATTTCGCCGGTTAATACCTACCCCCTGGTGCCGGACCCGGTCACGCACCTGCTCAGCATCACCATCGACCTCATCAACGGCTCCCCGGCGGCGGTCAATCAGCCGGTGAACATCGTGTTCCAGCTGAGCCCGGGAGTGACGCTGGAGGGGGCCAGCGGGACTCTCGGCAACCGGCCCTTTGTCACCGTGCCCGTGGGCCTACCGCCCTCGAATGTCAGTATCGGCAGCGGGATTGCTCCCGGTGTCCTGCCGCTGGTGGAAACATTCAAGGTCCCCTTCGGCTTCTTCGGGCTGTCGTCCTTCATCCTGGGTATGCAGGTCTACCTGCCTTAGCAGGGAAGCGCCAGGCGGCAGGGCCGTCTCAATCGCGCCCGGCGGCGCGACCAAGACGGCCCTGTTCCCCGCCCGAACGGCCGCCGGGTCAGAAGTTGACCCCGATCTCCAGTTCCAGGCCGAAGAAGCCCAGGTCGCCCGTCTGAGACGAGGCGTTGCCGGCACTCCCCGACCAGGACTGTCCGACGAGGGCCGGCTGGATGAACAGGCGTGCGCCGCCCAGTTCCTGCGTGTACTGCACCCCCAGTTCGACCTCCGCGATGCGGAGTAAGCCGTCGTGCGTGTGAAAGCCGTTGGAAGTCGTGACCAGGGTCGGCCCCCCGGCGGCGGGCACAAAGACGGTTTGCTCCGTCGCCTGTTGCCGGCCACTGCCGTAGAGTTCTGAGCCGCGCACGTTGGCGATGAGCGCCAGGCCGGACTTGCCCAGCTCGCGCCGCAGCTGCCCGGCAACCGTGGGACCGGCGCCGTCGTAGTTGTGGCCGGTCAGCAGGGCGTTTGACAGCGCCCCGCCGGGAAGGCTCGGCTGGGCGCTGTAAGCGTTGTAGTTCTGATCGATGTGCGCGTAGCGGACGCCCCCGGAGAGTTGCAGACACCACGAGCCCAGGGCGCAGTCCTGGGTCGCTTCAACGTCCCACACGTCCACCTTCAGGTTACTGGTCGCGATCAGCGTGGCGGGTGTTTCCCCGGCGGCGCCGACGAGCGGCCCGACCGTGATGGCCAGCGGCGGGGTCACGGCGCCCGCGCTGGCATTGCCGCTGAAGAACGACTGCGAGGCGGCCCCTTCCCCTACGAGCGGGGCGGCCACCGGGGTGTTGAAGGCGAGCAACTGCTGCTTGGCGGCCTGGTCGAAGCGCCACCAGCTGACGCGCGCGCCCAGCCCGCTTTCACTGACCCACCCCAGCCACAGCTTGGGACTGGCGCTGTAGCTGTAATCGAAATCCGACGCGGAGGTCAGGATGGTCGTGGCGGTGCCGGCGGGGGAGACCGAGGCGCGGGTGGCCGACAGCCCCGGGTTGGTCTGGAAGAACGGCTTGACGATAAGCAGGGCGGCGCCGGCGGTGAAGCCCCCGTCCGGGTTGCCGTTCTCATGTCCCGGGCCCGGGAAGATCGCCGGGGAATCGGCCACGGCCGGCGAGTCCGGCAGAGCGATTGCGGCCGGCGCGGCGGCTTGCGGCCCCGCGGTCCCCGGCTCGGCGGCATCGGCGGTGCCGACCAGCCAGGCCAGAGTGACTGTAGCGATCGCGCTGGGTAGACGTTTTCGCATAACGAAGCTCCTTTGGGAGAGGCGAATGCGTCGAGTCGTGCGCGGACTCCGGGGGTGTATTTCCTGGGCATGGCCCCTTGCCCAAGTTAATCGGCCGTTACGGCCGTTTCTTATGGACGAATCCCGCACCGGCCGCAGTCCTCGTATCACCGCCACACCCTGCGCACGGCGCCTTTTCCCCATGCTCCCGCCATCGCGCCCGGCCGGCAGATTCGGCGCACCCGGAGCGTTCCACTTCGTACACGAAGGAAGGGGGTGGCAGCGCCTGTGAGCCCTGCCGACCTCGCAGGAAGAGCAACGCTCGAAGGCGACTATCGTACGTCCGGCTACGGGCTGAGCCTCCACGCACGATTTCATCCTCCAGAACCACAACTCGGCCCCGGTGGCACAGAACGGCCCCGTGCTGACCCCGAGACCCGTCCCGCCGACCCCCGCAAGCGTTACCCCAATAGCCCCGGAATTGAACCAGGCCCTCGTCCGTCGTCGCGGGAGGGCGACTTGGCCACAATGACGTGGACAAGTGGCCAAGTGGGCTGGTTCAAACGCGGGTCGCGCTCTGCCCGTGCCCGTGCCCGTGCCCGTGCCCGTGCCCGGTCTGGAATCGGGCACGGGCACGGGCACGGGCACGGACCCGCGCCACCTGAAACGGCCCGTTTCTGAACCATGCCGGCCAAGTCAGCACGACGAAGCCGTAAGTCCCACCCCTGAAAGGTGTTGCGCCACGCCACGACTTGTCCACCGACTTGGCCAGGTGGACAAGTCACTCGCGGACGGGCTTACCCCTCGGGTCAGGCGCAAGCCATTCCGCCCTCCCGAAGCTGTCACCCACAAGCCCCGGAAGGTGAACCACAGCAGCAAAGGGCCTGGTCCCAAGCGAGGTAACGTGTCAGGGTGCCAGGGTGCCAAGGGTGGCCAGGAGGGTGCCACGGGGCATGTGACGGCATCGTGGCACCCTCCCGTTCACGCTGTCCCCTTTACCGGCCAAATGACTTCGCCGCTTGCGGCTTCGCCATCTTTCCTGCGAAGCCGCAAGCGACAAGAGGGTTGTGGATACAGTTTCTAAAGCGCGAACGCCGTCTTCCTCGCGAGGCTGCTGCCATGCACGCGATGCTCCTCGACTCCCCTCACTCGCCGTTGCGCCCGGCCGACTTGCCCCTCCCCACGCCGGGGCCGGACCTGGTGCTGATCCGCGTGCGGGCCTGCGGCGTCTGCCGCACCGACCTGCACGTCTGCGACGGCGAGTTGCCCGACCCCAAATTGCCGCTGGTCCTCGGTCACGAGGTCGTCGGCACCGTCGCCGGCAAGGGCGAGCGCGTCGAGCGCTTCGCGGAGGGCGACCGCGTCGGCGTCCCCTGGCTCGGCTGGACCTGCGGCGAATGCACCTACTGCCGCTCCGGCCGCGAGAACCTCTGCGCCCGCGCCCGCTTCACCGGCTACCAGATCGACGGCGGCTACGCCGACTACACCGTCGCCGACCAGCGCTACGTCTTCTCCCTGCCGGCCGGCTATGCCGACGCCGAGGCGGCGCCGCTCTTGTGCGCCGGGCTGATCGGCTACCGCAGCCTGGTCATGGCGGGCGACGCCCAGCGCCTTGGGCTGTACGGGTTCGGGGCGGCGGCCCACATCGTCGCCCAGGTGGCGCGGCACCAGGGGCGGCGCCTCTTCGCCTTCACCCGGCCCGGAGACGCCGACGGACAGCGCTTCGCCCGCGAGATGGGGGCGGAGTGGGCCGGCGGCTCCGACGAATTGCCTCCCGAGGAACTCGACGCGGCCCTCCTGTTCGCCCCGGTCGGCAGCCTGGTGCCGCAGGCGCTGCGGGCGCTGGCGCGCGGCGGGACGGTGGTCTGCGGCGGCATCCACATGAGCGACATCCCCTCGTTCCCGTACTCTCTGCTCTGGGAGGAGCGCACGCTGCGCTCGGTGGCCAACCTGACGCGGCGCGACGGCGAGGAGTTCCTGGCGCTGGCGCCGCGGGTGCCGGTGCGGGCGGAAGTGGAGACATTCCCCCTGGCCGACGCCAACGAGGCGCTGACGCGCCTGCGCAGCGGGCGCATCCGCGGGGCCGCCGTGCTGCTGACCGGGGCCGCGGAGAATTGACCATCCGCCGGATAACCTTGCTGCGCCCCTCGGGTTCGCCAACAATAGACGCGAGGCGACAGTCTCACCGGGGGGCCAATCATGCCCAGGAAGAAGAAGAGGGGGCAGGGAAAGCCGGAACCCACCTTCCCGGCCCGGTTCGCCGTCGGCGACCGGGTCCGGGTGAAGCCGGGGACTGCCGACCCGAACTTCAAGGACATTCCGCTGGGCGGTTGGGCCGGCACGATCAGCGAGTTGGACCGGCGCTCGAACCCGCCGACCTACCTGATCGAGTGGAACCAGCACACCCTCGATCAGATACACCCGATCTTCCGCACCCGCTGCGAGCGCGACGGCCTGGACGTCGAGAGCGCGTGGCTGGGCGAAGCGGACCTCGAAGCGGACGGCGGCGAGCCGGCCGCCATCGAGCAGCCGACGACCATCGTCGCCCGCCCGCTGCGGCCGGGCGACCAGGACGACCG
The DNA here is from genome assembly GCA_035266225.1 of Gemmataceae bacterium. Classification (GTDB taxonomy): domain Bacteria; phylum Planctomycetota; class Planctomycetia; order Gemmatales; family Gemmataceae; genus DATFNV01. The sequence goes on from DATFNV010000274.1 coordinate 22,711, forward strand.
AGTCAGGGCGGTCTTCGGCCTCAGCAGCGATGACCTCCTGCCGGCGGCGGACGAGGACAACCTGCGCCGCTATCACGACTACCTGGCCACCCACCTGTCTTTTCCCTTTCGGGCCGTCTTGCCGATGGTAACCGACCGCTTCGGGCGGACGATGCAGCCGGTCACCGTCGTGGAGTTGCTCCCCCCCGAGGAGTGTGATGAGGAAGCGGGGTTGCTGTGCAAGGTCCACCTGTGGGACGAGGCCGTCGAGTTACCCCTGGCCGTCCTCGACGCGAAGGGCCACCCCGGCAATCGCCGGTTGATCGACGACTACTCCTACTGGTTCGCCAACTGGCCCGCCGAGGGCTTCGCCGACACGGCGCCTCTGCCACCGCGCTCCGTTGATCCCCTACCCGATTTGCCCAGCTGGTGGGCCGTGTTGAAAGCCCTTGCCAGGTACGGCTTCTACGGGGCGGGGTACGGACTTGTCCTGGGGTCACTCCTGGCGACGGTGTGGGGCGCACCGACCGCTGCCGTGGCGGGGGCGGTGATCCTGGGATTCATCCTCTGTGTCACGGGAACGCGCTACGGCCCGATCACCGCTGCCGTGAACGGGATCCCCAACGGAGCGTTGCTGGGAGGATTCGTCGGGGCGCTGATCGGTGCCGCTGTGGGGGCGCTGGTCGGGGCGCTGGTGATGGCGGTCGTGGGTACGCTGCCCGGCGCCATCGCCGGGGGATTGCTCGGGAAAATCCTGAGACGCAATTCCGACGGCCTGGGGATGGGGATCCTGCTCGGGGCCGCGGTCGGCGGTCTTGGGCTGGCGTTTTTCCGAGACCAGGTAGCGGCGACCTCGGGGGCGCTTCAAGGGGCGGGGGTGGGAGCCGGCGCGGGGGCGATGCTGGTGTTGGCGGGGATCGGTCTGCTCAAGCTACTGGCACGCGGCCGAGGTTGGCGCGAGGAATGAGCCCGCCGACTTTGCAGATTGCAGATTGCAGATTGCAGATTGAAATCTGCAATCTGCAATCTGCAATCTGCAATTCCTACTTGATCGCCTTGGTGATAGTTACGCTCCGGGCGATCCGTTCGACCTCCTTCTGCACCGAGTCGAGATCCTTTCCCGGCAGTAGCCGCGCCGCCAACGTCGCCCCGCCGTTGTCCTGCCTGG
>DATFNV010000275.1:0-7516 GCA_035266225.1 Gemmataceae bacterium
ACATCGCCCTCCTGATCGGTCCGCATGTCCGGGCGCAGGGGATGGGGCGGTTGGTCAGCAATGACAGCGGCGTCATCACCGAACGCGACCCCGACACCGTGCGCGGGGCCGACATCGCCTATTACAGCTACGCGCGGGTGCCGCAGGGGCGAGTCCCCCTCGGCTATCTCGCCGTCGTGCCCGAACTTGTCTTTGAGGTCCGTTCGCCGACCGACCGCTGGCCGCGGCTGATCACCAAGGCCGGCGAGTATCTCGAAGCAGGCGTCACCGTCGTCTGCCTGTTGGATCAGATGAGCGAAACGGTCCATGTGTACCGGGCGGATGAGTCACCGCGGATACTCCAGGGGGACGACGAGCTGCACCTGCCCGACGTCCTCGGCGAGTTGCGTGTCCGGGTGCGCCGATTCTTCGAGTGAGCGCTGATCGGGCGCATCAATGGCACGCGCGGTAGGCAGCACGAATGGCTCTTGAACAGGCGACGCTCCTGCTCCGGTTTGGCCCGCATGTCGTGGGAGAAATCGAGGGCGCATTCTGGTCGGACAACACCGGCTACGGAGTGTTTCGGCCAGCCTTGGGAAACAGCAATGACCCCACGCTACAGCGACTCCGTGAGTACATTGCGTTTTCCGAGGAGTGGCACGCGCGGCTCATGGGGGAGCAGCCTCACAGTGCGTCGGAGTGGGATGAGTTCCGCGACGTGTACGATTCAGGCCTCTGGAACACGGTAGGCCCAGAGGGGGTTGTCAGCCACATTGGTGGGCCGGTGTTCGTCGAAGGTGAAGTCACTTGGCGGCCAGCCTGACGCTGCGGATTAGCGGGAGCCCTTTGATGAGTGTTCCGCTGCCGATCCTGGACGATGACGCGGCGTCGCTGGCGGCCCCGATGGTTCCTCTCGCGCACCTCGATCATCTCTGGTTCCAGGTCGGCGGCACTCTCTGCAACCTCGAATGCCGCCACTGCTTCATCAGTTGCAGCCCGCATAACCACAGCTTCGCCTTCCTCGATCTCGACACCGTCCGCCGCGCCCTCGACGAGTCAGTTCGCCTCGGCGTCAAGGAGTATTACTTCACCGGTGGCGAGCCGTTCCTCAACCGCGACATGGTGGCGATCCTCGAACTGGCGCTCCGCTACGGCCCGGCCACGGTCCTGACCAACGGCACCGTCTTCAAGGACGAGTGGCTGGAGCGGCTGGCGAAGGCCGACGCGGAGTCGCCGTACAGCCTGGAGTTTCGCGTCTCCCTCGACGGCTTCACCGCGGCGATGAACGATCCGGTGCGCGGCCCCGGCACCTTCGACCGGGCGATGCGCGGCGTGCGGCAACTGGTGGCGCACGGCTTCCTGCCCATCATCACCGTCACGCGCACCAGCGACGACCAGGACGACGGCGAACTGTTCCGCGGCTTCGTGCGCCTGCTGCGTGAGAACGGCTGCGACCGCCCGCGCATCAAGGTGCTGCCGACCCTGCGCATCGGCGCGGAGGAGAATCGCCAGCGCGGCTACCGCGACGAGGAGCGAGTCACGCCGGAGATGATGGAGGGCTTTGACCTCGGGAAACTCATCTGTCACCATAGCCGCGTCGTCACCGACCGCGGCGTTTACGTCTGTCCCATCCTCATCGAGGCGCCCGACGCCCGTCTCGGGGACACGCTCCAGGAAGCCCTGCGGCCGTACCCGCTGCGACATCACGCCTGCTCCACCTGCTACCAGTACGGGGCGTTGTGCTCAAACCCGTCCGGGGGAGCGCGCGATGCCTGACCTCACGCGCATCGCCATCTTCGGCGGCGTCTACAACAATTACCTCGCTCTGGGTGCGGCGCTGGCGAGCGCCAAGCGACAGGCGGTCGATGCCGTGTACTGCCTCGGCGACCTCGGCGCCTTCGGGCCCTACCCCGATCGCGTCTTCCCGCTGCTGCGCGACAACGGGGTGGCGTGCATCCAGGGCAACTACGATAACTCCGTCGGCAACGGCCTCGCCGACTGCCAGTGCGGCTACACCGACCCGCGCGACAACCATTTCGCCCGTATCAGCTATGACTACACCTTCAAGAACACCAGCCCTGAGAACCGCGCCTGGATGAAGGAACTGCCGGCTCAGCGCCGCGTGCGGCTCGGCGATTACCGCGTCCTGATGTGCCACGGCAGCCCGCGGAAGATGAACGAGTTCCTCTGGGAATCGACGACGCCGACGCATTTCCTGGAGTACCTGGCGGCCGCTCACGAAGCCGACGTGATCCTGACGACGCACACCGGCCTCAAATGGCACCGACGCCTGTCAGGCGACCGGCACGTCGTCAACGTCGGAGTCCTCGGCCGGCCGGAGAACGACGGCAGAACCAACGTCTGGTACGCGCTGCTGGAGGCGCGGCCGGCGCTGCGCGTCGAGTTCGTGCCGGTCGAGTACGATCACCGGCGGCTGGCGGCGGAAATGCGGGCGGAGCGGCTGCCCAACGAGTTCGTCGAGACGGTGCTGACCGGTTGGTGGACGACGTGCCTGGAAATCCTGCCGGCCAAGGAACGACGGCGCGGGAAGTATTAGTTGAGCGGCCGCCCTCGATTGATCGTTTCGCGAACCGATGAATCGGCGCCGCCCCGAGGGCGGCCGCTAAACGGAGTCGTGATATGGATATCCTCGTCACCGGCGGCGCCGGGTTCATCGGCAGTCATCTGGTATCCCTCCTCGTAAAGCGCGGCGCCGCCGTGCGCGTGCTGGAGCGGCCCGGGGCGCGCGTCGATCACCTGCCGCTGGACCGCATCGACGTGGTGTTCGCCGACGTGCGCGACCGCGCCGCCGTCGAGAGGGCGATTCGCGGCTGCCCGCTCGTCTACCACCTCGCCGCCAACCCGAACCTGTGGACGCACCGCCGCGGCCACTTTACGCAGGTCAACTACCGCGGCACCGTCCACGTCCTCGACGCCGCCCTGGACGCCGGCGCCCGGCGCATCCTGCACACGAGCACCGAGAGCATCCTGACGCGGGTACACCAGAGCGGGGCCATCCGCGAAGACCAGGAGGTGCGCCTCGAAGACGCCCTGGGTCCGTATTGCCGCTCGAAGCTCCTGGCCGAGCGCTACGCCTTCCGCCTCGCCCGCTCCGGGGCACCGGTGGTGATCGTCAACCCGACCATCCCCGTCGGCCCCGGCGACCGCGGCCGCTCGCCGCCGACGCAGATGATCCTCGACTTCTGCCGCGGCCGGCGGAACGAGTACCTCGACGGCGAACTGAACCTGATCGACGTGCGCGACGTGGCCGAAGGGATGATCCTGGCGATGGACCGCGGACGGATGGGGCGGCGCTACCTGCTCGGGGCCGAGAACCACACCATCCGGAGGGTGTTCGCCCTCCTCGCCGAGCTGACCGGGCTGCCGGAGCCGGCGCGGCGTGTTCCCTACGGCGTCGCCCTGACCGCGGCCTTCCTCATCGAGTTCGTCGCCGACGTGTGGACGCGGCGCATGCCGCTGGCGACCGTCACCGGCGTGCGCCTGACGCGGCGCGGGATGAGCTTCGATACCCGGCAGAGCCTCGACGAGCTGGGGCTGCGGCCGCGGCCGGTCCGGGAGGCGCTGTCCGACGCCCTGGCCTGGTACCGCGCGGCCGGGTGGCTCGCGGCGAAGGCCACGTCCCGACCGGCCCACCCGGTCAGCACGGCGATTCCAGATACACGATCAGGTCGAGGAACTCCTGCGGGCTGATCGTCTGGCCAGGGCTGGCTCGCCGTTCACATCGCTCTTGAAGTCTCCGCGACCCATGCGATGATGAGGGAGGGGACAGCGGCGCTCGAGCCCAGCCGATTTACCACCCGAAGCAGAGAAGCGATCCCATGGCACTCGAACAGGAACTTGCTACCTTTCGGCAGGAATTACCGGCCCTGCTCGCCATGCCGGAGAATCAGGGCAAGTACGCCCTCGTGTTCCGGGACAAGGTCGATAGTATCTGGCCCACTGTGGACGAGGGCCTGACAGCCGGTTATGACCGCTTCGGCCTCGACCCGTTCCTCGTCAAGAGAATTACCGCGCACGAAACGCCACTCTACTGCTCTCGGAACCCTACCCGATGCCGCTGATCACAGGAACGATCGACCGCGACGGCGCGTGTCTCGTTCTGCTCATCGGCGTGAGTCGCAATCGGGAAGCCCGGCTGTCGCCCGGCCCCCGAGATGATACACTAATCTGTCGTTGATCCCGCCTGCATCCCGCCAGCGCCCCTTGCCCTCGCGCCGCTGTCCGACACAAAGGAGCCAGGCCATGATTCGTCCGTCTCGCGGGCATTATTGCGGCTCGGCCGAGCATCTCCTCAACCGCCGCGCGTTCCTCGGTACGGCGACCGGCGCCCTACTCAGCGGCACCGCCGGGCTGAACATGCTCGGCACGCCCGCCATCGCTGCGGAGATGAAGGAGGACCACAAGCACGCCATCCTCATTTTCCTCGGAGGCGGGGCCAGCCAGTTCGAGACCTGGGACCCCAAGCCGGGCCGACCTACCGGCGGGCCGTTCGTCTCGATCCCCACCAGCGTGCCCGGTTACCACGTTTCGGAATTGATGCCGGAGATGGCGAAGCGGCTGACGAGGCACACCGCCGTCATCCGCTCGGTCGATACCGGGAATGTCGATCACGCGGCCGGCGCCCGGGTCGTTCTGCGCGGGTCGCGGCCGGAGAACGGCGCGGTCAAGTACCCGACCCTGGGCGCAATGCTGGCGCGCGAGCTGGCCCGGCGCGACAGCACCGTCCCCGACCACGTCGCGCTGTGGACGGCAACAGTCGGCTTCCCCGGCATGCTCAACGACAGCCCGGACGCCGCCGGCTACCTCGGGTCGCGCTGGGACGCCATCAACATCTTGCGCGCCCTTTCGCCCGCGGGGAACAAGCTGCCCGAGTCGCTCGCGGACCTCGACCACAAGGAGCGCGGCGAGCTGCGCGACCTGCTCAGCCGGCAGTTCAGCCGCGGCCGGGAGCGCGACGCCACGCTGGCCAGTCATAACGACGCCTACTCCCGGGTGCGCGGCCTGATGGCGAGCGATCGGATCTTCGACATCTCCCGGGAGCCGCAGCAGGTGCGCGACCGCTACGGGCCGACGCTTTTCGGCCAGCAAGCGCTGGTGGCGCGGCGGCTCGTCGAGGCCGGGGTGCCGTTCGTCCGCCTCAACCGCGGCTGGTGGGACAGCCACGGCGAGAACTTCGACATCCACCAGGAATTGGTGCCCGAGCTGGATTACGTTCTGTCGGTGCTGCTGGACGACCTGGAACAGCGCGGACTACTGCAGGACACGCTGGTCATCACCTTCTCGGAGATGGGCCGCACGCCGGAGATCAACAACCTCCGCGGCCGCGACCACTTCCCGCGCATGAGTGCCACACTTTCGGGATGCGGCATCAAGCCGGGCGTGGTCCACGGCAAGACCGACGCCGACGGCAAGGACATCGCCGAGGGCCGCGTCAAGGTGCCGCAGTTCTTCGCCACCATCTTCCAGGCGCTCGGCATCGATCCTCAGAAGGAATACCCCGCCCACGACGGCCGGCCCGTCCCGCTGACCGATTACAAGACCGAGCCGGTGGCCGAAGTGCTGGCGTGAGATGGGGCGATCCCGAAACGTAAACGACCAGAGGAGGTGAGCCGCGATGGCCTCCACCAACCCGAATAACGCCCAGCCCGTGAAGAAATTGGCCCTCGCCGGCGACCTGCTGAGCGTCGCCCGCGTGCCGAATACCGATCGCCTCTTCGTCGGCGGCTACGACGGCAAGATCTACCACATCGATCTGTCCGCGGACAAGCCGCAGCCGACTTCCTGGACCGCTCACCTCAGCTACGTGAGCGGCCTGGTCCTCGCTGGCAAGTACCTCGTCTCGGCCGGGTCGGACAGGAAAATCGCCTGGTGGGACGCCGCGACGCAGAAGCCGGTCCGGGCGCTGGAGAACGCCCACGGCAAATGGGTCCGGCAAATCGCCCTGTCCCCGGACGGCAAGACGATCGCCAGCGCCGGCGACGACATGGTTTGCCGGCTGTGGGACGCGGAGACGGGCCAGGCCGTCCGCGACTTCCGCGGCCATCCGGAGAAGACACGACACCATTTCCGGTCGAAATTGTTCGCCTGCGCCTTCTCGTCCGACGGGAAGCTGCTGGCGACCGCCGACCAGGAAGGGCGCATTGTCGTGTGGGAGACAGCCACGGGCAAACAGGCGGCGGTGTGCGAGGCGCCCGGTTTCTACGAGTGGGACCGCAGCGCCGAAGCCGGCAACGGCCACTCCTTCGGCGGCGTCCGGTCCCTGGCCTTCTCGCCGGACGCTAAGTCGCTGGCGGCCGGCGGCATCGACAACCACGACGCCGCCATCATCTCCGGCACCGCGATGGTCCAGGTTTTCGACTGGCAAACGGGGCAGAAGACGCACGACTTCAAGGCCGGCGGCAACGGCGTGGTCGAGAACCTGCGCTTCCAGCCGCGCGGCGAGTGGCTGATGGGCGCCCTCGGGGCGGGTGCCGCCGGCAAGCTCCTGTTCTACGACCTCGGACAGAAGAAGGTGCTGAAGGAGGTCGCGGCGCCGATGCTCGTCTTCGGTGTGGCGATGAATGAGACCGGCGACGTGATTGATACGGTCGGCCGCGGCCAGGTCGTGCGCTGGACCTTGAAGGCGGTTTAGCCGCGGCCCTCGGGGCGGCGCGCTGGACAGCGCGCCGCCCCGAGGGCGGCGGCTAAACAAGGGAGAACACCGTGAACCGCACCCTCATCCTCGGCGCCCTGATCGCCCTGTCGTCTCCCGCCGTCGCCGATGACCTGCTGCCGCCGGAACGGCCGATCCCCGAAGTGATCGACCATTACGTCGGCCTGAAGTTACAGTCGGCCGGCGTCGCGCCCGCGCCGCAGGCCGACAACGCCACCCTGGTGCGCCGCCTCACCCTCGACCTGGCCGGCCGCATCCCGACTGCCGCCGAGGCCCGCGACTACATCGACTCGAAGGACCCCGACAAGCGGACCAAACTGAGCGACCGTCTCATCGCCTCGCCGGATTTCGACCGCCATTCGGCCACGGAATTCGACACCCTGCTCCAGAACGGCAGCGACCAGGCGCCCAGCCTCCGCGGTTACCTCCTCGTCGCCCTGCGGGAGAACCGCCCCTGGGACCGGATGTTCCGCGAGCTGCTGGGCGTCGCGCCCGACCCGGCGCGGCCGGACCATTTCGTCCTGAAGCGCCTGGGCGACCTGGACGTGCTGACGCGCGACGTCACCTCCGTCTTCTTCGGCGTCAACGTCATGTGCGCCCAGTGCCACCGGCACCCCTACGTCACGTCGATCACGCAGGACTACTACTACGGCATGAAGGGCTTCTTCGCCCGCAGCCTCGACTTCCAGGGCACCCTCGCGGAGCGGCAGTACGCCCTGGTGCAATACAAGGCCCGCGGCGGCGAGGTGCGCACGCCGAAGCTCATGGTCCTCAGCGGCGCCGCCCTCGACGACCCGAACCCCGGCGTGCCGGACCTGAACAAGGCGATCCAGGAAGAGACGAAGCGGATCGAGGAACTGCGCA
>DATFNV010000276.1:0-7471 GCA_035266225.1 Gemmataceae bacterium
GGGTGACGCGGTCCCCCGCCTTGACGCCGGCCCGATCCGCGGGTCCCTTCTCCAGTACCTTGCAGACCGTGACCTTGCCGTCGCTCTCGGCCAGCTCCAGCCCCAGGAAGCCGCGGGCGACGACCTCGGGCCGGGCCCGCCCCAGCAAGCCGCCGAGCCCCTTCATGAGGCTGCCGATGGCGTTCAGCTCCGGCAGGCCGCCCTTGCCGCCGTCGAGCCCCTTCGGCGCCGGCGGGTCGAAGTCCAGTTCCGTCCAGGTCATCTTGTCCTTGGTCAAGTCGATCTCGACACGGTAGCGGGCCAGCAGGTTGTAGCCGATCATGCCGTGCAGCTCCACGCCGGCCAGGCCGAGGCCGTTCATCCCTTCCAGCTGGAACGGGTCCTCGATGCGGCCCTTCGCCCTGGGCACCGGGAGGCCACCCTCGATCTCGAACTTGTCGAAGGCCCCCCAGCCGTCCTTGCCCGGATCGACGCCGGCCTTCTTGGCCGCCTTCGTGGCCACGAACAGGGCCGGTGCGCCGGTGTCGAGAATGAAGTTGAACGGCCCCTTGCCGTTGAGCTTCGCCCGCACCAGGATGTGCTGCGTCTTGGTCAGCCGGTACGGAACCTGGTAGGTCTTCAGGTCGGCTTTCGCGGCCCCGGCCTTCTTCGGCTCGTCGGCGCGCAGCGGCGCGACGAGCGCGAGGGCCAGGACGGCGCACAGCCAAAGGGGTCGCATCGGCAGTCTCCCAGGGGAAGTGTGCGGGTGTCGGACCGGTCCAGACGAAGTGATTATACCGCAAAATCGTTTAGCCGCCGCCCTCGGGGCGGCGCTCCGTCGGAGCGCCGCCCCGAGGGCGGCGGCTAAACGGCAGGCGACGTTACTTCTTCTCGGCCTGCGGGCGGGCGGCGAGGTTCGGCCGGCCGAACGGCGACCGGCCCGGCCCGTCCGACGTGGCCCCCAGGAAGACGAAGCACATCTCGTTCGTCGTCTGCTCGCCGATGAACACCGTCTTCGGCGGGTCGTTGGGGTTGTTCGGGTTCTTGCCGCTGTTGTCGTAGACGGCCTCGACCTCCAGGACGTCGCCGACCTTCAGCTTGAGCGGTTCCTTGAGGAAATAGGACTCCTGCCAGTTGTAGTCCCACTCCTTGATCGCCAGCAGCGTTTTCGCCTCGCCCTCCTTCGGCTTCCACGTCACCTTGATCTCCTTGCCGACCAGGTGCATGTGCGGCATCACCGAGTGGAGGGTGCAGTCCTCGAGGACCGAGAGTTGGCCGCTCACCTTGCAGTGCTCCTCGCCGGCGGGGATGCCGGGGAAGCCGGGGAAGCTGGGGAACAGGCGGACCGTCGGGAACTGCCCGGCGATGATGCCGCCCTTGAACCGCTTCATCCCCTCGCTTTTCTTGGCGAAGTACAGGCCGATCTGGGTGCGGTCCTTCTCCACCCGGCCGTCGCGGTGGTAGTGGACCTGCATGACGACGTCGGAGCCCTTGGGCAGGAGCCAGCCGTAGCCCTCCGGAAGCCGGTGCGCCAGCTGGCCCGGCGCCCAGCCCGACAGGCCCCCGTCCGGCCTGAAGCCGACGCCCATCGCCATCGAGTAGCCTGGCCCGCGGTCGTACTCGTCGGCCTTCCTGCCCTTCTCTTCCTCTTGCGCCTTCGCCTCCAGCTTCCGCCCCCGGCCGAGGCTGTCGATGAAGTTCAGCGTGTGGTGGACGACGCGCGGGTTGGTCGGCTTCACCTCGAGGGCGACGACGTACCGGTCTTCGGTCAGCCCCGTCGGCAGGACGAAGCATCGGAAGATATCGCGGCCGCCGGGGCCGACGACGAAGTCCTCCTTGGCCTGCAGGACCAGGTCCGGCTTGCCGAGCATCCAGCCGTCAACGAACTCCTTCGCCTTGGGCGCGTCCTTCGAGTCGCCCTCCGGGGTGCCGCCGTCCGCCCAGGCCGCGAGGGTGGCGATGTCCCGGTCGCTCAGGCGGCGCTCGTTGTGGAAGGGGATGCCTTCGACGATCTTCCACGGCGGCATTTGCCGCGACTTGGTGGTGTCCTTGATGTCGGACGCCCAGCGGACCGCCTGCTTGTAGGTCAAGAGCGAGAACGGGCCGACTTCGCCGGGGCGGTGACACTGCTGGCAGTTGTTCTGCAAGATCGGCAGCACGTCGCGGTGGTACGTCACCTTGCCGTCCTTCTTGACGGTCCGGGCGACGTCGATCGGGCAGCCGACCGCCTGGCTGAGCGGCTTGCTGACCGCCTTGCCGGCCAGCAGTTCGTCCAGGGCGTTGCGCAGGTCGTGGCTGGTGACGGTGCGGTTCTTCTTCAGCCGGGCGGAGTAGGCGTCGTCGATGCGGCCTCGGTAGCGCAGGATGAAGTTGTGGTCGAGGACGAAGGCCTCGGGCGTGTGCCCGGCCTTGAGGGCCTCGACGGCGGCCCCCTTGTCGTCCTTGTAGACGGGGAAGCCGAGCTTGTACTCGTCGGCCTTTTTGGCGACGGCGGCGGCGTCCTCTTCCTCGGGGCAGACGCCGATGAAGACGACGCCCTTATCGCCGTAAGTCTTCGCCATGTCGGCGAGAGTGGGGGAATAGCCGGTCGAGTTGGGGCAGTCGAAGTTGAGGACGACGATGACGACGGCCTTTTTCCCGGCCAGGTCGTACAGGGGGGATGCCTTGCCGGCGGCGTCCTTGAAGGTGATGTTGGCGATCTTCGTACTCAGCTTGGCCCCGTCGGGCTCGTCCGCGGCGGGGGCGGCGGCACACGCCAGGCCGGCGGCGCCGGCGACCAGCAGCAAGCGGAACCAGGCGGAAACGGTGCGTGGCATGTCTTCCTCTCTGGGTGGTCCGGGCGTGCGGCCATCCGCCCGGTGAGTTCACTTCCCGCAAACAGGATACCGATGCTCAGGCGTGGGGGTTTCAAGCGGCGGGGCGGCGCGGGGCCCAGAAAACGCGGGAGGCCCGGGCGGCGCTTGCCGTCAGGGCCTCCACGGGGGTCGCCCGCCGCGGGACTGGTCCCGCCGGCCGGGAGCTGCGGATTCGTTGTCTCGACCGGGCGCGCAGAGACAGCTAAGGTATTGAACACCGTCCCGGCCGCGGGGTTCCGCGGCGGCTACGACATTACGACGGAAGCCCAACCGGAGGCCCTCATGAGGGCGAAGGCTCTCCTCCGCCGATGCCAGGTCTGTCTTCCTCGTCGCTCGCGTCCAGGTCCGGCACGCTCGGCTGTTTGCCGATCAGCCAGAAGACGACCTCGACGCTGAAGGCCCATACCTCAGCCGCCGCGAACCAGGCCAGGGTAAGCACAAAGCCAACGAGTGGGGCTGCGACCACGAATCCGCACAGATCTCCCCAACGAACGGCTTTCTCCGTAATGGCGAAGAACACTCCCACCCCCAGGGGCAGGGCCGAACTGATGAGGTAGCGGCGGAGGAAGCGGCGGCTCTTGCGCCGCTCCTCGGCGAGGAGGTGACGCCGCCATTTCAGGTCGATGGCCGCTAACGTCTCGGCCGGAGAAGGCTCATCATCGGGAGGCTCCGCAGAGCCCTCCTCGTCCGGAGGCGTGACTTGCTCCTCGCGAGCTGTCTCTGCGAACCCCAGCAACTCGGCGTGCAGAAAAGAAGTCCGGCAGCGCGGGCAGCGCACCCAGGCGTCCGGCGTTTCCGTGGCGAACTGAAGGGGGACCCCGCAGGAGGGGCAGTCGATAGTAACAGAGGGGCCAGACCGCCTGGGAGGCGACGCCTGCGCCTCAGCCGTCAAGAAGGTGTGGCCGCACGCGGGACAGGCTACAGCGCCTGTGGGTAACTCAGCGGGTGCCGTGAGCAGACGGCCGCACTTCGGGCAGATAAGGGTGTCCATGCAAATCCGCCTAACCCCAGATCGACACGTACCGGCCCGCCCCGATGCCGGAGTCACGGCGGCAGTTGCCCCGCCCTGCGGTGCAGGATGGCCTGGTTCATCTCTCACTCGATCCACCACTCGCGCTTGTCCGGCCCATAGGATACGAGATACGAGAGCACCGCCCAGGCTACCCCGTCCCGTTGACCCCGGAGCAATGCTGCCATGACTCCCTCCTGGCTCGACTCTCTGCTGTCGGCGCGCGTCTACGACCTGGAGCAGCCGCGCTTCCGCGGCATGCCGATTCACCCGACGCACCTGCCCGGCTACTTCTACGCCCTGCACCGCCGTCACCGCGACACCTACCGGCCCGCGGAACATGGCCCGCGCAGCGGCGCCTCCGGCGTGCTCACCATGATGGAGCACTCGGGTACGCACATCGATGCTCTGTGCCATCAGGCAAACTGCCTGACGCTCTTCGGCGGCATCCCGACTGACGCGGCCGAGACGCCGGCCGGCTTCACGCAACTGGGCGTCGAGACGGTGCCGCCGCTGCTGGGCCGCGGCGTGCTGCTCGACGTGGCCGGTTGGAAGGGGCAAGGGCGGTTGCCGCCGGCCTACTCCATCACCGCCGACGACCTGGCCGGCTGTGCCGCGGCGCAGGGCGCGGAGGTCCGGTGCGGCGATGTGCTGCTGGTGCGGACCGGCTACGCGGCTTTGTGGAACGACGAGGCGGCCTACCTGCGGGCGGCCGGCGTCGGCAAGTCGGGGACGCTGTGGGCCGCCGAGCGCGGCGTGATCGCGGTCGGTGCCGACAACATGGGCTGGGACGCCCCCGACGAGCGCGATCCGGAGAGCGGCGCCACCCTGTTTGCGCACGTCTACCTGCTGCCGCAGAAGGGCGTCTACATCGTGGAAAACCTCTACCTGGAAGCGCTGGCGCGCGATCGAGGCTGGGAGTTCGCCTTCATCGGCATCCCGCTGAAATTGACCGGCGCCACCGGGTCGCCGCTGCGGCCGCTGGCGCTGGTGTCATAACCGTCGCTTGCGGCTTCGCACCTTTGACCTGCGAAGCCGCAAGCGGCTGGGAAATGAGGGTTGTTCAGTGCTCGGTCAACGACGGCAACGGTTTGCGCACGCCGACGTCTTTCGGCGCGTTCTTCAGGAGGAAGTGCTTGGGCAAAACCTCGGCCAGGGAGATGCCGCCGTCTTCGGGCCCGAGCGGGTCGGGAAACCTCACGTCGTCTGAATGGCTGCCGACGTCGGATTCCTGCCACTTGTCCGAGGTGGCTTTCATCGGCGCTCCGCTCTCGCCCGCTTGCTGGTCGAGCATCGTGTAGAAGTTCGCGTAGGTATTGCCGTCCCCGTTCCACGGGAGCCGGCGGCGCGCGGCTTCGCCGTCCATCGGCCCGGCCTCGAGGTGCAGCAGCGCCTTCTTGTGGTTGTAGGCGGAGACGAGCAACGACTTCACCGGGGCGCAGTGGACCGGGAGCAGGCTACTGAGGTTGGCGGCGCGCAGCCGCACCAGGTGGCCGCCCAGGTACGCCGTCATCTGCGTCAGCCGCACCGAGATTTCCTTCGTCGTCGTCGCCGCCGGGGCGTCCTTGGCGGCGGTCGTATCGACGTTCAAGAGCGAGCCGGTCAGGGCCACTAGCGATTCGTTCACCTCCAGGTCGAACGTCCGGCTGGCGTGTGCCGCTACCAGGTCGCCGTCGCCGCGGACGAAGCAATTGTCGAAGACCACCTTGGGCCCGGTCGGCGGCGGCATCATCCCTTCCTTGAGATCGGCCAGGGCCGCCGCGGCCAGCGGCGCCTGCCGCCCGTCGAGGTCAAGGGTCACCCAGCAGCCCTTGAATTGCACACGGCCATCGCCGGAGAGCAGCGCCACGGCGCGCGACTCGCTGCCGGCGGCGTTCGGCCGGATGCGGAACCCCAGCCCTTCGAGGGTGAGTTGGCCGCCCTGGACGCGGAACAGCGCCGTCGGTGGGTCGCTGGTGTCGTCGTCGAGCATCAGCACGGGGTGGGCGTTGTCGTCCGCCTGAATGGTAACACTCACCCCGCTGCGGAGGGCCGACAGGTCCTTCATCTTTAGCTCGCCGTTATGCCGGATCTTGATCACGTCGCCGGTCTTCGGCGCGGCGAGGGCCTCCGCCAGGGACTTGTAGATCCCGTTGGTGGTGTTGGTCTCCGCCTTCGGGTCCACGATCTTCGGCGCGGCCGCCAGCGCCCCGGCAGCGGGCAGGTCCTTCTCGTCCCACTCCGGCTTCCCCCAGGGGGAGCCCTGCATCCCGACGACCGCGCGCTCTCCTTGTGGGGAGCGCTCCCCTCGTGGGGAGGTGGGGACGATCAAGGCGGCCAGCTCGGTGAAGTTGAGCCGGAAAGCGTCCCCCAACTCCCTCGGGTTCAGGGCCCCCTGAAGGAGGGCGAATGGATCCTTCTCCTTGAAGGGTTGGGCGCCGGGCGGCAGCACCTCGTTGTCGCTGCCGGCCCCCTTGAGTTGCTCGGCGAGCGGGGGCGGGGCAGGGGCACCGGTGTCGTTCACCGGCAGCAAGACGGCGTCGATGTTCTGGTAGCGGTTGTTCGTACCCTTGTAGGACGGGGTGGGGACGTGGTGGCGGACGAGGCAGGTCGTCGCCCTGCGCTCGCCCATCATCCCCATTTCCCCATCGGGAGGCGGGGCGCCCCACGCCTGCGAGGCGCGGGCGAAGAGGCACTTACTGGCCTCGACCGTGGCGAACGTATTCTCGCCCAGGGTGGCCAGGGCCCACTCGTCGCCGGCCAGCGCGGTGCATTGCTGCAGGCTCAGTTGATTGCCCGGCTTCTTCCCATCGAACCGGAACAGGGAAGCGTGCGGGCCGAAACCGCAATCTGTCGCCTTGACCGACGCCGCGCCCTGGAGCGCGACCGCCGTCTGCCCGCCCGCGCGCACGTCGGTCAGCCAGCCCTCGCCGTCCATTGCGGTGCCGGGTCGCTGGACCGCTTTGCCGGCGATGAAGCAGCAGCGCTGAAAAGTGACCTTCGATATGGTCTGCGGCTCCGACTTGATGGCGACCGAGCTAAACTGCGAGGGCTTCTCCCCGCCACCCTGCAGGAACTCACAGTTGCTGACCTCCACGGCCTGGGCGCCGCGGATGAAGATGCCCGCGGCTGGCTGCTGCCCCGGCCAGTTGTTGTTGACGTCGGCTACGAGCCGGAGGTTGTGCAACTCGACCTTCTCCGCCTCGAAGACGATCCCCCACACCTTGTCCTCCCCGCCCGCCGCGACGTAGCGGGTCCACACGATTGGCCGTTCCCCACCGTCCACCCCCTTCAGTCGGATCGTCTTGCCGCGAAGGACGAGGCCCGCACGGTCCTCGGCCGCCACGTCCTCGGCACCCGACCACAGGTCTTTCACTTCGATCTCGTAACTCCCGCCCGGCACGGTGTTGTGGGCGAATTCCGCGAAGGCCCTCCAGCCCTCAACTCGCGTGATGGTGAAGTTCTCGGTTTCGGCGACGACCGGGGGAGGTTTCGGCGGGCCCCCAGGAAAGACCGGACCGACGTCCGGCAGCCCACCGGGCGGCTGTGGGGGCGGGTCGGCGTACGGTTTGTTGTGTTCGGAACTTGCGCCCGGCCCGTTGGGGAGGCGGAAGTCGTGCGACGGCCCGACGAGGACCACCAGGGCGAC
>DATFNV010000277.1:0-12554 GCA_035266225.1 Gemmataceae bacterium
TTGGGTGTCTCAAGGATCGTGAATGACCGAGAGCTGTGGGATGAACGCAAGTTGCTTTCCTACAAGCTGTTGTGCCGACGCTGGCCGAAATGCCATGCTTACCCCCGATTTCGCCTTGGTAAAGTATGCGTTGACCCTGACCAACGGGGGAAGTGGAATGTCAATGGTCGAGAGTTGGCCAAAGCCGATTCGTGGGAGTTGAACACCTGTCGAGTTGTGATTGGCAAACTCGACGACTCCGGGCGTGGAGAGAAAGCGCATCAGGAAGCGACTGTCGATCCACGGCCGCTACGAAAAGACGAGGATGTCTGTCGAACAGATGCCGTCAAACTCGGCGACGGTGACTTTGTTCAAATAGGGCCGCAGCTTGCCGTAAAGGACGTCACCAGTGCGGAAGACAGTTTTCGTGCTCTTGACATCCGATCCGTGGCCGTGGTCGATAATGCGGCCGGTGTGCGGCTCGATGTGCTCCAAGCTGAGGTATCGAGCATTCGGACTCTCGCCGGGTTCAACTTTCTCGCTCGAAGGCGACACCAGTTCGCCGAGGTGGACAGACACCCACCCTTCCGGCAGTTCGTCCGTGTCCGCGCTCACCGCCCACCTCCCCTTGCCATCAAGAAATCATCACACCACGAAACACACGAAACACACGAAAGAAGACCCGATCCATTCTTTTTTTCGTGTATTTCGTGTGTTTCGTGGTGTTATTCCCGTCTGTTCCCCAGCATCGCCAGCACGTCGTTCAACTCCTTCAGGGCCATTTCGGAAGTCGTCATCACGGCGGCTCCTGGAACAGCTTGAGCGTCGGTAGGATTCGTTGCATGGCCGCAAAATGCGGGTCGCGGCTCCAGACCTCGATATTGAGGTTCATTCCCAGCGTGGCAATCACCGCATCGGGAACCGGGACCGTCAACCCGTGCCGCCGCAGCTCGGCGAGGTTGTCGCCAACTGTATCCCAAACTGAATCCGGAGTGGAAACTTGCGTGAGACCGTTCAGTATGGCGATCAATTTCGCACGATCGGCAGCGGTGCGCCAGCCAGTGAGCACCTCCGAGCGCACGATACCGCAAACTCCCAGCTTCAAGCTGCTAAACAGCAAATGCAGCTTTGGGTCCTTGCCGCGCGTGTAATCGATCACCACGGTGGAATCAAGAAGGATCATGACCAGCGCCGGTGGGCGTCCTCAAGGTCGCATGCATCTTGATCGCGGATGGCGTCGTAATCGTAATCGTCGAGAGGCAATTGGGCCCGGATGGCCGCCCACTTGCGAACGTGGTCGAAGGTTCGGCTCAGCAGCTCGTCAAGCACGAACCAATACGCCTCGAAACGCGGGTCGCCCCGCCAAGTCCGGAAGATCGCCTTTTGCGCCTCGAAGGCTTCCTCGGTTTCCGGAAGGCGTGCGGCCTCGGCGTAAAACTCGTCGCGAACGGCAGGCAGTTGCTCCTCGACAGTAATCTCGACGGTCCGTCCGATCAGCGGCCTTAGCTCCGGCAAGTGCAGCGTTTCCGAATCGATGGTCTTGCGAATGCGAATGGCGTTCATGGTATCGGCCTCCGAGAGTTCGCTCCATTGTACCCGTTCTCCAGGAGCGTGAGAACTGCATTCAGCTCCTTCACTGCCCCCTCCAGTTCCGCGATAGCATCCGTCGCCAACTCCGCGGGCTCCGGCAAGTCGTCCGCGTCTTCCAGCGACTCCTCCTTCAGCCACTTGAAGCTATCGAGCTTGAACTCGCGCCCCCGCACCTCGCCGATCTCGAACGCCCGCCACCGGTCCTGTTCCGAATCCTCCGGGCGCCGCTTCGCGCGGCCATTCGGGTCCTTGCCGTAGCACTTCTCGAAGTCGGCGAAGTGTGCCGCCGCCAGCGGCCGGTCCTTCTTGGTGATGCCGGGGACGTTGGTGCGGGCGTCGTAGACCCAGACGGTTTCGGTCGGCGCCCCCTTGGTGAAGAAGACGACGTTGGCCTTGACGCCCTGGCTGTACGGGGTGAAGGTGCCGCGGGGCAGGCGGAGGACGGTGTGCAGGTCGCAGTCCTCGCACAGGATGCGGAACACGTCGCCAGCCTGGTCGGCGAAGAGGCAGTTGTCCGGCAAGACGACGGCCGCCCGGCCGCCGGGCCGCAGCACGGTCAGGACGTGCTGGAGGAAGTTGAGCTGCTTGTTCGAGGTGGCGACCGTGAAGTCATCGCGGACGGGCGCCTGGTTGGCGCCGCGGGTGCCGAAGGGCGGGTTGGTCAGGATTACGTCGAAGCGGCGCGGGCCGGGCGGGTCGTAGATGGTGTCGCCCAGCGGGATGCTCGGCTCGATGTTGTGCAGGAACAGGTTCATCAGGGCCAGCCGCCGCGGCCGGGCGACCAGCTCCTGGCCGAAGTAGGTGGCCCGGCGGACGCGCTTGGCCAGGTCGCGGTCCATCGCCCCCTTGACCAGGCCGTTGAACCACTCGTAGGCGGCGACGAGGAAGCCGCCGGTGCCGCAGGCCGGGTCGCAGACGCTGAACTCGGGATGCGCCCGCGGGTCGGGCTTCATGCAGCGGACCACGGACTGGATCAGCACGCGCGGCGTGAAGTACTGGCCGGCCCCCTTCTTGCCCTCGCTGGCGGCCTTCTCCAGGAGGCCCTCGTAAGCCTCGGCCTTGATGTCCTTTTCGAGGGCGGTCCACTCGGTCTCATCGACCGGGTGATGAGCTGCTTGAGGTTGACCGGCTTGTTGAAGCGGCACTGGGCCTCGGTGAAGATGTCGCCCAGGATGCCGCGCTCCTTGGACAGCCGGCGGAGGATGTCGGTGTAGGCGTCGATGAGGCCGGTGCCGCTCAGGTCGCGGAGGGCGGGCCAGTCGCAGCCCTTCGGCAGGACCACGGCGCGCTCGTCGGCCATCTTCAGGAAGAGCAGGAAGGTGATCTGCTCGATGTAGTCGCCGTAGTCGATGCCGTCGTGACGCAACGTGTGGCAGAAGCCCCACAGTTTCTGGACGACGTCGAACACGGCAGGTTCCCTCAATCTTGGGTGGCGGAGGCTTCCAGTTCGGGGAGGGCGTGGTCCACTTCGTCGGCCAGGCGCTCGGCCTCGGAAAGACTGCGCACAATTCGGCCGCCGGCGTTCTTAACCTTCTCGACGGCGGCTTCCAGCTCGTCGCGCATCGCCTGGAATTCGGCCTGCGACTGATCGCTGAAGGGCTGTTTCAACTCGTCAGCCACCAGGTAGTAGCTGGTCGGCAGCTCGCGGCCAGCACGCAGAAACTCCGGGAGCCGGTCGATGATGAGCGGCATGCGCTCGATTTCGTTAGCGGTCGCCCCGATCTCCCTATCGACCTCGACCTTGTCGATCGCGATATGTTGCCTGTTTGCTAGCTGGCGGTAAGCCATCCAGAGGGGCCTCTCGTTGCTCATGACGTGCGCGTGTTTTTTCAGGCCCCGGCGGAGGAAGTGCCGGGCCTCGGTGAGCTGCCGGAAGCGGCCGGTCGGCCGGCGGGCGGCGGCCGGCGACGTGGTTTCAGGCGGCGCGACGAGGCGGTTATACAGGTCCCGCAATACGTCATCGAAGCCGCGCGACGGCGCGACTTCGAGCGCCAGCGGCCGGCTGAGGAGCACGGCCCCTTCGCAGAGCTGCTGGAGGTAGGTCAAGAACTGCGGCGACGTTTTCTCGGGCTGGAACAGGGGGGTCGCGTCGCCGCGAATCTCGTCGAGGAAGAACTTGCGCCACTGCTGGAAGACCTGGGTGTCGATGTCCTTTCGCTTGGCCGCGTGCCGACTCAGGCAAGCGTCGAGCCGCCCCATCCCCTGCAGGATCACGCCGACGTTGATCGGTTCCATTCGCTCGAAGTCCGGCACGTAGCGGACCAGGGTGTACAAGTAGTTTTGCATCGTCTTCATCCGCCTCTCGGGGACAGGCCGGGAAAGTGGCTCTGCCAACGAAGGATGTGGTCGAACAAGTATCCCTTACGTTTTATCAAGAAGTCCCGCAGGCTGCTCCGCTCCGCCGGTGAGGGCGGGCTGTCGTCCGCGGGAACGCGGCCGAGCGCGCCCTCGATCAGAAAATCGGGCAGCGAGGCGATTCGTTGGCACCAGCGCTCCACCAGACTCCAGTCGGTCAGGAACTCACGGTCATGATTACGCTTGTGGTCCATGTCGAACAAGGCCGGTAGTTCGGCCTCGACGGCGTCGAGGCGCGGAATCCCGGCCCGAATGCCGGCCCCGGGGCGCGGCCGGTAGAAGCAGGCATTGCCCTGGTCGTAGAGGAGCAACCGGCCATCGCTGTCGAGCAGCAGGTTGCGGCGCTCCGGCCCCAGGGCGCGGTCGTTGTTGGCCACGAACAAATCGAAGACGATGGCACCATGCACCTCGTCCGGGTGATTCTTGACGTACTCGGCCAGGACCCGGCTCGTGGCCGGTGGCGGCTGCTGCATCTGCGGGTCGCGGCCGACCATCTGAATCAGCACGCAGGTCGTCCCCCCTATACGGTGCGTCAGGACGGACGGCAGGTTCAGCCCCAGCGCGATGCCCAGGTGGGTGGCCACGACCTCGTTGGCGACGGTGTACGGGAAATCGGCGTTCCCCGTCTTGCCGAGGAATTCCACGCGAAACCGGCGCTTCTCCCCCGTGGCCCCGCCAAGAGGGTCGCTGGGCAACTCGGTCACTTCCGTGATGTGCGGCTTCATCCTGGTCCGGTGGCACTCAGGCGGCCACCGCCTCGTTCAAGTCCTCGATCAATTCTTCGAGCGTGCCGTCGAAGGCGCGGCTCGCCCGGCCCCACCCGCCCGCGTTTTCCAGGACCGGCATCGCCTCGAAGTCCTCACGGTCGATGGTCAGGTTCTCGATCAGATGGGCGCGGATGCGGTCCAGCCACGCCTCCTGCTCCGGGGTGAAGTTGCGGCCGGCGCGGACCTGGGCGAAGGCGCGCCGGACCCGTTCCTCGGCGGTCAGCAGCGGCGCCTGCTGGTCGGCGGCGTGCTTGACCATCGAGATGATGTCCACGAGGGCCTTGTCATACCGCGCCAGATGGGCCGTCTGCAAGGTGTCCACGGTGAACCGCTCCGGGGCGGCCTTCAGCTTGTCCCGCAGCTCGGACAGGGCGACGGTGCCCCAGTCCTTCGGGCGGTGCAGCAGGATGCCGATGGCCTCGACCTGGGCCGGGTTGTCGTGGACGAAGCGCGCGAACGCCTGGAGGTAATCCTCCGGCTTGTACTCCTTGCCGGTCGCGTCGCGGATGTGGTACTCCGAGGAGACGGTGTCCTGGTTCTCGACCGCTTTCAGGAAGGTGCGCTTGCGGCGCGGGTACTTGACGAGCAGGTCCTGAAAGGCGGGGTCGCGCAGCAGCTTCATGGAGCCGGTGAAGTCCTGGCGCAGACGGCCGGGCAGGGCGGCGGCATACTTGGCGAGGTCGCCGTCGGCGATGCCGTGGGCGGCGAACAATTCGCGGGCCGAGCCGTCCATCTCCTTGTCGATGCGCTGCAACCGCTTGACCAGACAGCGGATGTTGTAATCGCGGTCGCGGTTGGCCCAGATGTCGTCGATCACCTGCTTGATGGTGCGGTTAGGCTGCTCGGGCGGCTCGGCGGTGATGGCCGTGGCGTTGCGGAAGTAGCGCAACAGGGTGCCATCGAAGCAGTCGAAGACGACGAAGTGCGACTTGTCCGGGTGCTTCTCGCCCAGGCGCGTGCCGCGGCCGAGCATCTGCTCGAAAAGGATGCGGGACTTGACCGGACGCAGGAAGACGATGAACTCCAGGTCGGGGATGTCCACGCCGGTGCTCATCAGGTCCACGGAAATGACAATGCCGGGGTTGGGCCGGTTGCGGAACTCGCGGATGGCCTGGAGCGGTCGGTCCACCCGGGCGGTGATCTTGCGGACGAACGACTGACCCCTGCCGAAGACCTCCACGGCCAGCGCGACGAGTTGGTCGGCGTGCGAGGTGTGCGGCAGGTCATTGGCGGCGAAGATCAGCGTCTTGGGGAAGCGGCCGTAACGGGCCTCGTGCTGTTCGGCGTACTTCCTGACCTCTTGCAGGATTTTGCGGTTGCTGTCGGGCGAGGTGACCTGGCGCTCGATTTCGGCGGACTCGAAGGCGCGTTCGTCTTCGAGCTGGTCGAGCTGCTCCAGGCCGGTTTCGGGGTCCACGACCTGCACGCTCTCGCCTTCCTGCAGGAAGACGCCCTCCATGCGCACGTCGGATTTGACCGTCACCACGTCGTAATCGACCAGGTAGCCTTCGCGGACGGCGCGGGCGGATTCGTAGCGGAAGACGACGTCGTTGAAGTAAGCCTTGGTGTGGGCGGCGGGGGTGGCGGTCAGACCGATCTTGATCGCGTCGAAGTGGTCGAGGGTGTTGCGCCAGGCGGACTGCTCCGCCGTGGTGTAACCGCGGTGGCACTCGTCGGCGATGATGACGTCGAAGGCGTGAATGGGCAGGTTCTCGACGTGATCGGCGTCGTCGTCAATGTCGTCGGCCTCACCGGACCAGACGACGCCGCGGCCGAACAGGTTGATCGCCATGCGCTGGATGGTGCAGACGTAGACGAAGGCGTGCTTGGGCTGCGGGTCAGTGAGGTACGAGGCGGGGAGCACCTGGGGATCGAACTTGTCGTCGTCGCCGAAGTCGGACGTCTGGAAGCGCTGGCTGTAGACCTCGTAAATCTTGTCGAACTTCAGGCCGGGCTCGGGCTCGAAGGAGGCGAAGGCGCGGACGGCCTGGGCGGCGAGGGCGCGGCGGTCCACCAGGAAGAGGATGCGGCGGCCGACGCGGGACTTCATCAGCCGGTACACCTGGTTGACGAGGGTGAACGTCTTGCCGGTGCCGGTGGCCATCGCGAGGAGCATGAGGCGCTTATGGGCGGCGATGGCGGCCTCGGTGGCGGTGTTGGCCTCGCGCTGGTAGGGGCGGAGGCGGGGATGGTCGTTGGGCAGAGCGGCGAGGGCGGCGCAATCGGCCTCGAAGTCGCGCGCGCGCATCTCCTGGAGTGCAGCCGGCGTGTGGAAGCCGCTGACCCGGCGCGAGCGGTTGAGGACGTGGCGGGCGTCCTGGAACCAAAGGACCTCGCCGTTGGTTGAGTAGAGGAACGGGACGCGATAGCCGCGGAAGTCGAAGGGGCTATCGGTGACGCCACGGGCGTAGCGCTCGGCCTGGGTGAGGACGTTCTGGGGGCCGAGGCTGACCTTCTTGGCCTCGACGATGCCGAGGGGGCGCCCATCGACGAAGAGGGCGTAGTCGGCCGGGCCGTTGGCGGTCTCGTACTCGGTGATGGCGTGGGCGGTGCAGGTAGTGAGGGGCTTGGTGGGGTCGAAAGGAACGATGGTCCAGCCCTGGGCCTTGAGTAGCGGGTCGATCCGCCGCCGCCGGGTGACGTATTCGGATTCGTCATGGACAGGGGGCATGGTTGGGCAATCTCCGTACAAGGAGGCGCGCACAGGTTGTGCGATCCCAGTATGTAGTATGCCGGTGGCGGTCGCTGTTGTCGAGGACCGTAGCAAGGTTACGGGGAGAACCGGAGGGACACTTTACCGAAATTGCTGTTTTCAGAGGGCTTGTGAATTATTTCGTCTCCAGACCGCATCAGGTCGGCGACAGGCCGGGGGCCCAGTCGCTCTGGACCTGATTCTGTGCGCGTGTTACAATCACGCGGTAGTTATTGATATCTACCGATGTATTGACACAAGCGCACGCAATGGCCGGGCTACAACAAGATCAAGTGCTGGAGGCGGTCCGTCGCGCGGGGGTACTACGGCCGCGCGACCTGAAAGCGCTGGGCCTGCCGCGCGAGCACCTGCGCCGGCTACAACAGCGCGGCCTGGTCCGTCGGGTCAGCCGTGGCCTCTACATCGCCGCCGATGCCGACCTGACCGAGAAGGAAACCCTTCTGGAAGCCTGCAAGCGCGTGCCCCGCGGCGTGCTCTGTCTGCTCTCGGCGCTGCGCTTCCACGGACTGACGACGCAAAGCCCTTTTGAGGTCTGGCTGGCCATCGGCGGCAAGGACTGGCAGCCGCGCGTCGAATACCCCCCGCTGCGCGTCCTGCGGTTTGCCAGGGCCGCCCTCGTCGAAGGTGTCGAGGAACACCGGATTCATGGGGTGACGGTGCGCGTCACCAGCCCCGCACGCACCGTGGCCGACTGCTTCAAGTATCGCCACAAGATCGGTCTGGACGTGGCGCTGGAGGCGCTGCGCGACTGCTGGCGGCAGCGGCGGGCCACGATGGACGAGCTATGGCAGGCCGCCGCCGTCTGCCGGGTGGCCAACGTCATGCGGCCCTACCTGGAGTCGCTCGTATGAAGGAGAAACCAAGGAACATGGCCGCTTCCGTCCGTGCGCGGCTTCGCAACATCGCCACGACGCGGGGGGACGACTTTCAGCTGGTACTGACGCGCTACTGCCTCGAACGGCTGTTGTACCGGCTGAGCCGCTCGGCACACGGCCGGGTATTCATCCTCAAGGGGGCGATGTTGTTCCCGCTCCGGCTGGGGCAATATCATCGCCCGACGCACGACCTCGACCTGCTCGGCCGCGGCGAGAACAGCGTCGAGCGCTTCGAGGCGGTCTTCCGGGCCGTCTGCTCCCAGCCGGTCGAAGACGACGGCCTCCAGTTCCCGGCCGAGGCGGTGCGCGGCGAGCGTATTCGCGAGGACCAGCTCTACGGCGGCATCCGCGTCCACGGCGAGGCGCGCCTGGAGAACGCCCGCATCCCGGTGCAGGTCGATGTCGGGTTCGGGGACGCCGTCACGCCGGCCCCCGCGGAAATCGCCTACCCGACCTTGCTGGACCTGCCCGCCCCGGCGCTGCTGGCGTACCCGTGGGAAACGGTCGTCGCCGAGAAGTTCCAGGCGATGGTCGCCCTGGGCCTGACGAACAGCCGGATGAAAGACTTCTATGACCTGTGGGTGATCGCCCGACACTGTTCCTTCGGCGGCCCGCTGCTCGGCCAGGCGTTGCGGGCCACGTTCGAGCGCCGACAGACCCCTCTGCCGGCCGTGCCGCCGCTGGCGCTGACGGCGGCGTTCTGCGAGCACGCCGACAAGGTGAAGCAGTGGAAAGCGTTCGTGTCCAGGAGCCGGCTGGACGCGAGCGGGGGGAGCCTCCGGGACGTGGCCGGCGTGCTGCGCGAGTTTCTGATGCCGGTGGCCCAGGCGGCCGCGGCGGGAGAGACATTCCCGAAGACCTGGCCGGCGGCCGGACCGTGGGTCGTGTGACGAGCGGGGACGGCGGCGAGGGAAAAGAGCGACACACCCCACCCGGCGCTGATGACCTCGATGGCCAGGTCATCCCCGATAAGCCAGTCATGATCCGGCCGGACGGTCACTCCCGGGCGAAGCCGATTCGTCCCTTCTTTTCAGGCTGCGGCTGCGGGGCCATCAGCTGGCGGATGGCCTCGAAGACGATCTGGAAGTTCTCGTCGTGCTGGCCGAGCTTCCGTTCGAGTTCTTCCAGCTTGCGGGCCAGATCCTTGTGGGTGGCAAGGATCTCCCGCAGCCTCACGAACGCCCGCATGATGGCGATGTTGACCTCGATGGCGCGCTCACTGTGCAGAACGCTGGAGAGCATGGCCACCCCTTGCTCGGTGAAGGCATAAGGGAGATAGCGGCGTCCGCCGCGCCCCGCGGGCTTTGAGATTCCACTTTGGAATCTCAAAGCCTCCGCCTCTTCCTTCGTCAGCTGGAACAGGAAATCGTCGGGGAAGCGGGTTCGGTTGCGTTTCACTGCCTTGTTCAGGTTGAAAGTCGTCACGCCGTACAGCGTACAGCTCCGCCAAGTCACTGTCCAGCATGACTTTATGGCCACGGATCACCAGAATGGCCTTCTCGATGCGCTCGGCGGGGACCAGGGAGTCTTCTGCCATCGGTCGCCTCGCACGCATGGGGGCTTGCCGTTTGCGTCCTCCGAACCCATGCCGTTGACTGGGTCCAGCGTGGTCAATGTTCCCCTGGCCCAGCGGTGCGGCCGCAGGGGCTGGCCTCTGAGGTCTCGCCGCCGCGCTGGAGTTTCCGCCGCCCCCTCTTGACAGCGGGTCGTCCGTCGGTCAAACTGTCGGTCATATCCCATTTAGTGACTCGCACACGCATTCCGCGACCACGACGGCCGGCGGCTCCCCAGGCAACCCTCTCCCGGGAGATCGCGTATGGCAAAGCGACGACTCGTCATCAGCAGCGATGACCCCAATCAGTTCGTCCTCCTGATCGAGGGGGACATGGTGACCATCGGCGGTCCCCGTGCGGACGCCGCCACCGTGCTGCAGCAGCTGCGGGTGGTTCACGTCCACTGCGTGCTCGAAGTGGAAGGGGATCACCTCACCGTGCGGAACGACGAGCCGAGCGGGCCCGGCGCCGCCCAGGAGATGCAGACGGGCCAGGTGGTCCGGGCCGATAGCGCTCAGGTCTGCCTCCAGGCCGACGCCGCGGCCGCGCCCGCCGAGGAGCCCGGGCTTTTGCCCGTGGACGCGGAGCCCGCGGCGCCCGGCGCGGCGGCGACGGCCCAGGGGGGGCCGCAGGGGCGCCGCGAGAAACGGCTGCTCGTCGTCGATGGCGGCGACCAGGGCCAGGCGTTCATGCTGCCCGAATCGGGGACCATCACCCTGGGCAAGGACCGCAAGTACGCCGACATCATCCTGCACGACTTCTACATCGCCAAGGCCCACTGCCGCCTGAAGATGTTCGGAGACAAGGTCGAGGTCGTGGACGACGACAACCACGGCACGCAAGTCAACGGCAAGAACATCCGGCGGCATGAGATGGGCGCGGGCGACGTCCTGCGCATCGGCAACTCGCACATGCGCCTCGAGATGACCGAGCCGGGCGAGAAATTCGCCAAGGCGGACAAACCGGCCGCCGGCGCCGCAGAGGACGACGAGCCCGTCGAGTTGACCGTGGTGGAGGAGCCCGAGGACGTCGAGGGCGACGCCGCCGAGGACGAAGTCGAGCCGTTGCCGGCGGGCGTCTCCGAGCCGGTTCGCCTGCTGCACGTGTGGCGGGAGAAGCTAGCGCAGCTCTCCGGGCAGACGTTCGGCCACTACAAGCTCGGCGACGTGCTCGGCCGCGGCCGTTGCGGCGTGGTCTTCCGCGCCGAGGACATGAAGACCGGTCAGACGCTGGCCCTGAAGGTGTTTTCGCCGCAGTTCCCTCAAGGCAATCAGGAACTGCAGCGCTTCGCCGCCGTGATGAAGGGGATCCTCCCCCTGCGGCACCCCAACCTGGTGGGCCTGTACGGCGCGGGCAAGACCACGACGTACACCTGGGTGGCGCGCGAGTACGTCGAGGGGGTGAGCCTGACCCGAGTGATCCGGCGGCTGGCGGAGAGTGGGCAGTTCGACGAGCAGCGAGCGTGCCGGGTCGCGCTCCAGGTCGGCCGGGCCCTCGACTTCGCCCGCCAGCACCGACTGCGCCACGGCAAGGTCACGCCGGGGAACATCCTCATCCAACGCAGCGACCGGGCCGCCAAGTTGGCCGACCTGATGCTGGGCGCCGTCCTGGAAGGGAGCCAGCTCGGGCGGGCCGTCCTGGAGCACCGCCCGATGGGCGAACTGGGCTACCTGGCGCCGGAGCAGGCCGAGGCCGACGCGTTCGTGGACGAGCTGTCCGACGTCTACGGCCTCGGGGCGGTGGTGTACGCCCTGCTCACCGGCCGGCCGCCGTTCGTCGGCGACACGGCCGAAGAGGTCCTGGAGCAGCTCCAGGGCTCGGCCCGGGTGCCGCGGCCGAGTACGATCAACGCCGACGTCTCCGCAGCGATGGAGAAGGTCGTGCTCAAGATGGTCGCCCGCCGCCAGGAAGACCGCTACGCGACGCCGGCCGCGCTGCTGGCGGACCTGGAGCCGATCGCGACCGAGCTGGGGATCGAGGGGTGAGCCGCAGGGTGCCTGCGGACCGTGGCGGACGGCGGCGAGGGCTACTCTATCCAGGGGGACCACCGCCTGACGCTGCCGCGGCTGTACCACGCCGCCCGCCGGGGGCAAGACGGCGCGTGAAGTCCGCGGCGGCGTGGGGTATGCTTGGTTGAGGAACAAGCCTGTTCGAGGCTGTCGATGGAAGCCGTGGTCCCCCAGATCAGCGTCGTCGTGCCGCTGTACAACGAAGAGGAAAACATTCCCGAACTCCACCGCCGGCTCTCGGCGGCCCTGGGGGGGCTCTTGCACGACTACGAGCTGGTGTTCGTCAACGACGGTAGCCGGGACCGGACGGCCGAGTTGCTCAACGGCCTCTACGCGCGGGACGCGCGGGTGACGGTCATTCACCTGAGCCGCAACTTCGGCCACCAGCCCGCGGTGTGCGCCGGGCTCGACCACGCCCGCGGCCGCGGAGTCGTGGTCATGGACGGCGACTTGCAGGACCCGCCGGAGGTCCTCGGGGAGTTCATCGACAAGTGGCGCGAGGGGCACGACGTCGTGTACGCCGTGCGGCAGAACCGCAAAGAGAATCTCTTCAAGCGGGCGGGCTACTGGAGCTTCTATCGCCTGCTGCGCGCTATCAGCGACCTCGACATCCCACTCGACAGCGGCGACTTCTGCCTGATGGACCGCAAGGTCGTTGACGTGCTCAAGCACCTGCCCGAGCGCCTGCGCTTCGTCCGTGGCCTGCGCACTTT
>DATFNV010000278.1:0-17626 GCA_035266225.1 Gemmataceae bacterium
GAGGGTGTGCTTGAGCGGCCCGTCGAGCGTCGGCACCTCGATCTCGGCCCCCAGCGCCGCCTGGCTGATCGTCACCGGCACCTGGCAGATGAGGTTGGGCCCTTCGCGGTGGAACAGCGGATGCTCGCGCACGCGGATGACGCAGTACAGGTCGCCGCGCGGCGCCCCCGGGTCGCCGGCCTCGCCCTCACCGCTGACGCGCATGCGGTCGCCGTTGTCCATGCCCGGCCGCAGGTTGACGGGGACAGTGCGGCGCACGCTGATGCGGCCGTGGCCGTGGCAGTTGCCGCAGGGGTCGGTGATGACGGAGCCGCGACCGCCGCAGCCGGGGCAGGTCTGCTGTATGCGGAAGATGCCCTGCGTCATCAGGACGACGCCCTGGCCGCGACAGCGCCGGCACTCCGCTGGGCGCGTGCCGCGCTTGGCCCCGCTGCCCTTGCAGTCGGGGCAGTTCTCCTCGCGCGGGATGGTGACCGTCTTGGTGGTGCCGCGGGCCGCCTCGACCAGGTCGATCTCGATGCCGACCTGGAGGTCACGCCCCGGCTGCGGGCCGCCGCGGCGACCGCCGCCGAACAGGTCGCCGAAGATGCCGCCGAACAGATCCTGGAAGACCGAGCGCGGGTCGAAGTCCGGCATCTCGGCGCCGTTGAGGCCGGCGTGGCCGTAACGGTCGTAGCGCGCCCGCTTGTCGGGGTCGCGCAGCACCTCGAAGGCCTCGGTCGCTTCCTTGAACTTCTCCGCCGCCGTCTCGTCGCCGGCGTTGCGGTCGGGGTGAAACTCGAAGGCCAGCTTGCGGTAGGCCCGCTTGACGTCCTCGTCGCCTGCTTCCCGAGCCACGCCGAGGACCTCGTAATAGTCGCGTTTCGTGCCGGCCATTCGTTCCCTCGTTGTCGGAGGCCGCTTGCGGCTTCGCAGGGAGTGCGAAGCCGCAAGCGGCGAACGCATCAGCGAACGGCGCCAGCCACCTTGTTCGCCGGCTCCTCCTCGTCGATCTTGGTGACCATCACATCGGTCGTGAGCATGAGGCCGGCGATGCTGGCGGCGTTTTGCAGGGCCGAGCGCGTTACCTTGGTCGGGTCCACGATGCCCGCCTTGTACATATCGACGTACTCGCCCGTATTGGCATTATACCCGACGTTGGCCGACTTCTGCGCCGCCACTTCGGCCGCCACCACCGCGCCGTCGGTGCCGGAGTTCTCGGCGATGGTCCGCACCGGCTTCTCCAGGGCCCGCACGACGATCAGGGCGCCGAGCTTCTCGTCCCCCTCCAGCTTCTCGGCGGCCTCCTTGACCGTGGGGATGGCCCGCACGAGGGCCGTGCCGCCGCCGGGCAGGATGCCCTCGGCCACCGCCGCCCGCGTGGCGTGCAGGGCGTCTTCCACCCGCCCCTTCGTCTGCTTCATCTCGGCCTCGGTCGCGGCACCGACACGAATGATCGCCACGCCGCCGGTCAGCTTCGCCAGCCGCTCGCTGAACTTCTCCTTGTCGTACTCGCTCTCGGTCTGGTCCATCTGCGCCCGGATCTGCTCGATGCGCTTCTTGACGTCAGCCCCCTTGCCGGCCCCCTGGATGATCGTCGTGCTCTCGCGCTCGACGCGCACCGTTTTGGCCCGGCCAAGGCGGTCCAGCGTCACGTTCTCCAGCTTGATGCCCCGGTCCTCGCTGAAGAACTCGCCCGCCGTCAAGACGGCGATGTCCTGCAGCATGGCCTTGCGGCGGTCGCCGAAGCCCGGCGCCTTGACGGCGCAGACGCTCAGGACGTTGCGCAGCTTGTTGACCACCAGCATCGCCAGCGCCTCGCTCTCGACGTCCTCGGCGATGATCAGCAGCGGCTTGCCCGACTGGGCGATCTGCTCCAACAGCGGCAGCATGTCGCGGACGTTGGCGAGCTTCTTCTCGTGAATGAGGATGTACGGGTCCTCCAGCTCGCACGTCATGGTCTCGGTGTTGTTGATGAAGTAGGGGGAGATGTAGCCCTTGTCGAACTGCATGCCCTCGACGAACTCGTGGGTCGTCTCGGACGTCTTGCCCTCCTCGACCGTGATGACGCCGTCCTTGCCCACCTTCTCGAAGCAGTCGGCCATCATCGAACCGATTTTGGGGTCGTTATTGGCGCTGATGCTGGCGACCTGCTGCATCTCTTCCTTCTTGGTGAGGCGCTTGGAGACGCCCTCCAGGTAGCCGACCGTCGCCTCGACGCCCTTGTCGATGCCGCGTTTGACCGACATGGGATTGGCGCCGGCGGTGATGTTGCGCAGCCCCTCCTGGTAGATAGACAGGGCCAGGATGGTCGCGGTCGTGGTGCCGTCGCCGGCCGCGTCGCTGGTCTTCTGAGCGACGGCGTTGACCAGCTTGGCGCCCATGTTCTCGAACGGGTCGGCCAGGTCGATCTCCTTGCTGACGGTGACGCCGTCCTTGGTCACGGTCGGCCCGCCGAACGACTTGTCGATGATGACGTTACGCCCGGTCGGCCCCAGGGTGATGCCGACGGCGTGCGCCAGCTTCTCGGCGCCCACCAGCAGCTTCTTGCGGGCCTCGTCGGTGTAGAGCAGTTGCTTGGCCATGTATCGATGACTCCGTGGATTTCGTGGGATAGAGGCCGCTTGCGGCTTAGCGTTCGCTTCACCCGGACAGGGCGAACGCTAAGCCGCAAGCGGCTTACTTGACGATCTTCGCGAGGATGTCGCCCTCGCGCAGGATCTTGATCTCTTTGCCTTCCACCTCGATGTCGTTGCCGCTGTACTTGCCGTAGATGACCTCGTCGCCCACGCTCACGTTGAGCACCGCGCGCTCGCCGCTGTCGCGCAACTTGCCGGGGCCGACGGCCAGGACGCGGCCGCGCTGCGGCTTCTGCTTGGCCGTGTCCGGCAGCAGGATGCCGCCCCGCGTTGCATCCTCCGCCTCCAGCGGTTCCACGACGACGCGGTCGTCCAGCGGGCGGACCTTCAACTGTGCGTGCTGCGCCGATGCCTTTTCCTTCGCCATGATTACGTGTCCCCGTTGTTGGTTGTCGTTGGAGGTCGATCACATCATGTCCATGCCGCCCATGCCGCCGCCGTGGTGGTCGTCGTGGCCGCCGCCCTTCTCCTTCTTCTCGGGGATGTCGGCGACGAGCGACTCGGTCGTCAGCAGCAGCGAGGCGACGCTGGCGCCGTTTTGCAGGGCGGTGCGCGTCACCTTGACCGGATCGACGATGCCGCGCTCGCGCAGGTTGCCGTACTCGTCCTTCTCCGCGTCGTAGCCGTAGTTCTTCTCCTTGCTCTTGCGGATGTTGTGAACCACGACGCTGCCGTCCTTGCCGGCGTTCTCGGCGATGGCCCGGCACGGCATTTCGAGGACGTGCTGTAGCACCTGGATGCCGATCTGCTCGTTCTCGTCGTCGAGCTTGAACTTGTCCAGCACCTTGCGCGCCTGGAGCAGGGCGACGCCGCCGCCGGGGACGATCCCCTCCTCGATGGCAGCCAGAAGGGCATGGCGCGCGTCTTCGTAGAGCGCCTTGCGCTCCTTCATCTCGGTCTCGGTCGCGGCACCGACCTTGACCACCGCCACACCGCCGGCCAACTTCGCCAGCCGCTCCTGTAGCTTCTCGCGGTCGTACTCGCTGTCGGTGGTGGTGATCTCGCGGCGGATCATGTCGGCCCGGCCGTCGATCAGCTTCTTGTCGCCGACGCCCTCGGTGATGGTCGTGTTCTCGGCGTCCACTTTCACCTTCTTCGCCCGGCCCAGGTCGCTCAGCTTGATGTTCTCGAGCTGGATGCCCAGGTCCTTGAAGATCGGCTTGGCGCCGGTCAGCGTGGCGATGTCCTCGAGCATGGCCTTGCGGCGGTCGCCGTAGCCCGGCGCCTTGACGGCGCACACCTGGAGGATGCCGCGCAGCTTGTTCAGCACGAGGGTGGCGAGGGCTTCCCCTTCCACGTCCTCGGCGACGATGAACAGCGGGACCTTCTTCTGGGAGATCTGCTCCAGCAGGGGGAGCAGGCCCTTGTGCGAGCTGATCTTCTCTTCGTAAAGGAGGATGTAGGGGTTCTCCAGCTCGACGATCATTTCGTCCTGGTTGGTGACGAAGTGCGGCGACAGGTAGCCGCGGTCGAACTGCATGCCCTGGACCACGTCCACGGTCGTCTCGGCGGTCTTGCCCTCCTCGACGGTAATCACGCCGTCCTTGCCGACCCTCTTGATGGCTTCGGCCAGCTTCTCGCCGATCTCGCGGTTGTTGTTGCTGGCGATGGTGGCGACCTCGGTGATCTCCTTCTCGTCCTTCTCGTCGATCTTCTCGGCGAGCTTGTGCAACTCCTCGACGACCTTCTCGACGCCCTTCTGTAGGCCGCGGGTCAGGGCCATGGGGTCGTGCCCGGCGGCGATCATCTTGAGGCCGTCGCGGTAGATGGCCTCGGCGAGGACCGTGGCGGTGGTGGTGCCGTCGCCGGCCACGTCGCTGGTCTTGCTGGCGGCCTCCTTGACGAGCTGGGCGCCCATGTTCTCGTAGGGATCCTGCAGCTCGATCTCTTCGGCCACCGTGACGCCGTCCTTGGTGACGTTCGGGCTGCCCCAGCCCTTGTCGAGCACGGCGTTGCGGCCGCGCGGCCCCAGGGTGCTCCGGACCG
The DNA here is from genome assembly GCA_035266225.1 of Gemmataceae bacterium. GTDB lineage: Bacteria > Planctomycetota > Planctomycetia > Gemmatales > Gemmataceae > DATFNV01. The sequence goes on from DATFNV010000278.1 coordinate 4,605, forward strand.
CGCGGGCCAGTTTGGACACGCCGGCCAGCAGCTTCTGCCGGGCCTCATCCGCATAAGTCAGTTGCTTCGCCATCCACGCATCTCCTTTTGCAGAGTCGGTTGATTTCTTCGGGGTCCGCTCCGCCGCACTGCCGCTCGCGGCTTCGCAGGCGTTCAAGCAAGGGAATCTCCGTCCTGTTTGCGCCACGCTGAGTAGCAACGCCCGTGCCGACGAGCATTCCACGTCGCAAGTTCCATATTAATAAACAGTTATGGCGTCGATGGCCCCTGGAGGATCGGCCGGGCGCTGTCAATGTGGCAGGCGGCGGGGGAGGAAGTGCCAAATTGTCACGGCCGAAATTGTCGCGCCGGAACGCCTGGCAGGGGAGCAGGGATCGCATTAAGATTGTCGGAACGTTCGGAACAACCATTACCGTCGCCAGGGGGGGAGTGCAAGTGAACGAGCGACGTCTGGGCGTGGCCGGAGGCCTGGCGCTGGCGCTGACCGTGCTGTTGGCGGTTTCGCCGGCGCGCGCCGTCATCGAGGCGCTGACGCCCCTGGAGACGATTATCAACAAGGATTCCCACTTCATCTTCACCGCCAAGGTCGTCAAGATCGACCCCAAGAAGCCGTCCGCCGTGCTGGAGGTCGGCGACGCCCTCAAGGGCAAGGTGCCGTTCACCCGGCTGCCGATCAATCTGACCGGTGATGACTACGCAAAGAAGCACGAGCACACGCCACAGCTGCTCAAGCGCCTGGCGGAGAAGTTGCCCGTCATCGTCTTCGTGAACAAGACGGACAAAAAACTCCTCGCCCTGGCCTACACCAACGGGACCTGGCTGCAACTGACGGCCGAGGAGGACGGCGAGAACCCCGTCTGGAGCTTTACCCACTGTGAGCCGTACCTGCGGCGCACCTTCAAGGGCACCACGGCTGAGATGCAGGAAGCGGTGTCCGACAGCGTCTCGGGGAAGAAGGCGGCCCCGAAGCCCAACCCGAAAGAGAAGCCCGGCCTCGGCCCCGAGGTGGAGGAGAAGCCCAAGGACAAGGACGAGAAGCCCGCGCCGGGCTTGCCCCTGGCCACAGGTGGGGCGGCGAGCGGTCCCCCGTTCGCGGTGATCCCGTCCGTGGCGATCGGCGGCCTGCTGTCGCTGCTGGCGATGCTCTTTCCCGCGGTCTTCGGCGGCCTGACGGGGCAGCTCAAGCGCTGGATGGCGATGATCTCGGTGGCGAGCTTGAACGGCACGTTGATCTGGCTTCAGGACTTCTTCCAGCAGGAATTGGGGGGCACCTGGTGGGGCACGAGGACGGCCCTGTGGCTGACGATGACCGGCATCACGGTCGCCGGCCTCCTGTGGGCCTGGCGCCGGCACCTGGCCGAACTCTCGTCGAGCCGCGAGCCATCGGCCGGCGCTGATTCCTCGTTTCGCGACACGATCAATCGAGTCTCAAGGCTCAGCATTCCGAGCCGCTACGAGCAAATCATCCTGCTGATCCTCAGCGGCCTGGGCGTGGTGCTGTTCGCCGTTTGCTTGCTGCTGAAGTACCCGATCCGTGCGCTGCCGTGGAGCTTCGTGCTGGTGCTGTGGGTCGGCATCTGGAGCGGGACGCTCCACGTCGTGCTGCTGCGGCGCTCGCGGCGGCCGCGGACGCAGCCGCCGCTGGCGTCGGAGGGCGTGATCCTGGGGGCCATGGTCCTGGCGTGCCTGGCGCTGGGCAACCTCGGCGGCTCGGTGATCGCGACGGATAGCGCCGGCGGCGGCACGGCCCAGGGCGGCGGCCACGGTGCTAAGTTCCTCGGGGCGACCCCCATTTTCGCGCCGCAGGGCAGCAACGGCCACATCGACGGCAAGCCGCTCATCGACGGCGACCGCCTGTACGCGGGGGGCGCCCACAGCGGCGCCTTCGGCACCTCCTTCGGCGCGGTCTACTGCCTCGAGCGCTCCACCGGCAAGCTGCTGTGGCGCTTCAACGCCGACGGCAAGATGAAGCAGGTCTTCTCGTCCCCGTGCCTGGCCGGCGGGAAGTTGTATATCGGCGAGGGCCTTCATTCGGATTCCGACTGCAAGCTCTACTGCCTCGACGCCGAGACCGGCCAGAAGCTCTGGGAACGCCCGACCCAAAGTCACACCGAATCGAGCCCGTGCGTGGCCGACGGCAAGGTGTATTGTGGCGCGGGGGGCGACGGCCTGCTGTGCCTGAATGCGGCGACGGGCGAGGATGTTTGGCAATACAAGGGGGGACATATCGATTGTCCGCCCGTGGTCGTCGGCGGGCGCGTCTACGCCGGCTGCGGCGTGGACCGAGACGTCACGGGGCCACAGGAGACGGCCATCTTCTGCCTCGACGCCCAGACGGGCCAGGAGGTCTGGAGGGTGAAGACCAACCTGCCCGCGTGGGGCAAGCCGGCCGTGGCCGGGGACCAGGCGTTCTTCCCGCTGGGCAACGGCGACGCCAGCCACTCCGAGGAGGCACCGGCCGGGGCCGTCGTGTGCGTCTCGACCCGCGAGGGCAAGGAGGCCTGGCGCTTCGACGTACCCGACGGCGTCATCGAGGGGCCGGCGATCGATCTTGAGCGGGGACACCTCTATTTCGGATCGCGGGACGGGCACTGCTACTGCGTGGGGCGGCACGACGGCCGGCTGCGCTGGAAGCACGACCTGGGCAGCGCGGTGGTGGCGTCGCCGGCGCTGGCGATGTGCTCCGCGTGCGGCGTGGCCAACAGCGTCTTCGCGATCGCCTCCGGGGATCCCGACAAGAGGGTACCCCCCCGGATCTGCTGCCTCGATCCGCTGACCGGGCGCAAGTTGTGGGAATACGACGAGTTCCCCGACGCCCAGGTGATCTCGCCGCCTGCGGTGACGGTGGAGCACAGCCCGGAGGGCGACCGACGTACCGTGTACTTCGGTGCGACCATCCACATCAAGCCGGCCGACCCCCTCGACAACCAGGTGGTGCTGTACGCGCTCAAGGACCAGTGGAAGGAAGAATAGGCCGCTTGCGGCTTCGCAGGTCAAAGGTGCGAAGCCGCAAGCGGCTGGTCGAAGGGGAGGCGGGGCACCATGAGCGGCGACGGCACACGGCAGCAGTGGATCTATTTCTTCGGTGACGGCCAGGCCGACGGCGGCAGCGAGGTCAAGCACCTGGTCGGCGGCAAGGGGGCCAGCCTGGCCGACATGACCAAGGCCCGCCTCAACGTCCCCCCCGGCTTCACCATTTCGACGGAGTGCTGCGACCTCTACTTCCGAGCCGGCGGCCAATGGCCCGCGGGGTTGGAGGAGGCGGTCCGCGCCAACCTGGCGCGCCTGGAGCAGCTCGTTGGCCGGCCCTTCGGCCGCGGCGGCGACCCGCTCCTCGTCGCCGTGCGCTCGGGCGCCGCCCACTCCATGCCCGGCATGATGGACACCGTCCTCAACGTCGGCCTCAACCCCGACTGCGTCCGCGCCGTGGCCGAGCGCACCGGCAACGCGCGTGGCGCCTGGGAGGCGTATCGCCACTTCCTCGTCATGTTCGGCCACACCGTCGGCGGCGTCGGCGAGGGGGTCTTCACCGACCGGATCGCCGACCTGCTGAAGGAAGTCGGCAAGCAGAGCGAGGGGGATTTGGACACGGGGCAGATGGAGGCCCTGTGCGACCGCTTCCGGGAAGCGTATCGCAGCCACGCCGGCCGCGACCTGCCGACCGATCCCTGGGACATGCTGAGCCAGGCCATCGACGCCGTCTTCGGCTCGTGGCACAACGAGCGGGCCGTCACCTATCGCCGCCACCACAACATCGACGGCCTCCTGGGCACCGCCGTCAACGTGCAGGCGATGTGTCCGTCCGAGGTCTCCGGCGTGATGTTCACCGCCAACCCGGTCAACCCCGCCCTGGACCAGGTGCTGATCGAATCGTCCTACGGCCTCGGCGAAGCGATCGTGCTCGGCAAGGTGACGCCCGACCACTTCGTGCTCGACAAGCACACTCTGCAAGTCGTGGGGCGGACGATCTCCGCCAAGGACGTGGTCATCTCCGCCCTGGCCCGCGACGGCGGGGGGACGACCGCGGCCCGCGGGGCGGCCTCGCTGAGCGACGCCCAGCTGACGGAGCTGGGGCGGTTGGGGCAGCGCGTGGAGGCGTACTTCGGCGTACACTGCGACATCGAATGGGCCCTCTCGGGAGGCGAATTCTACTTGCTCCAGGCTCGCGCCATCAAAGGGCTTGACCGAGCGGCGGCGATCGATCCCGCCGAGCGCGAGCGGGTGCGGCGTGAGGAGATCGAGGCGCTGACGGCGAAGGCCGAGCCGGGCGGCACCGCCTGGGCGCGCTTCAACCTCGCCGAAATCCTCCCCGAGCCGACGCCGATGACCTGGGCGATCGTGCGCCGCTTCATGTCGGGCCAGGGCGGCTTCGGCCTGACGTACCACGACCTGGGTTACCACCCCGACCCGTCGCTGGACGAGGCCGGCGTTTACGACCTCGTTTGTGGGCGCCCCTACTGCAACCTGAGCCGCGAGCCGCGCCTCTACGCCCGTGGCCAACCGTTTGAGCACTCCTTTGCGGCGCTGAAGGCGGCGCCGCACAAGGCGCTCTACCCGCAGGCCCGGCCGAACTGGGCGAAGGCCGGCTGGGCGTTCTGGCTGTTTCAGCCCATCCACATCTGGCGCTCGCTCCGCTTCGAGTTGCAGCTGCAGCGTTGGGTCCGTACCTTTGCCGATCGTCTGCGCGGCGAAATCATCCCCGCCTTCGCCGCCGAGGCGACGCAGGGCGCTGCGGAAGACCTGACGCAGTTGGACGACGCGGCCCTGCTGCAACGAATGGAGCACTGGATCAGGCGGACGTTGTACGACTTCGCGCGCGACAGCCTGAAAGCGACCGTGCTGGGGGCGGTGGCGATGGGCAAGCTGGAGTTGATCCTGACGCGCCCGCTGGGGGCGGAGCGGACGCGCGCGGCGCTGGGCGAACTGACGATGGGCGTGCATGCTGACCCGGAGGCCGACCTGCCGGGCGCGGTCCGCGACCTGAGCGAAGGGAAGATCGAGCGGGCGGCGTTCCTGGAGCGGTTTGGCCACCGCGGGCCGCAGGAGATGGAGTTGGCCCAGCCGCGCTGGTCCGAAGATGCCTCCGCACTGGACCAGATGACCTCCAAAACGCACGGATTGCACCCCGTGGGTTTGCCGGAGGATGCCTGGGAGCGCATCGCCGCCGAGGCGAAGTTGTCCTCGCTGAAGCGGCAGTTGATCGAGCCGGAGCTGAAGTCGCTGCGCGCCTACCTGTCGCTGCGCGAGACGGGCAAGCATTACCTGATGAAGGGTTATGCCCTCATCCGCCGGATCCTGGTGGAGCTGGACCGGCGCCACCATCTCAACGGCGGCATCTTCTTCCTGACGCCGGAAGAGTTGCCGCGCCTGACGAAGGGCGAAGACCTGTCGAAGATGATCGAGGAGCGCCGCCGGCGCCGGCAGATGGCGCTGAGCCTGGAAGTGCCGCAGGTGCTGTTCAGCGACGACCTGGAGGCGATCGGTCGTGCCGCAACCGAGGCGGGCGGCGACGCCTTGCAGGGGGTGCCGCTGTCGGCGGGCGTGGCCGAGGCGCCGGCCCTGGTGCTCGAACACCCCGATGGCGCGGCGATCCCATCGGAGCCGTACATCCTGGTGTGTCCTTCGACCGACCCGGCGTGGGTGCCGCTGTTCGTCGGCGCGAAGGGGTTGGTGATGGAGACGGGCGGTGTGCTGTCGCACGGGGCCATCGTGGCGCGCGAGTTCGGCCTGCCGGCGGTGGCGGGCCTGGCCGGCGTCCACAAGCGGCTGAAGACCGGCCAGCGGCTGCGCGTCGATGGCGGCGGCGGCACGGTGACGGTGCTGGACGGGGGTGCTGCCCGCATGGGGTAGGTCCGGCGAGCCGAGCTGGACACGTCTGATGGCTCCGTATGAACTGCCTGCGGTTTGCGGAAGCCTCAATACCCTGCCTGCGCGACGACGGCGGCCGGTTGCGGGCCGCCATGCGCCATCGCCAGTTGATGTTGATGGCATACGGCTCAAGGATGGCTCGAACCGGGAATCTGATGTTGTAGAAAAAGTCGGGAAGAGTCATGGCCGGATGCCTGCTCTTCGAGATGATCGTGGCCGCGACGACGTCCGTGTAAGCGTCGCAGAAGTAGGCGTCGAGGGCGCCGACGGCGAACATCCACGCGCTCCGCAGCAGATCGCTGCGGAGCCGTTGCTCGAGGGAAGTGCCTTGCGGTAGGGGGTCGGCGTGGGCGATGAGCGCTCGCGCACGGGCCACGTCATCCCGGAAGTGCTGGAAGGCGGTGGTTGGCATCGTTGCCGGGCCTCCCGAACGGCAAGGGGCACCGCGCTCGCAGCGGAGGAAGAGGGTCAGTCGGCGTACTGAACCGATTCCGAGGCTTCGCCGTAGTGAAGCGTGCTGGTCTCTTCGTCGTAGGAGACGTGGCGATCCTTCGGAAATACGACATTCCACAGACTGACGATCTCTTCGGGATGAAGCCCTCGGTTGACGTGATCGGTGATCCGGTCCAGAAGACCCGTTCTGTTCTGCCGCGCCTGGTCCTCCGTCGTGGGCTGGCTCGGAAACAACTCGTTGTAGACCTCGGCAAGGTCATCCGCTGGCAGCGACGCGACTTCGCGCAACAACCTCCGGACTGCCTCGTGTCGCGAAATCGCCGGCATGGTTCCGCCTCCGCTGCTCGCTTCCCCTGTGTCCGCCAACCTGCACTTCTTATGTTACTGCCCTCGTTCGCAGGGTGGAAGCGGCCTCCAGGGCTTTTTGCCTGAACCACGGCGAGCGGGTTACGGTAATCTCGGGAGCAAGGTGACGGGGAGCAGGGGGAGCAAGGGCCGGATCGGCGGCGGGGGGAACCCCCCACCGACCCGGCCCTGTGCCTGCACCTGTGCCTCCGGTGGGAGCGGCGCGCCTTCGCCGTGGCCCGTGCGAGTGTTGTCGCCATAATCATCTCCCCAGCAAGGACTTACTTAAACTGTCCCCATCGGCGCCCATCGGCCGACCTGTCCCCATCGGCCGACACTTTCTCTTCCCGCCACAACCTCTTGTCGGGTTGTCCGTGCTGAGTTACTGCGTCCCGCCTTTCTAATGCCACACGCAGTGAGCGGCGGGGCTTGTCCCCGCCGTCCAGACCACCGGGACAAGCCCGGCGGCTCGCCGAGGAGTGTCTTTAGAAAGGCGGGACGCAGTAGGATCAAGGCGAAGACGGGCGACAGGTCGGATGGCCGATCCGGCGGGGCGATTCAACAGAACGAGTTCAACCATGAGCCAGTCTGCCGTCCAAGAAATCCTCCAGCGCATCCAACAGCTTCCCGACGAGGATCGCCTCCTGCTCGAGGCTCGGCTGGCCGAGCTGGCCGAGGACGAGTGGCGGCTCGCGGCGGCGACAGCACGCCGCGCCGCCGGTGCCGGCGGGATCGACCAGGCGGCCATCGACCGCGCCATCGAGGAGCTGCGCCATCCCTCATGAAGGTCTTCTTCGACACCTGCGTCTACGCCGCCGAGGCGCTCCTGGGCGCGGGCGTCGAGCGGATGCTGGAGGCGACCGAGCATGCCGCCTGGCGCATTAGCGCCAGCACTTACCTGCTCGACGAGCTGGAGCGTGTCCTCACCGAGAAACTGGGCTTCCCGTCCCGCCTGGCTCGGCTGTCGCGCCAACGGGTCGCCCAGCGGGCCTTCCTGCTGAACCCGCCCCCTTCCCGACATGCCGTTGCGGACGATCCGGCCGACAGCCCGATCCTTCAAGCCGCCTTGGCGGCCGGCGCCGGCTACCTCGTGACCAACGATGCCCATCTGCTGGCGCTGCATCCGTATGAAGGGTTGCGAATCGTTTCCATGAGCGACTACTACCAACTGCTGCGTGCCGAAGGTCTGCTGCCCTGAGGCGATGCCGGGGGTGGCGGGGTTGAGCGGCGTCCACAAGCAGCTGAAGACCGGCCAGCGGCTGCGCGTCGATGGCGGCGGCGGCACGGTGACGGTGCTGGACGGGGGTGCTGCCCGCATGGGGTAGGTCCGGCTTGCCGAGCCCTTATCTTGCGGGAGTTGGACTGGCGCTTGGTAGGTTCGTCTCCGGCCCTTCCGTTGGAACGGTAATGTGGTGGACCAACTCGCGTTCCGCTCTCGTCCGCCACTCCAGAGCCGCAACGACGTTCGAGTACGTTGCAGGGTTGAGGCGGGCTGCCTCCTTCAGGAAAACCAGGGCCGCGTCCGGACCAGCGAGTCGCTCCCAGAACTGGGCCTGCAAAAAAGCGACTTCGTCGGGCGCGCGGTCGGATTGGGGGCGTCGGAGGAGATCGAGCAGGCTGTCCCAGTCCTGGCTCGCATAGGCTGTCTGCCACCTCGCCTCGGAAACCGCCCGCTCCTCCGCGGACATTGTCACAGGGCTCGGGCCGCCTTCCGCGATCACGGCCAGGTCCTCGGAAAGGGCACCGATCCTGCCGCGTTCCTCCTCCGTCATCGCCTGCCAGAGGGGGTCCATCTCATCACGCAGAGCTTCCGCCTGCGGGCTGTCTTCAGCGGCAATGCCTCGGATGAAATGGAGGTCAAGGAGCTTGGCAACGCAAGCCTGGAACGCGGCTTTGGGAGCAGTCGGTGCGGTCATGATTCAATCCTCGTCCCGTTGCCACTGATCTCTCGTATTCGCCAGGGCCGCTTGATACTCGGTGAGCGGGAGTTGAGCCAATGGCTCAACAAAGCCGTGAGAATCCGGCCGATCGGGGTCGGGGCGAAACAGCAGGCGGTCGCCGATGGGCGCCTCTGCGAAAGGCCCTTCCCCCAACCGCCAGCAGACGAGATTGTTGGAGCCGCTTGCCCCCTGGATGCCCCTCGCGTCGAGGAACTTCGTGCTGAGGCGACGAGGAATGCGCCAGACCGGCAAATGACGCCAGGAAGGCGCCACGGACATGCCGCCTGTCCGAGGCGACACGGTCCCGTCGGCATTGACCGAGACGTCCGGTTTCGGGTCCGGCGGTAGGCGCACGCCAAGCGCGGTGGCGGCATTCCCAATGATCGGCCGATCTCGGTCGGCCAACATCGAGCGATAGATGGTGGGCATGTTTCACCAGGGACCCATCCCTTGCTTCCTTCACCGGGGATTATACCACGGCAGGTAGGCGGGAGAAACCTACGCATCAGCGGCCATGCTCCAAGCGGCTGAAAACGGGCCAGCGGCTGGGCGTCGATGGCGGCGGCGGCACGGTGACGGTGCTGGACGGGGGTGCTGCCCGCATGGGGTAGGCCCGGCTTGCCGAGCCGGACCCGACGCCTGAGGGAAAAAGCGTTCCAATCGGCATCGCCTGGGGTACAATCACCTCCCAGAAGTCGAAACCGATGCCTCAGGAAGTTTTCCCCTCGGGAAGATCGTCTGAGGAACAGTCCGACAGCCCCAGCGGCGAACGGAGCCCGGCCCATGCACATCATCTGCCCCCATTGCCATAATCCTATCGAGGTCGTGCAGATCACCCCGCGCGAGGAGATCGCCTGCCCCTCCTGCGGCTCCAGCTTCCGCCTGGAGACGGGCGCGACCACCGGCTCGGAAAACAGCGCCGGCCAGAAACTCGGCAAGTTTACCCTCATCGAGACGCTGGGACAGGGGGCGTTCGGCACCGTCTACAAGGCCCGCGACCCGGAGCTGGATCGCACCGTGGCCATCAAGGTGCCGCGCGCCGGCAACCTGGCCGGGCCGCAGGAACTCGACCGCTTCCTGCGCGAGGCGCGCAGCGTTGCACAACTGCGCCATCCGTCCATCGTCTCCATTCATGAGGTCGGCGAGACGGACGGCGTGCCGTATCTCGTCAGCGACTTTGTGCGCGGAGTGACGCTCGCCGACCTGCTGTCGGCGCGGCGGCCGGGTTTCCGCGAGGCCGCCGAGTTGGTCGCGGCCGTCGCCGACGCCTTGCAGTACGCCCACGAGCGGGGCGTGGTGCATCGCGACGTGAAGCCGTCGAACATCATGATCGGCGACGATGGCAAGCCGTGCGTGATGGACTTCGGCCTGGCCAAGCGTGAGGCCGGCGAGATCACCATGACCATCGAGGGGCAGGTGCTGGGCACGCCGGCCTACATGAGTCCCGAGCAGGCCCGCGGCGAGGGGCACAGCGTCGATGGCCGCGGCGACGTCTACAGCCTCGGCGTGGTGCTCTACGAGCTGCTGACCGGAGAGCTGCCGTTCCGCGGGACGCAGCGGATGCTGCTGCACCAGGTGCTGCACGACGAGCCCCGGCCACCGCGCCGCCTCAACGACAGCATCCCGCGCGACCTCAACACCATCTGCCTGAAGTGTCTGCGGAAGGAGGCGGCCCGGCGCTACGAGTCGGCGGCGGCGCTGGCCGACGACCTGCGGCGGTTCCTGGCGGGTCGTCCGATCGTGGCGCGGCCGGTGGGCCGGCTGGAGCGGGCGGCGCGGTGGGTGCGCCGCAACCCGGTGCTGGCCGGGATGACAGCCGTGGTGGTGCTGGCGCTGCTCGCCGGGACGGGAGTCTCGACGGGCTTCGGCATCGCCGAGCGGCAGCAGGCGGAACTGGCGAAGAAGAACGAGGCCGCCGCCATCGCGAAGGGGAATGAGTTGGCGACCGCCAATGACGACTTGAAGCACTCGCGCGACGACTTGAAGCTGACCGTCGAAGATCTGAAACGCTCGCGCGACGAGTTGGAGACGACGCTGGCCCAGAGTCTGCTCCGTCCTCTCGGGTTGCAGAACGCCTTCAACCGCCGGGTGACCGAGCCAGAGTGGGAAGCCCTGTGGGAGTTGGCGACGAACCGCCGCGGGCGCCTGGGCTACCGCTTCGTCGAGGAAGCGTCCCGCACCCCGGCGACCAGTCGGCAGCTGCGAGACCGGGCGTCACTGGCCCTGTCTGCGGCCGTGGGACTGGACGCCGAGCGGCGCGCGGAGGTCGAGGCGGTGCTGATGGCCCGGCTGGATGATCCCGCCCTCGGCGACGAGCAGAAGAGGGACCTGGCGCTCGCCGCGTCCGCTTGGGATGGCCTGAGCAACTCCGCCGCGCGACGGACGGCAAAGCAACTCACCCGCGCCATTACGGATGCAAGGGACCCACGCGCCTTGGATTCGCTGGCGGGGGGTCTGTCGGCGGTGGTGGCGCGCCTGGACGCGAAGGACGCCGCTACCGTCGCCGCGCAGGCCGCGACCACCCTCGTCCAGGCGATGAAAGGCACCAAGGAACCCCTCGCCTTGCGCTCGCTGGCCAAGGGTCTGTCGGCGGTGGCGGGGCGCATGGAAGCCCATGACGCTGCTACCGTCACCGCGCAGGCCGCGACCACCCTCGTCCAGGCGATCAAGGACATGAATTCACTCAGCTTGCCCTACCTGACGGAGGGTCTATCGGCGGTGGTGGCCCGCATGGAAGCCAAGGACGTCACTACCGTCGCCGCGCAGGCCGCGAACATCCTCGTCCAGGCCATGAAGGACACCACGTTCCCAGGCCAGTTGCCGTCCCTGGCGGAGGCTCTGGCGGCGGTGGCGGCGCACCTGGAAGCCGAGGCCGCCGCTACCGTCGCCGCCCAAGCCGCGACCACCCTCGTCCAGGCCATGAAGGACACCAAGGAACCCTCCGCCTTGTGGCGGCTGGCGTCGGGTCTGTCAGCGGTGGCGGCGCACCTGGAAGCCGAGGCCGCCGCTACCGTCGCCGCTCAAGCCGCGACCACCCTCGTCCAGGTCAGCAAGGACACCAAGAACGCAGACGCCTTGTACTCGTTGGCGCTGGGTCTGTCGGCGGTGGCGGCGCGCCTAGAAGCCAAGGACGCCGCGCAGGCCGCGACCACCCTCGTCCAGGTCATCAAGGACACCAAGAACGCCGGCGCCTTGCGTTCGCTGGTGTGGAGTCTGTCGGCGGTGGCGGCGCGCCTGGAAGCCAAGGACGCCGCGCAGGCCGCTACCACCCTCGTCAGGGTCATCAAGGACACCAAGAACGCAGACGCCTTGCAGTACCTGCCGTGGGGTCTGTCGGCGGTGGCGGCGCGCCTGGAAGCCGGGGACGCCGCGCAGGCCGCTACCACCCTGGTGCAGGTCATCAAGGACACCAAGGAACCCCTCGCCTTGCGTTCGCTGGCTGAGGGTCTATCGGCGGTGGCGGCGCGCATGGAAGCGAGGGACGCCGCTACCGTCACTGCCCAGGCCGCTGCCACCCTCCTCCCGGTCATCAGGGACACCAAGAACGCAGACGCCTTACGTTCGCTGGCGTGGGGTTTGTCGGCGCTGGCGGCCCGCATGGAAGCCCAGGACGCCGCGACCGTCGCCGCGCAGGCCGCGACTACCCTGCTCCGCGCCATCAAGGACACCAAGGAACCCCTCGCCTTGCGTTCGCTGGCTGAGGGTCTGTCGGCAGTGGCGGCGCGCATGGAAGCCAACGACGCCGCCACCGTCACCGCCCAGGCCGCGACCACCCTCCTCCAGGTTAGCAAGGACACCAAGGACCCACGCGCCTTGCAGTACCTGGCGTGGGGTCTGTCGGCAGTGGCGGCGCGCCTGGAAGCCAAGGACGTCGCGCAGGCCGCTACCACCCTGGCCCAGGCCCTCAAGGACACCGATAACCCATCAGTCCCCTTGGGTCCGCTGGCGGAGGGTCTGTCGGCGGTGGCGGCACGCCTGGAAGCCAAGGACGCCGCGCAGGCCGCTGCTACCCTCATCCAGGGAATGGACGACCCCGAGGACCTCTTGCCTTGGCGTGCGCAGCCCCTATCGGCACTGCTGTCCGCCGTTCCTCGCGCGGAAATCCCCTCTCGTACCACAACGGTTGCCTCCGCGGTGGCCCTCCCGGCCGGCACCGGCCACCCGCTCACCATCCTCGCCCTCCTCATCCCCGCCGCCGGTCCGCTCCCCTGCCGCCTATCCACGCAGCAACTCGTTGAGTTGCTGAAGAGGCCGGCCTGCGTAGGCAAGGTCCGCCGCATTATCCTCGACCATCTCGGCAACCACTACCGCCGCACCTTCGCCGACGTGTGGGAGTTCGTGCGCTTCGCAAAGGAGCAGAACCTCGATCTCGACTTCACCACCCCGCCGCAGCGCCCGGAACCGGCCGCCACCGCC
>DATFNV010000279.1:0-13001 GCA_035266225.1 Gemmataceae bacterium
GGACAGCGGGAGGGCGGGCGGAGAGCAAACCTGCCCCATCATGATGGGGGCCTCGAGCGGATGCAAGGAGAAAGCCGGCCGGCTGTCGGGGTCCGGGTTGCGTCGTGTTCCATTCCGACAATCAATTTCACCCAGGGCATCCCTTCGGGTATGATCCGCTTGTCGTCCCTGCCCCTCCACGTAGTGGTGCCATGCGAACTGCTCTCCTGACCACCCTCGCAACGATTGTCGCGGCCCCCGCATTGCCCGCGGCCGAGGTCGATTACGTCCGCGAGGTTAAGCCGATCCTCAGCGCCCACTGCTACACCTGTCACTCCGCGGTTCGCCAGAAGTCCGGCCTGCGCCTCGACGCCGCCTCCTTGATCCGCAAGGGCGGCAAGCACGGTCCCGCCGTCGTCCCCGGCAAGAGTGCCGCGTCTCTCCTGATGCAGGCGCTCCTTGGCGCCGACCGGCCGCGTATGCCTCCGGAGAGCGAGGGGGCGGCGCTGTCGGACAAGGACGTCGCCGTCCTCAGGGCGTGGATCGACCAGGGGGCCAACGCCCCCGATGAGCCGGTCCCCGACGATCCGCGAAACCACTGGGCTTTTCGGCCGCCCGTCCACCCCGTGCTGCCGCGGCTCACCGGCGCCGGCCCGGTGCGAAACCCCATCGACGCCTTCGTGGCTGCGGAATGGGCGCGACACGGGCTGACGCCCAACCCGCCCGCCGACCGGACGACCCTGCTCCGGCGCGTGTACCTCGACCTGGTCGGGCTGCCTCCGACTCGCGAGGACTTGCACGCCTTCCTCGCGGACAGTTCCCCCGACGCCTACGAAAAGGTGGTTGATCGCCTGCTGGCATCGCCGCAATACGGCGAGCGCTGGGGACGGCACTGGCTCGACGTCTGGCGCTACAGCGACCCGTTCGGCCTGGGCGAGGAGTACCGCTATAGCCAGCGGCACATCTGGCGCTGGCGCGACTGGGTCATCGAGTCGCTTAACGCCGACAAGGGCTACGACCGCATGATCGTCGAGATGCTGGCCGGCGACGAGGTGGCCCCGGCCGACCGCGACACCTTGCGCGCGACCGGTTTTCTGGCGCGCAACTGGTACAAGTTCAACCGCAACGCCTGGCTGCAGGACACGGTCGAGCACACCGCGGCCGGCTTCCTCGGCATCACTCTGCGCTGCGCCCGCTGTCACGATCATAAGTACGACCCCATCAGCCAGCAGGACTATTACCGCTTCCGCGCCTTCTTCGAGCCGCACGACATCCGCATCGACCCGCTGCCCGGTCAACCCGACGTGATGAAGGACGGTGTCGCCCGTGCCTTCGAGGCCCGGTCCGACGCCCCGACCTACCTGTTCGTGCGCGGCGACGACCGCAATCCGGACAAAGAACATCCGCTGACACCCGGGGTGCCGGCGGCGCTCGGCGGCGAGGCCCGGGTGGAGCCGGTCAAGTTCACGCCGCGCGACTTTGCCGCGTCCCTCGGCCCGGCCGCCGAGGAGGCCCTGCGGCGTACACGCGGCGAATTGGCGATGGCGGGAGATGGCGTGAAGGCCACCCGGGCTCGGGCGGTGCTGGCCGCTGTCGAGGCGCGGGTCGCCGCGGAACGGGCCAAGTTTGCCGACCCGCCCGACCCGGCCGCCCGTACCCTGGCGCTGGCCGCGGGGAAGGCCGAGCGCCAGGCCGCGGCGCTGGCGGCCCGGGAGGCGCTGCTGCGGGCCGAGGAGGCCGTCGCCGCCGCGCGCGCCGCATCCCAGGACGCGGCGGGCAAGAAGGCGCTCGCCGACGCCGAGCAGAAGCTGGCCGCGGCGCGGAAGGCGCTGGCTGACGCCCAGGCCGCGGCCGAGCGAGAGGACCCGTCGTACACGCCGCTGGTGGTCGTCAACCCGACGGGGAGCACCGGCCGCCGTCTCGCCCTGGCGCGCTGGGTCACGCGCCGCGACAACCCGCTGACCGCGCGCGTGGCCGTGAACCAGGTCTGGATGCGTCACTTCGGCAAACCGCTGGTGCCGACCGTCGTCAACTTCGGCCTCAACGGCAAGCAGCCCACTCACCCCGAGCTGCTCGACTTCTTGGCCGTGCAGTTCATGGAGGACGGCTGGAGCATGAAGAAGTTGCACCGGCTGATCGTCACCTCGCACACCTACCGATTGGCCTCGGTGAGCGCCCGACCGCTCGCGGCCAATCTCGCCGCCGACCCGGAGAACCGTTACCTGTGGGGCATGAACGCGCGGCGCATGGAGGGCGAGGTGGTGCGCGACAGTCTCCTGGCTGTGGCTGGCGAGTTGGACGCGCGCCAGGGCGGCCCGATCCTCGACGAGAAGCTCGGCCAGACCTCGCACCGCCGAAGCATCTACTTCCGCTTCAACACCGAATACAAGATGATGTTCCTGGATCAGTTCGACCCCGCCAGCCCGACGGAGTGCTACGAGCGGCGCGAGAGCGTCGTCCCGCAGCAGGCGCTGGCGCTACACAATAGCGCCCTGGCGCTAAGCCAGTCGCGTCTGCTGGCGAAGCGCCTCGCCGCCTCCCCGGAGGGAGCCGGCGCGTCGGCCTTCGTGACAGCGGGGTTCGAGCAGGTGCTGGGCCGGGCGCCGACCGCCGAGGAGCGGACCCGCTGCGAGCGCTTCCTGAGCGAGCAGGCGGCGCTGCTGAAGGAGCCGGGGAAACTGACCGCCTTCCCCGCCGGCCCCGACGCCGTGGTCCCGCCCTCCGGCGACCCGGCGCAGCGCGCCCGCGAAAACTTGATCCTTGTTCTCTTCAATCACAACGACTTCGTCACGATCCGTTGAGGGCCGCGCGATGCAACCTTCCCTCCACTCCGGCAGTTCCTGCGGCCGCGTCAGCCGCCGGACCTTCCTGGCCGACGTGGGGCTCGGCTTCACCGGCCTGGCCCTGGGGGCGATGCTGCACCGCGACGCCGTCGCGCGCGCTGGTCCCGCGGGGGTCGAGGCGGTGCCGGACGGCAAACCGCACTTCCCCCCGAAGGCGAAGAACGTCATCTGGCTGTTCATGCTCGGCGGCGTCAGTCACCTGGAGAGCTTCGACCCCAAGCCGGCCCTTACAAAGTACGCCGGCAAGACCATTGACGAGTCGCCCTTCAAGAAGGCCGTCGTCGAGTCTCCGTATTACCGCAAGAACGTTCGCGACTTCGCCGGCACGCCGCGGGCGCTGATGAACAAGCTGTACCCGCAGCAGATCGGCTTCAAGAAGCACGGGCAAAGTGGGATGGAGATCAGCGACTGGTGGCCGCAGCTGGCCACCTGTGCCAATGACCTGGCCGTGGTCCGCTCGATGTGGACGACCGACAACGACCACGCCGCGCAGCTGCAATTTCACACCGGCCGCCACGTTTTCGAGGGCTTCTTCCCGACCGTCGGCGCCTGGGTGCATTACGGCCTCGGGGCCCTGAGTGACAACCTGCCGCAATTCGTCGTCCTCGGCTCGCCGCCGGGTGACTGCTGCGGCGGCGTGGCCACGCACGGGGCCAGCTACCTCGGCCCGGAGCACGCCGCCGTGCCGCTGACGGTCGATCCGCGCAACCCGCTGCCGTTCGGCACCCCCGGCGCGACCGTGACGCGCGAGGAGCGCCAGGGACAGTTCGACCTGCTCCGCGACCTGAACGGGCTCGCGGCGGTGGAGTACCCCGCGGACCCGGCGATGCGCGCGCGGGTGAAGTCCTACGAGCTGGCGGCGCGAATGCAGATGACCGTGCCCGAGGTGATGAACCTGCAGGCCGAAACCGCGGCGACGCAACGGCTGTACGGATTGGAGGACCCGGGCGCGCGGCCTTTCGGGGCCCAGTGCCTGGCGGCGCGGCGGTTGGTCGAGCGCGGCGTGCGCTTCGTGCAGATCTATCACGGCGGCGGCGGGGGCGGCGGTTGGGACGCGCATGGGAAGTTGAAGCAGAACCACGGCTCCAACTGCGCCGCCGTCGATGCGCCGATCGCCGGATTGCTAAAGGACCTGAAGCGGCGCGGCCTGCTCGATGAGACCCTGGTCGTGTGGGCGACGGAGTTCGGCCGGACGCCGGGGGCGGAAAACGCCGACGGCCGCGACCACCACCCTTACGGCTTCTCGGTGTGGCTGGCGGGCGGCGGCATCAAGGGGGGCGTCGTCCACGGCAGTACCGACGAGATCGGCTTCCACGCCGCCGAGGACCGCCACTACGTCACCGACGTCCACGCCACCGTCCTGCACCAACTCGGCCTCGACCCGCGCAAGCTGGAGGTGCCGGGGCACAAGCGGCTGGAGATCGACCACGGCACGCCGATCCGGGCGATCCTTGCGTAAGGGGAGTCCGTTTAGAAACTGTTTCACGAATGGCGAGCGGCGCGGCGTCAGCCCGCCGGTTTCGGCTTCGCCGGCGGGCTGACGCCGCGCCGCTCGCCATTAGTGAACTGATTTCTTAGCGGGCGCTCGCAGAGCGGCGTTTCTCGGCGCCGCTCTGCGAGCGCCCGCTAAACATCCGTCAGCCGCTCCTTTGAGTCGCCGAAACTGTCGAGGCGCACGCCCATCTTGTCCATCAGCGACAGGTAGAGGCTGCACATCTTGCGATTCGGCTTGCCGAGGTAGTCGAGGACGCGACCCGTCCGCACCTGTCCGCCGCCGCGGCCGAGCAGCACCACCGGCAGCTGGTCGTTGTTGTGGTTGCCGGTCATCATGCTGGAGAGGAACAGGATCATCGAGTTGTCCAGCAGCGTCCGCTCGCCCTCCTTGACCTGGTCGAGCTTTTCCGCGATGTAGGCCACCTGCTGCGTGAAGAACTGGTTCACCTTCAGCCAGTCCGCCGAGTCGGTGTGCGACAGCAGGTGGTGGATCATGTAGTCCACCTTCAGGTGCGGGAAGCGCAGCGACGAGTGGTCGTTATTCAGTTTCAGCGTGCAGACCCGGGTGGTGTCGGTGCGGAAGGCGAGGACGAGGATGTCGGCCATCAGCCGCATGTGCTGGTCGATGTCCTGCGGGATGCCGTCGGCGGGGCGCGGCATGTCCGGCTTGGCCAGCGTCGGCCGCCAGCCTTGCAGCCGGCGGTCCTTGCCGGCCCGGTCGATCCGCTGCTCCACCTCGCGCACGGAAGACAGGTAGTCGTCGAGCCGGCGCTGGTCGGACTGGCTGACCTTGTTGCGCAGGCCGTTGGCCTCTTCGAGGACCGAGTCGAGCACGCTCTTGTCGGCCCGCCCGACCTCGTCGCGGAAGAGGCGGTCGAAGGCCAGGGCGGGATAGAGTTCCAGCGGCGTCGGCGTCGTGTCCGAACTCCACGAGATGTGCGAGCTGTAAATCATCGAGTAATTCTTGTGCAGTGCCGCGATCGACTGTTCGCAGCCCAGCACCAGGCTGGGTACCTTGGTCTGCTCGCCCAGGCGCTGGGCGACGACCTGGTCCATGCTGACGCCGGAGCGGATCTCGCCGCCGCTGGCGAGATGGGCCCCCGTGAGCAGGTTGCCGGTCTGGCAGCTGTGAATGCCGCCGATCAGCGCCTCGGCGTTGTACAGGCCGCGCAGGAACAGCATCTTCTGCCGGTACGGCCGTAGCGGCTCGAGGACCTTGCCCAGTTCCATCCCTTCGCCTTCGCCCTTCGCCCACCATTCCTTGCTGTGGTAGCCGTTGCCGGAGAACAGGCACGCGAGGCGCACCGGCGGCTCCGAGGAGCGGTCCTTCGGCTTCTCGTCGCCCCAGACCGGCAGCGACTCCAGCCACGGCAGCGACATCGTCACGCCGACGCCGCGCAGGAAAGCCCGCCGCGACAGGGGATAGAATTGCGAGAATGGATGATCGGTCATGGTGAATTCTCCCTGTTTATCGACCCCTGCCGGCTTGCCCGGCAGGTGAAGAAGGTCGGTGGCTAACCCGGCGTGGTACAGCGCCCCCTCGACCCCTGCCGGCTTGCCCGGCAGGTGAAGCAGGTCGGCGGCTAGAACGTGGGCAGAAGAAAAACATCTCATTTCCCCTCTGTTAGCCTACGACCTGGTTCACCTGCCGGGCAAGCCGGCAGGGGTCCTATTCGCTGTTGCTAAAGTCGCTGCCGCGGATCGATCGAAACTGCGGACTTCGCACGATCGCCAGGACTGCGGCCGACAGCCGCGCGTCCTTGTCGTTCAGCGCCGCGACCATCTCGTCGATCAGCGTCTGGTCCGACAGGCTGACGGCCCGCCCCAGGGCGTAGCCGAGCAGTCGCCGGCAGAAGAGCCGCACGATCACGCCCTTCTTCTTCGTCAGCAGGTAGTCGCGCAGCCCGTCGATCCCTTCAAATGCCGTCCCGTCCTTGAGCTTGACGCGAGAGTCGAGCGCCAGTCCGCCGAAGTCCTTCTCGCGCAACCGGCCGATGGGGTCGTACCGCTCCAGGGCGAAGCCGAACGGATCGATGCGCTGGTGGCAAACCGCACATTCCGCAACCCGTGTGTGCTTTTCGACCAGTTGCCGCATCGTCAGGCCATCGGTGCCGCCCTCCTCTTCGGGAAGACGGGGCACGTTCGGCGGCGGGCGGGGGAGCTTCTCGCCGAGCAGCGTCTCCACGACCCAGTTGCCGCGGAGAACCGGGCTGGTCCGCGAGGCGCCGGATTCCTTGGCCTGGACGCTCGCCAACCCCAGGATGCCGCCGCGCCCGTATTTCTTGACCCTCTCGACCTTGCGCCATTGCGGCCCGATGACGCCAGGGATGCCGTAGTGCTTCGCCAATGTCTCGTTGAGGAACGTGTAGTCGGCGTCGAGGACCCGCGTCACCGGCTGATCCCCCTGGAAGAGGTCCTGGAAGAACAGGACCGATTCCTCGTAGATCGCCTTGCGCAGCTTGTCGTCGAAGGTCGGGAACAGCTTCTCGTTCTTCTCCTTCAGCTCGTCGAAGCCGCGCACGTGAATCCATTGCGTGCCGAACTCGATCGCCAGCGCCCGCAGCCGTTCGTCCTTCAGCATCCGTTGCGTTTGCTGGACGAGCACCTTAGCTTCGTGCAACCGACCGGCGGCCGCCTCCCGGCGCAGCTCCTCGTCGGGGATCGACGACCAGAGGAAGTAGCTGAGTCGGGCGGCCAGCTCCCAATCGTTGACGGGGCGCGGCTCTTTCCCCGGCGGCGGTTGCTCCAGGCGGAAGAGGAACGACGGCGATACCAGAACGCGCGCCAGGACGGTGCGGAACGCTTCCTCGTGGGAGATGTCCTTCTTCCGCAGTACCGAATACAGCCGCAGGAGATCGGCTTTTTCTCCGTCTCGCAGAGGGCGGCGATAGGCCCGCCCCGCGAGCCCGACGAGCGCCTCGAGCTGCTTCGGGGCCGCCGCTTCGACTTCCTTCTCGAATTCCTCACTGCGTTTGCGGAACGGCTCGCGCAGGCCCTCGAAATAGATGACGAGTGCCTTGGGTTGATCCTGGGTCACGAAACCGATGAAGAGCGGCAGGTTCTTGTGTTCCGTCACCGGCCACTGGGTGATGAAGCGATGCTCCTCCCAGAGTCGGTCGAGGCGGCGCTTCTGCTCGTCGTCGAGGAACAAGCGCATCAGTGGTTCGTCCTCGCGGTGGTAGAGCTTCAGGCAGACGACCTCGTCATCGGGGATGATCCGAGGGTAGCAGATGAACTGCGGAAAGCAATCGCGAAAAGCCGCGAATCCCTGGAGCAGTCGCTTGTGGGCCGGGCTGCCGGCCGGCGCCACCACCGGGCTCTTGCCGTCCCAGGGCACGTCCGGGACCGGCGGCGCGGTCAGCACCTGGAGCTGCACGACACGGTCCCCGGCGGCCGGGTCGAGCCGGCCTTCGACCACGAACTCGCGCTCGCGGAACAGCGCGGCCGGGAGCCGCACCTCGGTCACGGAGTTCGCCGCGACGACGAGGCTGGATTCCTCGGCGGGCTTGCCCAGCGGGTGACGGCCGAACGCCGCTTGCTCCAGGCCGTAGCGCTTGGCCGCGGGCCGCTCCCTGGTTAGGCGCGCGAGGTCGAGCCCCCGGAGCAGAGGACTGTCCACCGACACCAGGTTGTCATAAAGGATGCGATCCGGGTGCTTTTCCCGGAGCGGCCGGGGCCCCGCCAGCAGGGCCTTGACCTGTTCGGCCAGCTTGGCGGCTTCCGCCTGCCGCGCGGGGTCGGCGGCCGCGTCACGCCAGCGGCCCAGGACGGAGTCCGCGGGGATGGTCGCACCGGAGGGGAGGCCCCTCACCGGCCTGGTCGGTCCCTTGACGAAACTCCAGACCTCCTTGTTGCCGAGCTTGTCGGCGTGGGGGTTGCCGTCGAGGACGTTGTCGGCCACGTCGGCGGCCAAATCCCAGGTCCGGGCCGGCTTCTCGTTTTCGGTGATGGCAAACGTGATTTCGGTGAGGTCGCAACTGTGGTTGCCGTCCCGCGCATCCACGACCAGGAGGACGCGGTCCCCTTTTGCGACTTTCAGGCTCCTGGGAGCGAGCTGCGCCTCTCCGCCGATGTCGATGGCCCCCTCGGCGAGGACGGCGGCCCGCTCCCCCTTGCGGTGCTCCAGCCACCAGGCGACGCCGTTGCCGCAGGCCGGGTGGGCGTGAGCGACCTTCGCGGTGACGCGGACGCGCCCTTCCAGCGGACTCGTCCAGACCGCCGCCACGAACTCCGTCGGGGTCGGATGCACCGTGACCTTGTGCGGCGACACGCGGCCGGGGACATTTTCGGTCTTGTCCGAGGAGTTGGTGATCAGGACCGGCAGGTCGGCGCCCTTCTTCTTCCAGCCGTTGATCGCCGGTTTCTGCTCGTTCTTCGGGAGCTTTTCGCCGAGTAATTCGACGGCGACCGCGGGGACCTCTCTCCCGGGGTCTTCCGCTCCCGGCGCCTTGCCGGTGAGCGCCAGCACGTCGATCCAGCGCTTCAGCAGAGCCGCGTCCAGGCCGTGCTTTTTCGCGAGGTCGTCCGCGGAGAGTTTGCGGTCGTTGACTCCCTCCACCGCCGCGGCGAGGTACTTGGCGGTGTCGGCGAACACCGCGGGGAAATCGACTTCGTACTGCGGGCCGAACTGAGCGTAATCGCGCAGGAGGAGCGGCGGCTTGGTGGCCCCTTCAAAGCGCGGCCGGTGCCAGACGACGTGACCACCCGTGCCCCCCGCGGTGAAGTCGCGGGCCGCGAGGTGCAGCACCACCTCGCTCTGTCCGGGGACCGGCTTGAGGCTGAATTTCAGCGTTTGCGTCTCCGCCACCGTGGGATCATTCGCCACCTGCCGGACCGTGTTCCTGTCCCTGTAGCTGCCGATCGGAACGAACTTCCACAACGGCCCCTGCCAGGCGGAAACCTCGGCCCCCAGCGCCGCGACATCCTTCTCCGACGCCCGCCGCCAGCGGGCGCGGACTCGGTCTAGCGGGAAGGAGGGAGATTCGTCCGTCAAGGTCCGCCACAGGATCCCGAGATACTTCGCGTTGAGCTGTTCTTTCGCCGCGACGGCTTCCAGCGTGACCTTGCCGGCGAGCAGGTCGTCCCGGTGTCGGACGGCGGCCGTCAGGTACGGCTGGAGGGGCAGTCGGCCGTCGGCGGTGTATTTCGCGAAAAAGGAGCGCAGCTCGGCCTGGTTGTCGTTGGTCCAGTCGCGCCGCGTTTTCGCTGAGGAGAAGCGAAAGCCGTCGGGCAGCAGCACGGCATGATCCGCCATGTCCTTCGCCGCGCCGAGGTACTTGTCGATCAGCGCCGGCGACATCGAGAGCGCTTCGGCCGCGTTGGTGAAGCCTTCGCCGGCCGCCCCGTCGGCCGGGAAGTCGCGCGCGGGCTGAAGATCGACGCCGGCCAGGTCGCGGATCGTGCAGTTGTACTCGGCGTTGCTGAGCCGGCGCAGCACGGCCGGCCCCGGGTCGCCGGCGCGGGCTCGTGCCTCTGCGTCAAGGAAACCGCGCACCCAGGCGAGCAGCCGTTTGCGTTCGTCGGCCGTCGGCTGGGGTTTGTTCTTCGGCGGCATCTCGCCGGTTTCCAGCATCTCGATCATCGCCTGCCACGGCTTGAGGTCCTTGCGCACGTGGCTGATCGACGCGAATCGCTCCAGATCGAGGTCGCCCTTCTTGACCTTCGTGGAGTGGCAGGAGAGGCAGTACTGCTTGACGAGCGGCTGAACGACGGTGGCGTAATCGTTCTTCGGATCGGCGGTAGCCGGTCCCTCCGCGCCATCCGTGCCGGTGATCGCGAATGCCAACAGGGACAGGGCAACGCCGACCACACCCCAGCGGCAGAATGACATCGATGGCAGCCTCCACTCGTTCACGGGATCCCTCTCACTCGGATGATTCTGCTGGGAGGGCACGCTACATGCCAACCATCGTACTGGCCCAATTCCTCCGCCGCGCGATCAATGCCGCCGCGGACAGATGTAGCATTAGTTAGTCGTGTTCAATCCCCGGGCCGGACAGCTTACCGTTCCAGGTGTTGAACAGGAACCCTTCGGTAGCGTCTTGGAGTGTGGCCTGTACGTCAATCAGCGTGTTGATCTCGTCGAGGACCGCGTCCAAGTCATCGATCAGGATCTCGAACCGGACATCGCACCGACCCATCGCAGCCGCGTGCGAAGTACCGGCACTGATTTCCTGGGCCTCCTGTTGGATGTAACTCTCTCGGACGTAAGCGACCCGCAGCAGTGGGCCTCTCCGGAAGCCAACCGTTAGTTCGTTGTCACTCCGCCGGACCGATAAACCGCGGTCGGCCAGGGCAGCTGCGGCGGCATCGAGGTCGAACCGGCCCAAGTGGAAGAAGATCATGCTGGCATACTCCGCCATTGGTCGCACTCCGCGTCGCCCTCGGATCGTCTCCACGTCCGCGGGCGCGAACTCCGTCACGCGACTCGACTCCGCTTCCCCGCACCGGATACGGCCAGCCTGCCGGATGCTTTCGACCAGGTTCTCGAAGTCCTGCTTTCTCATCCGAATTCTTCCCGAATAAGGCGGCCCGGTACAGGAAGTTGCTGGGGAGCAACTTGTCAGCCTGTTTTCTCCTGCTTGGGGTTGCCCTGGAGCAAGTCGTCAATCCGCTCCCAGTCGAGGATCTCGGCAAGGGCGGGCCAAAGTTGCAGGAACTTCCGGTACATGCCGTAGTCCCTTATTAAGCACCCCGCCAACATACCCAGAAGGACAGCACTCACCAGCGGAAAACCGAGCCAGTAGACCAGCAGCGCTCCCCCGATGATCCAGCCGACGATGAACAGGTACAGATGCCAGGTCCTTCGGAAATACCCGCCCCATGTCGGCGGGTCGTCGTGGTACTGCCGGTAGGCAACCAGGTTCTTGCGCTGGAAGCGTGTCAACTCCATTGAAGGCTCCAGTCGATCGTGTTGAAGTCTGGCGACCACAGGGTTTTCATAACAGTATCCACAGGGCTCGCTCCTGGCGTCGTGCCGGCGGCTTCGCTTCTCTGATCTCTCTTCCGAACAGGGAGACGACAATTCGTTGCGGACTCAGCATCGGGGCGATGCACTGACCACGGACTCGAACGCCGGGTTCTGGTCGAGCCCACCGAGAGCAGCACGCACGTCCGGCAAGGCGAAGTAGGCGCGGAGGAGGATGTCCACGGCGCGTGGCTGAAGCAGCAACCCTTCCTCCCAATCGTTCAAGTCGTCGGCGGAAACGCCCAGGCGCGCGGCCAACACCGGGACGCTCAACCTCAGGGCCAGGCGATTGCCGCGAATCTGTTCAGGTTGGAGCAAGCGCAACTGCTCACGCGCGGCCCGACTCACCTGTTCCTCGGCGTGGTTGTCGAAGTACAACTCGCCGCATTCCCGACAGCGCGGCACGACGAGTTGCGGCGTGTCCACGTCGTGGAGCCGGCCTTCGTACCGCACTCGGCTGCGGTAGGAGATCGTCGCGGGCCAGACCGTCTTCTTCCGGCAGCGGTCGCAGTACCGCGGGAACGCTTTGTCAGGAGGGACCGGTTCAGGCGTCATGGCTACCGCGCGTTTGGCGTTCTTGTTGCGGTTGACTGCACGGACTCCCCGATAGCGAGATTCTATCCGCGGCGGCACGTGCGGAGCAAGGAAAGAACAAACCGCGGGTTCGCCGTTCATCACCAACCACGCGCGTCAAGTACGAGCGCGGCGACGAATTCGAGCAGATCGCGAACATCGCCGGACCCAATGGCCGCGGCTTCACGGATCAACTCGGCAGCTAGCGGATGCCAGAAGCCCTGAAGCAGGCCAAAGCTCGGCCCAAAGAGACACGCTTCTTCCGGACCCAACAGTTCCGATGGGACGGCCTGTCGGAAACTGGCTTCTTCGGCGAGGAGCCACTCCGCCGTATCACCCAGGACGCGATCCTCGATCCGACCGACCCGAAGACGGGTCGCGACTACGAGCAGACCGACGCCGTAGAGCAGCAACTCGACTTCTCGGGCCATGCGCGGGATTCGCCATGTCAGGAACCGTGCGGCCGCCTCGCTCATCTCCTCACCGAGCACCTTCGCACTGGCCAGGCACTTGGCCAGGGTGGCGTCGTCATCGCGGACATGCTCCTCATTGGTCGATTCCGCCGCGGCGCGGAGCAGTGCCGCGCAGGCAAACGCCCGCATCCGATGACCACGCACGCCGGTGGATCCAGGCTTCCAGTTGGCGTCCTCGGGGTTGGACCAGCGGATCAGTTCGAGCACTTCGGCAGGATGCCAGTGCGTTGGTGCCGGCACAATGCCCTGGTCGCGGATCGGCCGAAGCCCCGCGAGGTGAGCATCAGCATCATGGCCGTAGTCCGCCTCTGCGATCTCCGCGAGCATCCCATCATCCAGCTGCCGACGGGCGACATCAAGCAAGAGGCCAGCTGACGCGGGGAACGCGGCCAGGAGCGCCGGCGGAAGGTCCATGTCACACCAATTCCCGGATCGGCTCTCCGCGCTCCAGCAGATGCTGCGGCCGGCCATTGGGATCAGTCAGCGTGGTGTCGTCCGGGTCGATCCCCAGGCAACGGTACAGGGTAGCGAACACGTCCTGGTACTGCACCGGCCGCGACACCACGCGACCGCCCTGACGGTCAGTCACGCCGATCACCTGGCCTCCCTTCAACCCGCCGCCAGCGAGCAGGGCCGGGCCCACCTCCGGCCAGTGGTCGCGACCCGCTTGCT
>DATFNV010000280.1:0-29988 GCA_035266225.1 Gemmataceae bacterium
ACTCCCATCAGGACCAGCGTCAGCCGAAGGCCCTCGCGCGCCCGCGCCGTGTCGCGGTCCAGCGGCCGGATGATCTCCAGGACGCCCACAACCTCGCCCTCTTTCCAATCCTTCTTGGTGCTGTCCTGGTGACCGTTGTGACACTGGACACACGTTTGTTGCATCCGCTGCGCCGTCGCGTACCGCAGCGACGGACGGCCCTGGACGTCCTCGAAGCGGTAAAACGGGTCGGCGGGGCCCTCCCTCAGCCGGGCGAGGGCGTCCCGCTCGAAATCGTCCTTGGGGCCGCCGTCGCTCCGCGAGCGGAAGGGGTGGTCGCTGTAGAGGCGGACCTGCACGCCCGATTCATTCCTCTCGCCGAGGCGCCGGCCCAGGTCGATGGTGAAGGTCGCCGGCAAAGGGATTGCGCCTTTCCGCCGGGCGTAGTCGTGGGTGGCCTCGACCCCCTTGACGTTGGCGCGCTCGACCACGTCGGCGCTGTAAAGGTTGTTGACGACGTCGAGCAGTTCGGACTCCTGGGCCGCGCTCTCCAGGGCACTGCTGCGCACGAGGTGCTCTGACAGGCGCGACAACTCCCACAACCCAAACGCCGAACTGAGCGAGACCGCGAGGAGCAGGCCGGCCGCCACCGGGTTGCGCAGGCACCAGCGCCCCAGCCGTTCCAGCCGGCCGACGGGGCGCGCCCGGATCGGCTCGCCGCGCAGGAAGCGGCGCAGGTCGTCGGCCAGCTCCTGGGCGGTGGCGTAGCGCCGCGCCGGTGCCTTGGCCAGCGCCTTGAGGCAGACCGTCTCCAGGTCGCGGGGCACCTTGTCGTTGAGCTGGCGCGGCGGCCGCGGCTCGTCGTGCAGTACTTGGAGCAGGAGCATTTGCCGGTTGCCGCGGAACGGCCGCTCCCCGGTGAGCAACTCGTAGAGGATGACGCCCAGGCTGTAGACGTCGGTCCGCCCATCGACCCGGTTGGACTCGCCGCGCGCCTGCTCGGGCGAGACGTAGGCCGGGGTCCCCAGCATCTCCCCGTCCAGGGTCATCGGCGATTCGTCGGTGTCGCGCTTGGCCAGGCCGAAGTCCATGAGGTGCGGCCGGCCTTCCGCGTCGAGTTGGATGTTCGACGGCTTGACGTCGCGATGAATGACCCCGTGCCGGTGGGCGTGGTCCAGCGCGTCCGCGACGGCCGCGATCAAGTCCGCCGCCTGCCGGAAGTCGAACCCTCCGGCGCTGAGCCGGGCGGCCAACGTCTCCCCCTGGACGAACTCTTCGACCAGGTAAAAGAGTCCCTCCTCGGTCTGTCCGGTTTCGTGGACCGCGACCAGGCCGGGGTGCTGCAACTGGGCCGCACTTCGCGCCTCGCGCACGAAGCGATCGACCTCTTCCCGGCTCGCCAGCCCACCCGCACGGAGGAGCTTGATGGCGACGGTCCGGCCCAGCTCGGTGTCGCGCGCCCGAAAGACGTGGCCGAATGAGCCGACCCCCAACTCTTCGAGCAGCTCGAATTTCCCGAGGCGGCGCGGGTGGCGGGGCGCGGCCCCAAAAGACTGAACGGCGGCGAGCAGCTCTCCTGGGACCGGCTGCTCGGCGCGCACGTCTTCCAGGACGGCGCGCCGCATGGGGAGCAGGAAGGGGTCGGTCAGATCGTCGAGTGTCGCCAGGGCGGTTTCGCAGGCGGGACAGCGCTCGACGTGCCGCGCGACACGATCGAACGCTTTTGCGGGAAGGTTGCCCGTGGCGAACTCGGCCAACTCGGCCCAGTCGGGGCAGTCGGGCGCTTGCTCGGACCCGTCACTCATGGTGGACCTCGCGCCCAGGTGGGTGGCCGGAAGCAGCAGGTCTAACGCCAGGGCGTTACACGGGCTTGGCTCACGCCCCGAGTAACTCGATGAGTTCGCGGATCTCCTCATTGATGTCCCGTTCCGAGTCAACCTGGTCGCGAACCTCGGCCCGGAGCAACCGCATGAAGCGATCTTTGACAACCTTGAGCGCATGACGCACCTGCTCGCGCGTCATCCCAAACTTCTCGGCCAGGTCTTGGTGGCTGGCGTGTCTCCCCTCACCATCGGCGAAGTATGAAGCCATGAACAAATCGTGCCAGGGGAGCCGGCCCTCCGCGTGGCACAACCGCCGCAACTGCTCCAGAACTTGGCCCACCACCGACTGGGCCCAGCGCTGCATGAAGACGGCCTCGGGCGTCTCGTCAATGCCGGGCTCGTAAGACCGTTCGTCGTCCCCGATCATGCTCGCGATGGAGACGAGTTGCTGCTCAAAGCGCGCCTGAAGCGGCGCTCGGCGGGGGCCGCAGTCAGACAGAAAGCGGACAAGGATGGTCAGCAGGAAGGTGCGAAACCTCCCGCGCGCCGGATCGGCGCGGCGGATCCAGTCGCGCTCGCAGAAGCGGGTGAAGAAGTCCTGCGTCAGATCCTCGGCATTGTGGAACGAGTGGCCCTTCGCGCGCAGGAAATAGAACACCGGTTTCCAGTAGTTGGCGATCAGCTGATTCAGTGCGGGCATACGCTCGGCCACGTCTGCGTCCTGCGCGTGGCGGATCAGTGTCCAGGCAGTCCTGGGGAATTCACCTCCTTCATTGGAGGGAAGCGACTCGTCGATCATGACTTCATCCATCCTCGGATGTAGGAACCGAACATCCGATCACCCTAGCCGATCGAGGAACGAGATGCAACCGGGTAAGGGCCGACGTCAAGCCCTGGATCAAGAGGCAGGGCCTCCGGCGCATGGTGGGGGTCGCTTCGAGAGGGGGTTTGCTCACGTTTCGTGCGGAAGCCTGAGCAACCCCCTCACAGGCGCAACCCCTGGCAGAACCTCCCCTTGCGCCGCCGCCACAGGGTGCCGAACCCGACTTGTTGAGTGGTACTGGCTGACCCGGCTGTACCGGGCCGAGGTTCTGCTCGATGATGACCCGGACGCCGTCCGCGACCTGTGCCGCCGGGCCGTGCGCTGGCTGCGCGACCCCGCGGCTTCGGCGAGCCCCGCGGGCCGGAGAGGAATAGAAGCCCTGGCACTGGTGCACACCCTGGTGGGCATCCTCGACCAACGTGAGGGCCTGTTAGCGGAGGCAGAGGCACATCTCGAGAGCGTCCGCGCCCTGTGCCCTTCGGCAAGCGATCAGCGCCCCTGGCTGGTGAAGTTTTACGTCGCCACGGGCGGCGCCTCCCGGAAGGCGGTCGAGTGCTTCCTCGCCTACCTGCGTCATCCCCCGGAGGCGGGAAGAGCGACGCCTCCGGAAGAGGTTCTCGAGGCAACCCGGACGGCCTGCCAGGTCCGCCCGGAGATGACTCCGGCGGAACTCACCGAACGGGTCAAGGGGACCCAGGATGTCCAGAAACTCCTCCCGGATGAGACATGGCCCAAGATCAACGAGGGCCGTGCGTGGAACCGGCTCGGCCGGAACGACCGGGCACGGCGGGTTCTGGACGAGGTTCTGGCACAGCACCCCGACGCCTGGCAGGCACGGGTTTGGCTCGCGCGGGTGCTGGTTGCCCTTGGCCAACCCGACAGGGCCAAAGAGGAATTGGCCGTACTGCTCAAACAGCGCCCAGACGACGCAGAAGTGCTGCTGTGGGTGGCCGCGCAGCAAGGCGTCATCGGCGACCTGGGTACAACCAAGAAGTTGCTCGACCGCGTCAGCCGCACCCATCCCGAATTGTTCGGGCGGGTTCGGGCCGTGACTGCGATGATCTATATCCGCATCAAGCAGCCGGGGAAGGCCATTCGGCCATTGGAGGAGGCCCTCGCTGAGGATCCGACCGACGCCCGCATTGCCCTGCTGCTGGCAGAAGCGAGCAGCCTTGGGACCACCCTTCTGGCCGGGAAAAAAGCGGTCTCCCCGGAGTTGGTCGTCGGCTCCCTGTTGGCCAACGAGGGCGAGCACGAGCGGGCGCTCCCGTACCTCGAAAAGGGCCTGCCGCGGGGTAAGGACAGGGTCCGGGTGCCGACTTGCTTCGCAAGGTCTGCCTGCGCGCCGCTGCCCACCACTGCGCGGCGAAGGAATTCCGACGTGCTGCCGCGGTCCTAACAGGCGGACTCGAGCGCGGCAACGACCCTGAAATGCGCCACTTCCACCGCCTCGCCGCGGCCGCCGCCGAGCGCGGCGGAGGATCGGCGGACCTGGAAGAGACCGACCTCGACCTCCTTGCCGAACTCGACCGCGAGAGCGACCGAGTCGACCCCCTGCTCGTCCGCTCGCTGATGATCGCCTACCACCGCCGGGCCTGCGAGCTCGCCCTGTCCGGGAACCACCGCGGCGCCCAGCGCTACTGGGACCGCGCCCACGAGTTCTGGGATCAGCGCATCCACAAGAAAACGGCTTTCTGGGGAGAGTACGTCGCCAGCTACAACCAGGGACAGCAACGCCAGCTGCAGCTCGGGCCGGACGAGCTGCAGCGGCGCATCGGCCGGCGGATGGCCGGTCTGTGCGTGAGTATCTGCGGCGGGTTGATCGAGGAACAGGAGATGCAGGCCGCCCGCCCTTACTGGGAGATGGCCTGCGCCGTCGGTGGAAGTGACCTGGCCAGGGAGGTGTTCGGGGAGGCCGTCAACCTCGACGCGGTCCTCAGCCGCCTCGACCCCAACCGCAACCCCGCGGCGATCTACGACCTGTACCGCTTCCTGTACGACACCATCGAACGGAAGGAGGTCTACGAGAAGATCATGTTGGAGATGGCCTACCGCCAGGCGGTTCGCGAGCTGAACCGCGACAACCCCGGCGACTTCATCAGACACATCGTGCAGGCGGGCGAGTTCAACGCCAACTTCCGGGTACTGGCCGAGAAGCTCCGGCGCCTGGGGAACGCCGTGATTTCCGCCATCGTGGCGTGCTTCAACGCGAACGCCCTGGCTCGGACCTTCCGCGAGGCCAACCGGGAACTGGACGACGAGGAGGCTCTCTTCAGCGTTGTGTGGGTCTACGCGAACTCCATCGACAGCGTAGCGGGCGGCATCAACACCTGGACCGTCCCGCGCATCATGGACCAGATCTTGGTCATGGTTTACAAGGACCTCTTGAAGAAGTGATGGGTGTCATGGAACTGAATGGCAAGTTCAACCCGTACCGCCGACCGACGCCTTACGACATCCTCGGTTTGAAGGATGGGACGGCGGCGACGACACGCGACATTGGCCGGGCTTGCAACGACCAGAGGAAAAAGGCGCGCACGATTCCCGACACGGCCGAGCGCGCCAAGCGCATGAAGGAGTTGGACGAGGCCAAGGCCCAGCTGTTGCGGCCCGAGGACCGGGTGCTGCTCGACTTCTTCATCCTTGGCGGGCAGGTGTTCGTGGAGTTGTGCTGCCGCTACGGGCAGAAGTTTCCCGCCGACGAGAAGCTGCCAGTCGATGAGGTGCTCGGCCCGCTCTATCCGCCGCGGCGCTACGACGACCTGTTGCCCGAGGCGCCGGAGAAGCTGGTTGGCGAGCTGCGCCCCCTGGACCTCGAGTTCTTCGACGAGCCGCGCGATCCCGCCCGGCTGGCGCTGACGGCGATTGACCTCTAACCTCGCACCCCAGGAGGAGCCATCCATGAATGCCGACCACACGCCCGCCTGCCCGCCCGAGTTCGCGGTGGACACCGCCGAGGCCAGCGCCGCGGAGCCGGACGATACGCTCGCCCGGCTGGAGCACCTGCTGGGGATGCGGGAGACGATGACACGCCAGGCCCGGGAGCTGTTCAAGTTGGAGAACGAGAAGACGGAACAGCTCCAGGCCGAGCGGAAGGAGAACGAGCGGCTGATACAGTTTCGGGGGTACCGGGAGCGCCCCGGGACAGTTAGCCCGGCCGACCGACCTTGAGGTCGATCAAGACGGCTTCGTTTACGTGGCCGACACCTTTAACCACCGCGTGCAGAAACTATCACCGGAAGGACTCCCTTGCCTGGAGATCGCCGACGCTGGCGGCTGGGGGCCGCTGCGCGAACCGGTGGCAGTCGCCCTCGACGCGGCCGAGTGCTTGTTTGTTGCCGACCGCGAGGCCAACCGGGTGCTGAAGTTCTCCGCCGAGGGCGTGCCGCTGCGCTGCTGGCCAGCCCCCGGCGAACGGAGCGACCTGTTCGACAGGCCGCGTGACGTGCGCGTCGGCCGGGACGGCTCCGTCTACGTCGGTGATCGCGATAACCTCCGCCTCCACCACTTCGCCGCCTCCGGCGCGCGGCTGGGCAGCATCGCCCTCGATACCGACCCGGCGTGTGAGGCCGGCTGTTTTATCCTGGTTGACGAGTACGCAGTCATCCCGGACCGGATGAACGACCGACTTCTGTGCGTGGCCTTCGCGTGAGCGGGGCGTGCGACGCGGGGTGGCTCCGCAACGACAAGTTGCCAGTTTGTCGCTGGGTTGAGGGACGACAAGTTGCTGGCCGATCGCTAACTGGGAGATAAGCATGCCGATGGAATGTCCCATCTGCGGTTACGCCCGCCTCGGCGAGGCGCTGCGCTGCCCCAAGTGCCAGTCGGCGCTGACGATGTGGAAGAACTGCGACATGTACGGCCGCCAGGCGTATCGGGCGGGCCTTCACGCCCTCTCGGAGGGCCGGACCGAGGCCGCGGCCGAACTCCTGCTCGCGGCGATGGTCCTGGCCCCGGAGCAGCCCGTCTACCTCGGCGCTTACGGCCGAGTTCTGGGGAAACTCGGCCGCTACCGCGAGGCGGCCTTCGTCCTGAAGAAGGCCCACGAACTCGCTCCTGCGCGAGAGACGAAAGCCGCGTGGGATATGGCGGCCGCGCTCGCCGAGCGGCCCCTTGCAGGACCAGCGGTTTTTCAAGATCATCAGGGGATGGTGGGCGAGATGCCGGGAGGGGAGCCCGAGGAGGCGCAGCCCAGCGCGACGCCCGAGCCGGCGACAGACCAGCTGCCTGGCTCGGAACGACCGCCGGATCCGGCACCATCCCCCGAGGCGGTGTAGCAGTCCTTCTCAGGTCCCGTCTGGAGCACGCGACGGCGGTTTAGTCATGTACGAGACGCAGGCCGAAATCGAAGCGTTCTTCAAGTGCCTCTACCAGTTCCGCTTCGTCCGCAAGCTGGGCGAGGGCGCGTTCGGCATCGCTGTTCTCGCCTACGACACCGTGGAGCAGATCCACAAGGTGTTCAAGCTCCCCCACGACCGCGGCACCACCGAGGCTCTGGTCCACGAAGGGATGAACCTGCGCAAGCTCCGCGACCTGTCACACCCGAACATCATTCAGCTCTACCAACTCGGGGCGGTGCCGATGGAGTGGCAGGGCACCACGGAGGAGCGCTACTACCTCAACATGGCGTTCGGCGGGACCAGCTTGCGTTCCAAGTTGGGGCCGCTCCGCTACGAGTTGGATGAGAACGGCAACCCGACCTACACCGGCGGCGGCCAGCGCCTGCCACTGGACGAGGTGCTGCGCGTCGCCATCGACGTATGCCGCGGATTGGAGGCGGCCCACGGCTTTCGCGGCGCGCCTGTGCGGATGATCCACCGCGACGTCAGCCCCGACAACATCCTCATCGACGACGAGACGGGCACCGCCCGCCTGTCCGACTTCGGCATCGCACGGGTCATCGACCGCAGCTCGGCCCTCGCCTCGTTCGCGGGTAAGCTCATTTACATGGACCCGTTCTGCTTCCAAGGGCGGGCAAACTTCCAGTCCGACCTGTACTCGCTGGCCATCGTGCTGTACGAGGCGGCGACTGGCGAACTGCCGTTCGCCAACTTCCAGCAGCGGCTGGAAGGCCCGCCGCGACCGCCGCACGAGGTCTTTGCCGAAATTCACCCGGAATTATCATCTATTCTGCTGCGGGCCTTGGCGAACGACCTGGCGGCCCGCTACGCTACCGGCAGCGAAATGCTGGCCGACCTGTGCAGGCTGCGCGCCCGCCTCAATCCGCTGCCGCCGCGCTACGCACGCGTGGCCGGGATGGAGGACGGCCGCGTGCTCTGCGAGGATCGCGAGGCCGGCGGGCAAGTGGCGGTGAGGCTGATGTGCAGCACCGCCTCGCAGGCCGAACTGGCCGGGATGCGCGCGCGGCTGGAGGCGCTCGGGCAGCCGGGGCTGGAGGCTTCGCTGCGCGACTTCCGCAACGAGCAGTTCCTCGGGATCGCCGCCCCAGTCCCGCCCGAGCCGCTGTTGGCCGACCTGTGCGGCGGGCAGTCACTCAGCCGACTGGAGGCGATCAAGGCGGCGTGTGACGTGATGGCCGACGTGTGCGACCTGCTCGAGGCGGCCCACCGGGTGGGCGTGTGTCACGGCTTCTTGTCGCCGCTGGCGATTACGCTGCCGCCCGGTGGCCCGCGCGTCCATGAACTGGGCCTGGGCCCGCTGTTCCGGGCGTGGGTTCCGGGGACCGCAGACGACATCTTGCAATCGGTGCAGGGCCAGTTCGCCTACTTGTCGCCGCGAGTGGCAGCTGGCGGCAACGACCCTGGCCCGCGCGACGACGTGTATTCGGTGGGTGCAATCCTTCACGCCCTCCTGACCGGCAAGCCACCGAGCGGCCGCCCTACGGCCCCGGCGAACACGGCCGAGCCCGCGCCCGCCCCGGTCACGCCGATTGAGCCGCCGGTCGGTCTGCCCCAGAACAAACTGCGTGAGTTCGACCGCTCGATTACCCTGGGAGCGGCAAAGGGAGGGGAACCGTTCGCCGCTCTCCTGCAACAGCGGTTGTCTCCCGCGGTATTACCTGATGTGCGGCCCTCACAGTTGCGC
This sequence comes from Gemmataceae bacterium, assembly GCA_035266225.1. GTDB lineage: Bacteria > Planctomycetota > Planctomycetia > Gemmatales > Gemmataceae > DATFNV01. The sequence continues at coordinate 8,671 of DATFNV010000280.1, forward strand.
GTGGTCAACCCGCTCATTCCGCAACGCGTGGCCGAGTTGGTTGACTGCTGCCTGGCGCGCGACCCGCGGCTTCGGCCTGAGAGTGCCGCCGCTGTAGCCGCCGTCCTTCGCTCTTGCCACTGGCCGGAGGACACGGTCGATTCCATGGCCGACGATGCCTTGCGAATCTTCAAGCCGGGCGGGCGCCCGGACGCGCTGATTGAGGCGTGCGACCTCATCCAGCTCGCGCTGCGCGTGGACCCCGGCAACCCGCGAGCGCACTTCGCCCGCGGTGTCGTCTACCTCCGCAATGCCTCGTACACCTTCGCGGTTGAGGAATTCGATAAGGCTGCGCGGATCGCCCCCGGCCTGGAAGTGTTCTCGCTGCTCGGACAGGCTCACGAGCGGCTGGGTCAGCCGAAGAAGGCCGTTGCCGCCTACCGCAAGGCGCTGGAGCACGGCGATTCCGCCGAGGTCCGCGAAAGCCTCGCCCGCCTGGCCCCACCGCCCACGCCGAGCCCGGCTGAGGACGACCGCGAGGAGCCCGGGCGGGTGCCGCGCGAGGCGCTGGTGCAGGAGCTGGCGAAGCTACCGGCGCACCCGGCCGCAGCGCTGCCTCTCGACCGTTGCGCAGACTGCGGCCGCGCGATGGCCCGAGATGAGACGAGAGTGCCCGGTCCGGGCGGGGGCCTGCAATGCCTGCCCTGTTACCAGGCGCAGACGGTCGTGCCGCCCCCGCCCCCCGCAGCACGGCAGGTCTGTTCCGGCTGCGGTCGCGACGCGTCCATGGAGGCAAAGGAGATCGGGCCTGGCGAGTACCTATGCACAGGTTGCAGGTCGAACCCACAGCAGCTTATCACGAACCTCATCGAACGCGCCCACTCGAATTCTGCGGAGTTGGTGAGCATCCGTGGCTACTCGATCTTGCGGGAGTTGGGGCGCGGCGGCATGGGGGCCGTCTACCTGGCACGGCACAACGGGACCGGCCATCTTGTGGCCCTGAAAGTGATGTTGCCGGCTGTGGCTGTGGGGCCACGCGCCCGAGAACGGTTCCTGCGCGAGGCCGAGAATACGCGCGTATTGAAGCACCCACATACAGTCGAGCTGCGCGAGGCGGGGTATTCGGGGGGGACGTTCTTCTTCACGATGGAGTATTGCGACGGTGGAAGCGCACACCAGTTGCTGAAGGCCCATGGCGGTCCCCTGCCACTTGACGAGGCGACGGAGATCATCCTCCAAACGCTGAGCGGCTTGCAGTACGCCCACCAGGTCGAGGTGCCGTTCGTGCGACGGCCGGACGGCAGCGTGGGGCCCGGCCGCGGTTTGGTCCACCGTGACCTGAAGCCGGCAAACCTGTTCCTGACCGGCTCCGGCAGTGCCCGCGTGGTGAAGATCGGCGACTTCGGCCTAGCGAAAGCCTTCGAGATGGCTGGCCTAAGTGGGCAAACGGAGACGTCGATGATGGGCGGCACGCCCGCGTTTATGCCTCGACAACAAGCACTCGACTTCAAGTACGTCGAGCCGGAAGTAGACGTGTGGGCTGCGGCTGCGTCATACTACTTCCTGCTCACCGCCCAGCCCCCACGCGAGTTCCGGCCCGGTCAGAGCCAACTGCGCGTGGTGCTGGAGACTGACCCGCTGCCCATCGCCCGACGGTGTCCCACGATCCCGAAGCGCCTCGCCGAGGTGATCGATCTGGCGCTGGTTGATCGTCCCGCCATCATCGTCAAGACACCGGCGGCGCTGAAGCAGCTTATCGAAAAGGCCTGATGAGCAGCGCTACAGGCCTTTTTCCTTTCTCCCAATTCGCCGGAACATTCCTCGGGACCTATTCGAGCAGGTCGCCCAGCTCCGTCCTGAGCCGATGGAGGACGCGCGATTTCGCCACGCGCACGGCTCCGGGGGTCATCGCCAGGTCGGCCGCGACGTCCTTCGTCGCCCGCCCCTCGACTGCAGTGCCCCAGAAGGCCGCCCAGGTGCGCTCCTCGAACTCGCAGCGGATCAGGTCGAGGGCCCGCGCGAACAGGGCCGGCTCGCCTTCTTCCCGCCCGCGCTCGTCATCGGCGGGTTGCGGTCCCGGGAGCTGCGCCAACCGGTCTCGGGCGCTCGATCCGCCCACCCCCCGGGCTTCGCCGCCGCGCTTGCGGAAATGATCGCGCAGCTTGTTCTGCGTGATCCTCCGCAGCCAGCCGCGGAACGTGTCCCCCTCTCGGTCCCGGCGAAAACTCGCGACGTGGGCCACCACCGCTTGAAACACTTCCTGGAAGACGTCGGCGGCGTCCTGGTCTTGCAGGCCCTTGCAGCGGCACCAGTGCAGCACCAGCGGGGCGTACAGCGTGACCAGGCGCTCCCAGGCTTGCGGCTCGTCGGCCTGCACGCGCGCCAGCAGGCTCCGAGAGGTCGCCGACGAAGGCTGCGACCCCTGGCCACTCTCACGGATATCGCGGACACGGCTCATACACGCCGCCGCCCTCGATTTATCGATTCGCGGAACGATGAATCCGCGCCGCCTCGAGGGCGGCCGCTCAACGACTGCGTTGATGTCTTATTCCTTCCGCGCCAGCAGGGCCACGTGAGCCTTGCCAAGGGGAAAATCTCCGTAGTGGCGCAGGCTGCGGACCCGAAAGCCGACGCGCTCCAGCTCGGCGGCCAGTTCGCGCCCCTCGTACAGCCGCAGGCGATGGACCTCTTCGGCTCGGCGGTACAGCTTCCCCACCTGACGAAAGCTAGTGATGCTGCGGGTCAATACCTGCTGCACGGCGTCCTCCTCGACCTCGACCATGACGGCCCAGTCGCCGCCGACGCGGTGGCGCCGGGTCGGCACCCCCCGCCGCAGCTGGCCCGGCTCGAGGACGTCGAAGACGAAGACGCCGCCGGGGCGCAGGGCGTTATGGACGCGGCCGAAGAGCCCGGTCAGCTCCACCCGGGCGTCCCGGTCAAACAGGTAATTGAAGCATTCGCCGATCGAGGTGACGGCGTCGCACGGCGGCAACTCTGCCTTCAGGTAGGATCCCACGCGGAAGGTCGCTCCCGGCGCCCGCTTCCGCGCCAGGGCGATCATGGCCACGGAGTAATCGACCCCCAGCACGTCATACCCCGCGTCGGTGAGGAGGCCAGCCCAGATGCCGCTGCCGCAGCCCAGGTCCACGACCAGCCCGCCGCTGACGCCATGCCGCCGCAGCAGCGCCAGCAAGCCCGGAGCGGCAGCAGTGGCGAAGCCGCCGAAGCCGACGTCGTGGGTGTACGCCAGGTCTTTCTGATAGCCGTCCGCCATTGCCCTCCCCTTCGGCCGCCTCCTTCGCCGTGCCGGGCTCGGCTGCCGAAATGTGCTTGAGGCCGCCAACCAGCGTCGGGAGAATGGCGGGGCCTGGTCCGAGTCAGCAAGCGGTTTCAGGACGGCTTCCGCGCGTTGGTCCAACGCCACGAGGCGCCCCGTCAGGGACATGATGCGTTTCGGCGCAGGCCAGCGCCGTTGAGTTGCTTGGGGTTGAGATGCACCCGTAGCTGTACGCCCGGCGTGGCATTGCTAGAATATCTCGAACGAGTTGCATGGCCAGCACGGTTTCGCTCCTCGGGAAGGATAGCCCATTTTGTGGAAACTCCCAACACCTTCCAGCAGACGGTGCGCGTGACGAACCCCAACGGGTTTCACCTGCGGCCGATGAAGGACTTCGTCGAGTTGGCCCGGCGCTACCAGTGTTCCGTCAAGGTCTCCCGCCACGGGCGCAGCGTTGACGGCAAGAGTATCTTTGAGCTAATGGGCAGTATGCTGGTCCCCCAGGGCAGCGAATTGCAGGTGGAGGCGTCCGGCCCCGACGCCCGCGAAGCCCTCGCCGCCCTGGTTGACCTGGTCGAGAAATCGACTACCGCGGACGACCCGGAGCCGCCGCTGCCGCCGAAAGGATGACAAGCGGGATCACGGATTAGGGATCAGGGATTAGGCAACGCACACCCCGTCTTCCTGATCCCTAATCCCTAATCCCTAATCCCTGAACATGGAAATCAAGCGCGGCATCCCCGTTTCGCCGGGCGTCGCCATCGGCCCGGCCCTGGTGCTGGACACCGAGTGGTTCCGCATCCCCCAGCGCGCCATCGCGCCGGAGGCGGTGCCCGAGGAGTTGGGCCGCCTGCGCGACGCCCTGGCCGCCGCCGCCGTCGCCGCCCGCGAACAGCAACAGACCATCACCGAGCGCCTCGGCAAGCAGTACGGCGCCGTCTTCGGGGCCCACGCCCTCCTCGTCGAGGATCCCTCACTGACGCGCGAGGTCGAGGCACTGATCAAGGAGCAGCGCTTTGCCGCTGAGTACGCCGTCAGCCGCGTCATCCGCCGCTACGCCAAGGCGATGGAGAGCATCGAGCGCGGCCACCTCAGCACCCGGGCGGCGGACCTGTTCGACATCGAACGTGCCGTGCTCGAGCACCTTCTGGGCCAGCGCCGCGAGGCCCTGCGCAACCTGCAGGAGCCCGTCGTCATCCTGGCGCACGACCTGACGCCGAGCGAGACCGCGGCGCTGGACCGGACGCGCGTCCACGCCTTCGCCACCGAGGCGGGCGGCCGGGCCAGCCACACCGCCATCATGGCCGCCGGCATGGAAATCCCCGCCGTCGTCGGCCTGGGCAAGTTCGTCACCGACGTCTCCGGCGGCGACACCGTCATCGTGGACGGCAACCGCGGCGTCCTCATCCTCAACCCCGACGCCGAGACGCTGGAGCGCTACGAGGCGACGCGCGCCACCTTCTGCCGCTTCAAGAGCACCCTCGTCGGCTTGCGCGATCTGCCCGCCGTGACCAAGGACGGCACGTGCGTCACGCTGCTGGGGAACATCGAATTCCCGACCGAGGTCGCTCACTGCCTGGAGCGCGGGGCCGCCGGCGTTGGGCTGTACCGCACCGAGTTCCTCTACCTGGGAAAGGAGAAGGACCCGACGGAGGAGGAGCATCTCGACGCCTACCTGGCCGTGCTGCGGGCGCTCGGCCCCGGCAAGTGGGTCGTGGTTCGCACCCTCGACCTGGGCGCCGACAAGTTCACGGTCAAGTCGGAGCCGGCCGTCCACGAGCGCAACCCGTCGCTCGGCCTGCGCAGCGTTCGGCTCTGTCTGAGGAATTTGACCTTGTTCAAAACACAGATGCGTGCGATTCTAAGGGCGAGCGCCCTGGGCGACGTGCGCATCATGTTCCCGATGGTCAGCACGCTCCTGGAGCTCCGCCAGTGCAAGATGATCCTGGCGGAGGTCAAAGAAGACCTCGAAGAGGAGGGCGTCGCCTTCAACCGTGACCTCCCGGTGGGGACGATGATCGAGGTTCCCGCGGCGGCGCTGATGGCGGAACAAATGGCTCGCGAGGTGGACTTCTTCTCCATCGGCACCAACGACCTGACGCAATACACGCTCGCTGCCGACCGGACGAACGAAAACGTCGCCATGCTCTACACCCCCGGCGATCCCGCAGTGCTGCGGCTGATCGAGATGGTGGTCAAGGCGGCGAAGGTCCACGACGTGGAGGTGAACGTCTGCGGGGAGATGAGCGGCGACCCGATCTACACCATGCTGCTGCTCGGCCTGGGGCTCAGGCAACTGAGCGTCACGCCGCACAACATCCCAGAGGTGAAGAAGATCATCCGCTCGGTCACCCTCGACGATGCCACGCAGGTAGCCCAGGAGGCCATGCGCCTGGAAACGGCGCGTGACGTGAACAATTACCTCCGAGAGCAGACCCGCCGGGTCCTCCCGGAAGCGGTGAACTGAGCCGGCTTTGCCTGCCGGCAACCCGGACCGAACGTCGTGCCCCGGCCGCCGGGCGGAGGAACTTCCTCCGTTTCCCCTATTCGGCGCGCCGGATCCCGGCCTTCCGTCCCCGCCGTTCATCGCACCACCGATGTCCGCAGTACTGAGTACTCGGTACTCAGTACTTGGTACTCAGTACACATGGCCCCCGACGCGGCCCAAGCTGCTCAACCGTCCGCCCCTGTGCCGGCCCCGGCGCCGATCCGCGAGAAGGTGCGCGTCCGCTTCCGCAAGGGAGGCGACCTGCGCCTGGTCAGCCACCACGACTTGATGCGCACCTTCGAGCGCATGCTCCGCCGGGCGTCGCTCCCTTTCCGTTCCACCGAAGGCTTCCACCCCAAGCCGCGCTTCGTCTTCGCCCTGTCGCTGTCCCTCGGCATCGTCGGCTGCGAGGAGGTCGTCGAGCTGGAGTTGGCCGAGGCCATCCCCCCCGACGAGATTCACGCGCGACTGGCCGCCACGACGGTCCCCGGGCTGGACATTCTGTCGGTCCGCCGCGTCGAGTCGCGCAAGGCGCCCCAGGTCCGGCGCGTGACGTACCGCGTTCCCCTGCCGCCGGGGCGCGAGGCCGGACTCGCCGAACGGGTCGCGGCCCTGCTGGCGTCGTCGGCGTGTCCCATCGAACGCACGCGGCCGGAAGCGAAGCAGATCGATTTGCGACCGTACATCGACCAGATTCGCCTGTTGCCCGGGGCGCTGGACATGGACCTGTGGGTGAAGCCGAGCGGGATGGCCCGTCCCGACGAGATACTGGGACTGCTAGGGCTTCAGGACGTGATCGAGGCCGGGGCCGTCATCGAGCGCACCCGGCTGCAGCTGGAAGACGAAACAACAACCCCAGGTTCCGTACACGTGCCCGTGCCCGTGCCCGTGCCCGATTCTGAATCGGGCACGGGCACGGGCACGGGCACGTGTACGGGCCGCGAATGACTTAGGGAAACGCATGAAAAAGGAAATGCTGATCAACGTGTTGCAGCCCGAGGAGTGCCGCATCGCCATCCTGGAAGACGGCGTCCTGGAGGAACTCTACGTCGAGCGCACCAGCCACGAGAGCTACGTCGGCAACATCTACAAGGGGCGCATCGTCAACATCGAGCCGAGCATCCAGGCGGCGTTCGTCGATTTCGGGGTCGGCCGCAACGGCTTCCTGCACGTCTCCGACGTGGAGCCTGCCTACTACCGCCACGTCGAACAGCGGCGCAGCGAGGGCCGCGGCGAACGGCGCGGCGACCGCGACCGCGACCGGGGAAGGGATCGGGGACGAGACCGGGACCGCGACCGAGGGCGGGGCCCCGGTCAGCCGCGCGGCGAGGAGTGGCCGCGCCGCGAACCGCCGGGGCAGCCACCTGAGCCGCCGCGGCCCGCCGAGCCTGACGATCTCGCCGAAATCACCTTCCCGCAGGACGAGTTCCCCGTCCCTCCCGCGGCCGCGGCGCCGCCCGAGCCCGTGGTGACTGCCGAGGAGGCAGCGCCGCCTGCGGAAACCGTCGCCCCCGACGAAGCGCCGCCCGCCGCGGAGGCCGCTGAGGCGCCGCCGCCGAAGAGCCGCCGTTCGCGCGGCAGTCCGCGCCGGCGGCGCCCCGCGGCCGAGACCGCCGAGGAGGCGCCGGCCGAAACCGCCCCCGAGTCCGCGCCGGCCGACGAGCCGCCGCCCGACGATCAGCCGCGCCTGATGGAGTCGGCCGAGCACCGCACCGAGGAGGGGGACGAAGAGGAAGAGGGCGGTGCCGCAGCGCCGCCGCTGCTGGGCGAGGACGAGGACCTGTTCTTCCCGCGCGAGCGTGAGGACGACAACGGCGGCCCCCCGCGCGCCGAGCCGCGGCCGGAGCCGGTCGCCGAGGAGGAAGAGCGCCTCGACGAGGCCGAGGAGTCGCGCCACGAGGAGCCCAACGGCGACGAGGACCAACTCGTCGAGGAGATCGCCGAGGAGCGCCTCGACGAGTTCGACATCGAGGAGTTCGAGGGGGACGAGGGGCCGCCGCGCGGCCGCGAGGGCGGGCGGCGCGGCGACCGGGACCGGCGGCCCGGCGGCCGCGAGGGCGGCCGGCGCGGCGAGCGGCGCGGCGGCCGGCGCCCGTTCGGGCGCCCCGGCTCCGGCCGGCCCAAGCCGCTCATCCAGGAGATCTTCAAGCGCGGCCAGGAAGTCATCGTGCAGGTCATCAAGGAGGGCATCGGCACCAAGGGGCCGACCCTGAGCACTTACATCAGCATCGCCGGCCGTTACCTGGTGCTGATGCCTTCCCTGAACCGCCTGGGCGTGTCGCGCAAGATCCAGGACGACGAGCAGCGCCGCCGCCTGCGCGAGATCGTCACCGAGCTGAAGCCGCCGAAGGGACTGGGCTTCATCGTCCGGACGGCCGCGATGGAAAAGAACAAGAAGGAGCTGCAAAATGACCTGGCCTACCTGACGCGCCTCTACCAGGTGGTGGCCCGCCGCATCAAGAAGCTGAAGGCCCCGGCCGAGGTCTACCAGGAAAGCGACATGATCACGCGGACCATCCGCGACACCTTCACCAACGACATCGACACGATCTGGGTGGACGAGCCCAACGCCTACGAGCACGCCAAGGAGTTCCTGCAGATCGTGATGCCGCGCTACGCCAACCGCATCAAGCTGTACGAGGGGCCGGAGCCGCTGTTCCACAAGTACGGCATCGAGGACGAGATCGCCCGCATCCAGTTGCGGCACGTCCCCCTGCCGCAGGGCGGCTCGATCGTCATCGAGCAGACCGAGGCGCTGGTCGCCATCGACGTCAACAGCGGCAACTTCCGGGCGGACAACAACGCCGAGGAGACGGCGTACCAGATGAACCTGCACGCGGCCAAGGAGATCGCCCGTCAGCTGCGCCTGCGCGACCTGGGCGGCGTTATCGTCAACGACTTCATCGACATGCGCGACGAGAAGCACCGCCGCAACGTCGAGAAGGCGCTGAAGGACGCGATCAAGCGCGACCGGGCGCGGACCAAGGTGCTGCGCACGAGTGCCTTCGGCCTGATCGAGATGACGCGGCAGCGCATCCGGCCGTCGCTGAAGCGGAGCGTCTACCAGGACTGCTCGCACTGCCTGGGAACGGGGCAGGTGAAGACGTGTGAGAGCATGTCGATCGAGGTGATGCGCATGCTGCAGCTGGCGGCGCACCGGGACACCGTGGCCCGCATCAGCATCAAGGTGGCCGACGACGTGGCCCACTACCTGCAGAACAAGAAGCGAAAGGAGATCGCCCGGCTGGAGGAGGGGGGCAGCCTCCAGGTGCAGATCCAGGGGGCCCTCGGCGCGCCGCCGGAAACGCTAGACTTCGTCTGCTACGACAGCAATAACAACGAGGTCCGCTTCCTCAACTACGACGCCGACCGCGGCCGTCGGCGGTGAGGTTCCCGTGCCGCTTGCGGCTTCGCACGACCTGCGAAGCCGCAAGCGACACGGCGCATCCGCTACACCCGGAAACTCTCTCACCCCATCAGCTTCTTCAGGGCGTCGATGGCCCGCGGCACGCCGGTCTTCGGGTCCTCGTCGGCCTCGTACTCCAGGGCGACGTAGCCGCGGAAGTCGGCCGCGCGCAGGATGTCGGTCAACCGCTTCAGGTCGGCCTCCTCTTTCTTCATGCCGGCGCGCTGGATCTCCGTCTTGATCTGGCAGACGACGGCGTAGGGGGCCAGCTTCGTCAGGTCGGCGTAGGGGTCGGCGCTGTGGAAGTTGCCGGTGTCGAAGTTGACGCCGAACCAGTCGTGTTTGACCGCCTTGACCAGGGCCAGCATCTGTTCGATGGTCGAGACGATGCCGCCGTGGTTCTCCAGGGCCAGGTAGATGCCGTACTTGCCGGCGTGGTCGCAGCACTCCTGGATGGCCTCGACGCAGCGGCCGCGGGCCTTCTCCTCGCTGTCGTCCTTGTCCTTGTCGAGGTTGCCGGCGAAGATGCGGATCGTCTTGCCGCCCAGGCGCGATGTGTACTCGACCCACTTCTTCACCAGGTCGATCTGCGCCTTGTGCTTGTCGGGGTCGGTGAAGGTGAAGGTGTTGCCGACGGCGGTGCCGCTGACGTCGAGCCCCTGGCGCGTGGCTCGGCCCTTGAGCGCGGCGAGGTACTCAGGCGTCGTCTCGGGGAAGTAGTACTGCGTCAGCTCGACGGCGTCGGTACCCATCTCGGCGGCGGCGTCGATGAAGTCGTCGTAGGTCATCTCCTTCTTCTTCAGATCGAGATACTTATTATAGCTGTAGCCGGCGATGCTGAGGCGAAGGTGGCTTTTGCCGCTGCGCTTGATGGGCTCGATGGCCGCGGCCGGGGTGGCGGCCAGGGCGGCGCCGGTGCCGGCGGCGAGGGCGGTGCGGAGGAACTGGCGGCGGTCGGTGGGGATCATGCGCGGGGCTCCCGGGGAAGGATGCGGACGGTCGGCGATGGGGGAGAGTATATCGGCGGGGGCCGCTTGCGGCTTAGCGCTCGGGACGGGGCTCGCTGTTCTGCGGCTTGGCGTCGGGCTCGCGCAGGCGGCGCAGGGCCACTTTCACCAACTTCTGCACGCCGTCGGGGAGCTTGGCGAGTTGGGTGTCGATCTCTTCTGGGGTGCCGCTGCACGGGACGGTGCGAATGCGGCCGACCCGGTCGTCGTAATACTCGATGGTTACCTTCATGCTGTTGCCGCCCAGCGGCGTGGCGGCGACGTTGACCGCGGCCGGATTGGCGGTCTTGGCGGTGCCGCGCGGCTGGTCGTCGGACCCGCTACCGGCGTCCTTGTGAGCGATGCGCAGGATGGGGCCGCTCACCAGGGTCGCCTCGGCCGTCGCCTCCTTGCCGCCACGGAGGTAGGTGAGGCGCACCTTGCGCTCCGGCTTGTCGTCGCGGACGAGGCGGGCGACCTGCTCGCAGTCGCGCACCGACTCGTCGTCGTACTGGAGGAGGATGTCGTTACGGCGCAGACCCGCCTTGGCGGCCGGCGAGTCCGGCAGGACGTGACTGACCACCACGCCGTGCTCGCGCTTCAACTGGGGCACCTGGTCGTAGACGATGTCCGGCACCGGCCCGAACAGGATGCCGAGAAAGGTGCCCTTTTCCTCCGGCGACGGTTGCGCTGTCGCCGGCTTCTGGGACCATCCGGGGGACAGTCCCAGCGTCAGCAGTAGCGCCAGGGAGAGGAGAAAACGGGTCATTGGTGTTGACGGCCACTCCACTTACTTCTTCGGAGTCAGCTCCATGTGGTACGTGCCGCCGAACTTCCCCTGTTCCAACCACTCGTGGACATCGAGATTTTCGTCCTCGATGGGATCCTGGTCTTCCATGTCCTTCTTATTCCACTTCGTGTTGGCCGTTTCGCCCGTGAGCGACGGGTTGTCCGGTTGCGCCGGCGGCGTCAGGGCGGCGGACATCAGGGCATAGCCGCCGATCAGCAGTGCCAGCGACGCGGCCAGCGCAAAGCGCGGGCTACGAAACCACGGCCGTCGGGACGGGGCCGGCGCAAGTTGGGCGAGATGGAGCAGCGGCGCGGGCGGGGCGCTGTTGGGCAGTTGCAGCCGGGGCCAGGGGTGCGGCATCTCCGACCGGAAGAAGGCGAACAGCGCCTCGTCCAGGTCGTCGCCGCCGTGGCCGACGCCGTTGGCGTCAATCGGAGGTCGTGTGACGAACTTCATGGTGCGATCAATTCCCCTTTTGCGGGAACCTCATGGCAGTTGCCCCACCCCTTGGGCCTTGAGCCGATCCGCCAGTCGTTGCCGGGCGCGGCTCAGGCGCATGTGGACCGCCGTGGCGTTAATCGCCAACATCTCGGCAATCTCATTGGTATCGTAGTCGAGCGCATACCGCAGGGTGAGGATCTCGCGGTCTGCCTCGGGCATCTGTCCTAACACGTCGCGAAGCTGCGCGAACGTCTCTTCCCGTTCCAGCATTTCGATCGGTAGTGGGTCGTCGGCCCGCACGTCGTTCATCGCCTGCGGCGGGCTGGTGCCGTTGCGGCGGAAGGCGCTCTTGGCGTGGTCTTCCGCCAGGTTGCGCGCCACCCGCAGCAGCCAGGCCCGCGGGTTGGCGATCTGCTCGCCCGCCTCCCACTGCTTCCACAGGCGGAGGAATGCTTCCTGCGTGATGTCCATCGCCGTGTCGGCGTTCATCCAGCGGGCGTATGCGAGCGCCCAGACTTCGCGGCTGTGACGTTGGTACAGCCCCTCGAAGTCCGCGTGCTGGTTTCCTGCCGATCGCGGGCTTGGGTTCATGGTGCGTTTGTTCACCCACCCGGCGGACGGCGCGGCCGTGACCGCCAGGGTGCTCATTATAAGGACGAACGGGTGGGGCGAGGCTAACAGCTTGTCGGTTCGCCCTCGCGCCACCTTTCCCACGTCATGATCGGGTGGGGCGAGCGCGAAACGACAAGCAAAATGCCGTCCGTCAAACGATCACTACCAGGTTATCACGATGCACCACTTCCTCATAGGGGAGCGAGCCGAGGACCTCCGCCACCTGCTCCGTGCGGAGCCCGCAAATCTTACGCGCGTCGTCGGCGGAGTAGTTCGACAGGCCGCGCGCGAACTCCTGACCCTCGGCATCGCACAGGGCGACGACGTCCCCCTTGTGGAACGCCCCCGACACCCCGACAACGCCGATCGGCAGCAGGCTGCGGCCCTGGTGCTGTACGGCAGTACGGGCCCCGGCGTCGGTGACGAACTTGCCCTTCGGCTGGACCGTGAAGCCGAGCCAGCGCTTCTTCGATTGCAAACTGCTCCCGTGTGGCAGGAACAGGGTGCCGACCGCCTCGCCCGCCATGATGCGATCGAGGATGCCGAAGGCCGAGCCGTTGGCCATGATAACCGATTCGCCCGCCGCCGTGGCCAGGCGGGCGGCGCGCAGTTTGCTTCTCATACCCCCGGAACCCAGTGCGCTGCGGCTGGCGCCGGCCATCCCCAGCACCTCGGGATCGATGTAAGGCACGGTGGCTACGACTGTTGCGTTCGGATCGACTGTGGGATCGGCGCTGTAGAGCCCATCCACATTTGTGAGCAGAATCAGCACAGAAGCGCGCAGCAGATTCGTGACCATCGCCGCGAGGTGGTCGTTGTCGCCGAAACGGATCTCGGCGACGCTGACCGTATCGTTCTCGTTAATGATGGGAAGGCAGCCCCATTCGAGGAGCGTGTTGATGGTGTTACGGGCGTTCAGGTAGCGCGTGCGGTTGTCGAAGTCGCCGGCCGTTAGCAGGATTTGCGCGGTGGGAATGCCGGCGCGCGACAGGCATTCCTCGTAGGCGCGCATGAGGAAGCTCTGGCCGACGGCGGCACAGGCTTGCAGGTGGCGCAGGTCGGTGGGGCGCTTGCCGAGCCCGAGACGGCCGATTCCCGCGCCGATGGCTCCGGACGAAACCAGGGCCACCTTCTTGCCCGATTGGCGGATACGCTGAACGCCGTCCGCCAGCGCCTGGATGCGGCCCTGATCCAGCGTGCCGTCGGCGCCGGCGAGCACGTTGGTGCCGACCTTGACGACAAGGGTGTGGGCTTCGGTGACGACGTCCTGACGAACCGGATCGATCATGCCTGATCTTCCCTTACCTGAGCGGCATCGGGTGATACACTGGAGACTAGCCGCTTGCGGCTTAGCGTTCGCTTCATCGGAGGAGGGCGCGAACGCTAAGCCGCAAGCGGCCCCTGTGGTCTGTGACGGCAGCGCGGGCGGCGCTGCCTGCAACGTATGTAACAAATTACGAAGTATCGTTTGACCGCGGCGACAAGTACCTTTATACTCATGCGTTTGTGGGGCGTGGCGGGATGCCCGCGCCACCGATGACAAGCCTGGCCCTCCACCGGAGGTATGCCTTGGACACGCGCGGAATGCGGTTGGGGTTGACCGTATTGGTGACGGTGGGCGGGCTCTTGCTCGTCATGCCGTCCCTTCGAGCCGCCGAGCTGCCCCCGAAGCTGAAGGAGGTGCTCCGGGAGGCGCAGCAACTTCAGGAGAAAGGGGAGAAGGGCGACTACCTCGCCTACGCCCAGGCCTGGGAGAAATATCAGCAGATCCGCAAGGCCGAGCACAACCCCCCCAAGGAAGTGATCGACGGCGCTCAGTTCTGCCTGCGTCGTGTCCAGCAATTCCGCCGCCTGCGCGACAAGCCGTCGCAAGCTCGCCTCGGCGATCTCAGCTCCTCCGACGCCCTCAATCTCTATGCGGACCTGCTCGCGGACCTGCGCGAGAAGTACTACTTTGACCGTACCAAGGTCCACTTCGGCGACCTGTTCCAGTACGGCGTGCAGGAGCTGCGTTTCGCCCTCGAGGATGATGCGTTCCTCAAGGAGCAGGTCCGGGCCGACGTCGAGCCGGCCGCGCTGCAAGCGCTCAGGGCCCAACTCGAGGGCTTGCGGATGGAGCAGCCCACCATCAAGAAGCCCGCCGACGCCCGCGAGCAACTCCAAAGCGTGATGTTGTCCGCACGCGGCGTGGGTGTCAAGCCGACGGTCGTGCTCGTGGAGTTCATCTCGGGCGCCTGCAACGCCCTGGACGAGTACACCAATTACCTGTCGCCGCGCCGCCTGGACGAGATCGAAGCCGACCAGAGCGGCAAGTACGTCGGCATCGGCGTTGACGTCGCGCTCTACTGCGAGAAAGGTGCGAAGCAGCTCGCCGTCACCAAGGTCTACGAGAACGGTCCTGCTTACGGGAAACTCAACGCGGGTGACGCGATCCTGAGCATCGACGGCCAGGCGATGGACCCGGCGGCTTCCGTGGCGTTTGCCGCCAGGCTCGAGGGAGAAGCGGGCACCACGGTGGAGTTGGAGGTCAAGTCGCTGGACGGCATGAAGCGCAAGGTCAAGGTCGAGCGCCAGGTCGTCTTCGTGCCGAGCGTCGTGGCCGAGCCGATGGTTTCGGACGAGGGAGTCGGTTGGATCCGCATCGCCTCGTTCCAGACGACGACACCGGAGGAAGTGCGGTCGGCCGTGCTGCAACTTCGCAATCAGCGAGACGGGTTGAAGGCGCTCGTGCTGGATCTCCGAGGCAACCTCGGCGGCTCGTTCGAGGCGGGGGTGAAGGTAGCGGAGCTGTTCCTGTCCGAGGGGGTCATCGTCTACACCCAGATGCGCACCAAGGAAAAGGCGCGGCGGGCGAACAACCCGGACGCCTTCACGGTGCCGCTGGTCGTGCTCGTGGACGCCAACACCGCCAGCGCGGCCGAGGTCGTCGCCGGCGCACTCAAGGACAACAACCACCGGGCGATCCTGGTGGGACAACAGACCTACGGCAAGGGCTCGATCCAGTATCCGGTGCCGCTGAAGAGTCTCAAGGCCGGCATGCACGTGACAATCGCTCGCTTCTCCTCGCCGGAGCGCGTCCCCTACGACGGGCACGGGGTCATCCCGCACGAACTTGTTGAGAACAGCATGATGATGATGGATGACGCGCAGGCACGGAATCGAGCGATGGATCAGGCCATCAGCCTGGCCGGCATGGCCGCCCCGATGAAGAGGCCCCCGATGGACTGACAGCAAGTTTAGCGGTCGCCCTCGGGGCGACGCTCGGCCGCGTCGCCCCGAGGGCGACCGCTAAACGAAAGCCTTCCTCATGACCCTCTCCGGTTCCGCCCCGCCGCCCGTCGCGGCTCCCGGCCTCTTCAAGACACTCTGGTCGCTGGCGACCGGTGCCCCCCCGTGTGGGGTCGTCCTGGCGCGCGAGAGCGGTCAGGTTCTCGCCTGGGACGAAAACCACTGGCTTTATCTCCTGAATAGCCGCGGTGAGCGCCAGGGCCAGGCGCGGCCGCTGAGCGCGCTGGCCGCCGCCTGCCTCGCGGACGACGGCTCCGCCCTGGGCGTGGCCGGGGCCCGCGGCGAGGTGGGCCGTCTCGCCCCCGATCTCACGCCGCGCTGGCAGCGGACCCTGCGCCACCCGGCGGTGGCGGTGGCCGTCGATCCGTTCGCCCGCCGCCTGGCCGTCTCCGACAGCAAGGGCGGGCTCTTCGTCTTCGACCGCGACGGCCGGCTGCTGTGGGAGGCGCATCAGCCCCGACCGCTTCACCACCTCGCGTTCGTGCCGGAGGCCCCCTTCCTGCTCGGCGCCGCCGACTTCGGCCTGGTCGTGTCCCTCGAAGCGGCCACCGGCCAACTCGTCTGGCGCGACGGCCTGGCGGTCCACTGCGGGGCGCTGGCCGTCAGCGGCGACGGCGAGGTGATCGTGCTGGCTTGCTTCAGCGACGGCCTGCGCCGCTACGGCCGCGGCGGCGCGAACAAGGGTCACGTGACCACCGCCGAGCCGTGCCGCCTGGCGGCGCTGTCGTTCGACGGCCGGCTGGCCCTCGTCGCCGGCCGGGCCAACCGCCTGCTGCTGCTCGACACGCACGGGAAAGTCCTCGGCATCCACCTGCTGGAGCGGCCGGCCGTCGCCCTGGCCCTGGCCGCCCTCGGCGAGCGCGCCGTGGTAGCGCTGACCGACGGCGGCGTGCTGGCCCTCGACCTGCGCTCGCGGTAGCCGCTTGCGGCTTCGCATGACCTACGAAGCCGCAAGCGGCCGTCTTCGCCCGTCCCAGGAGGCGACCATGTCATTCCTCGTTCGAGCGGCCGTCGTCGCCGCCGTCCTGTTCCTGCCCGCCGCGTCCCTGGCCGAGCCCGCCCCAAAGCCGCCCTCCAAAGAGCAAATCGCTCAGTGGGTCAAAGACCTGGGCGACAACAGCTTCGACGTCCGTGAAACCGCCAGCCAGAAGTTGTGGGAGGCCGGCGAGGCGGCGGAGGCAGCCGTCCTCGAGGCCGCCAGGAGCGGCGACGCGGAGGTCGCCCGCCGCGCCGGCGAGTTGGCCGACAAGTTCCGCTGGGGCATCTACCCGAACACGCCGCCCAAGGTCCTCGCCCTGATCACGCGCTACCAGGGCGCCGACGAAAACGGCCGGCTGGCCATCGTCCGCGAGATGTTCGACGCCGGCGCCCCCGGCTGTTCCACCCTTTTGAAGATCGCCCGTGTCGAGAAGGACGCCAACTTCCGCCGCCGCCTCTTCGCGCAGATCGGGCAGGAGTCGTCGCGCGCCGTCCCCGGCCTGCTGGCCGAAGGGAGCTTCGCCAACCTGGAAACCCTCCTGGAGCTGAGCGTCGCCGCCGACGCCGAGGCGGCCCTGCCCAGCTACGCCGCCTACTGGCTGCTGCGCGGCGGACTCGACCCGGCCATCGACCGCTGGAAGGCCGAGGCGGCCAGGCCCGACGGCAAGCGCGCCTCCGAGGTGCTGGCCTACCTGTACCGGGCCAAGGGGGACCTCCCCGCCGCCCGGGCCGCCGCCGAGAAGGCCGATCGGCCCGAATTGGTCGAGGAAGTGCTGTCCCAGCAGGGCGACTGGAAGGCACTGGCGAAGCGCCCCACGACGAACGAGTTCCGCCGCCCGATCGAAGCACTCGGCTACCGCGCCGCCTACCAGCGCCTGGCCGGCGACGGCGACGGTTTCAGCGCCACCGCGGCCGACATCCGCAAGCATGTCGCCGGTCCCGACGGCGGTGACGTCGAGGGGTGGTACGCGGCCAAGGCCCTGTTCCTCAACGACCGGCCGGCCGACGCCCTGGCCCTGCTGGCGAGGACGAACTTCAACGCCGACGTCCGCTTCGAGGTGCTGGTGGCCCAGGGCCGCTACCGCGAGGCGTTCGAGGTAGCCGCGCTCAAGGCGGACGACCCCCAAAAGCCGTTGCTCGAGGTGCTGCGCGCGCGCACTCTCTACACCCTTGGCGAGAAGGACCAGGCGCAGACGATCTTCACCCGCCTTGCCGGTGAGATCAAGGGCGGCGAGGAGACGCTCTGGCAGGAGCGGCTCGTCGAGGTGGAGCAGCGGCTCGGCCTGCGCGAGGAGGCGCTGAGGCACTGCGGCCGAGTGCTGTCGGTGAACAAGGGCCCGGCCGGGGTGGCGCACATGCTCGGCATGGTCTTCCCCGGCCGCGGCGAGGAGGCGGGGGCGCTGTGGTCGTTCTTGCGCCATGTGCCTGGGAAAATGACGGAGTTTACCGATCCGATGAAGCAGGTCGATCACCTCTTCGCCGGCAAGGCGAGCGAGAAGGAGATCGCGGCGCTGGGCGAGGCGATGGAGAAGCAGCAGGCGCAAGCCCCCTCGCCGGAGGAGCGCGAGTGGCGGCTGCTGGGGCTGGCCACGGCGGCGGCGGCGGCGAAGCACGAGGCGCTGGCGCTGGCCTTCCTGGAGAAAGCGGCGGCGCAGGGCTCGACGGCGGCCCTGCTGCGGCTGGGCGACGCCCTGGCCGCGAAGAAGGACTGGGCGGCGGCGGCCGGGCGTTACGCCGAGGCGTGGGCCAAGGACACCAACGACCCGCTGCCGCTGTTCCTGCGCGGGCACGCCCTGGCGCGGGCCGGCAAGGAGAAGGAGGGGTCGCTATGGATGGAACGCGCCCGCCTGCTGCCGCTGGGCAACGAGCCGGTGCGGCACGCCTTCGCCGATGCCCTCGCGGACCGCGGCCACGCCGACGAGGCCCGGCGCCAGCGCGACCTGCTCGTCCGCGTGGGCCTGCCGGGCTCGTTCTACGCCGGCGACGCGCTGCGGCAGTCGGCCCTGGAGGCCGCCGCCCACCGCGACTACCTCAAGGCGGCGGACCTGCACGAGCGAGCGATGCTGCGCTGCCTCGACACGCGCATCCGCTTCCAGGCCGCCGGCGCTTACGTCGCCGTGCCGGAGGCCGTCCACCGCCACCGGGCGCGCGGCCTGATCGCGGCGGGGCGCCTCGACGAGGCGCGCAAGGAGATGGCCCTGTGCGAGGCGGCGCTGCCGGACGACGTGGAGCTGCCGTGCCTGGCGGTGCCCGCGCTGGAGAAACTCGGCCGCAAGAAAGAGGCCGACGAGGTATTTGGCCGCTCCCTGGCGCTGCATGAGAAACTGTGTCGGGATTATCCGAAGAGCGCGAGGGAGCACAACTCCCTGGCCTGGCTGTCGGCCTGCTGCCGCCGCGAGCTGGACAGGGGGCTGCAACACGCGGAAAAGGCGGTGGCGCTGGCGCCGGGGTCGGCCGGCTATTACGACACCCTGGGCGAAGTCTATTTCCAGCGCGGCGACAAGGACAAGGCGCTGGCCGCGGCCCGCAAGAGTGCGGAGCTGGACCCGAAGGTGGCATACTACAAGCGGCAGATCAAGCGCATCGAGGCGGGCGACCCGAAGGCCGACCTGCCGCCGCAGGGGGACGAGTGATGCGGAACGATTCCGCACCCCGTCCCGGGGTCTTGGCGAGGACCTCTTGTCGATGAGCGAAGTCACCCGCGTCCTGTCCGACCTCGCGCACGGCGATGCTCATGCGGCCGCGGAATTGCTGCCGCTGGTCTATGATGAGTTGCGCCGTCTCGCCGCGGCGCAGATGGCGCGAGAAAAGCCTGGCCAAACCCTCGACGCAACGGGGCTGGTGCATGAGGCGTATCTGCGGCTGGCTGGGAAGACGTCGTTCGCCGGCAAGAGTCACTTCTTTCGGGCGGCGGCCGAGGCGATGCGGCGAATCCTGGTCGATCAGGCGCGCAAGAAGCGGGCCGAAAAACGAGGCGGTGGAGCCCCACGGTTTGCCCTGTCCGAGGCCGACCGGGTGGTCCTGACCGACCCGGACACCCTGCTCGCCGTGGACGAGGCGCTGGCCAAGCTCGCGGCCGACGATCCCGCGTCGGCGGAGGTCGCCCGCCTGCGGCTGTTCGCCGGCCTCACCGTCGATGAGGCGGCCGACGCGCTCGGTATCTCCCGGGCGACGGCGTTCCGCGACTGGGCGTATGCCCGTGCCGTCCTGACCGCCGCGATGACCGGGGAAGAAAAATGACACTTCTCGCCAATCTCCCCTGCGGGATGCCACGGGCTTGCCCCGTGGAGGTTCACGTTCGCTGCTACAGTGTTTTCCCTGCCTAGCGCGGATGCCACGGGCTTGCCCCGTGGAGACTCACGTTCGCTGCTACGCGCCGAGTAGCCGCGAGCGTAACCATCCACGGGGCAAGCCCGTGGCATTCCGCGCGTGCGACGCCGCCCCTGCGCTAGCCGCGAGCGTAACCATCCACGGGGCAAGCCCGTGGCATTCCGCTCCCCACCTGGTGGAGATCAGCCAGGAGTGTCAGAAAAATCGAGACTCTAGCAACAGGGGTGACGGAATCGGCGTCCAACACGATTAACTCGTTTGCCAGCAAGCATTTCCGGCTGCTGGTATTACGGTAAGGAGACGGCCAGTCGCCTCAACCTGGCCAAGCGTACAGAGTGACTGACGCAAGTGCCAGCAACGATGGAACTTAAATCGCTGATGACCGCCTTTCTCCCACCCCTGTTGCTAGAGTGTCGAAAAATCTCCGAATTCGTGAGACTTGCGCGGGCCGTTCTGCGCTAATCTGGGAAAGACCCCGGAGGAGACTCATGGCCACCGACCCCGCCCGCGTGAAAGAACTGTTCGTCGCCGCCCTGGACCTGCCCGATCCGCAGGTCCGGCAAGCGTTTCTGGAGCGCGAGTGCGGCGCCAACGCCGACTTGCGACAGCGGCTCGAAGTCCTCCTCAAGGCCCACGACGATCCCGCTTCGGCCCTGGACCGACCCCTGGCCGCCGACGGCCTGGCCACCGCTGCCTACCACGGCCCGGCCGAGGACGTTGGCATCCTCATCGCTGGCCGCTACAAGCTCCTCGAACAGATCGGCGAAGGCGGCATGGGCACCGTCTGGGTCGCCGAGCAGACGCAACCCGTCCGTCGCAAGGTCGCCCTGAAGCTCATCAAGGCGGGCATGGACTCCAAGACGGTCCTGGCGCGCTTCGAGGCGGAGCGCCAGGCCCTGGCCGTGATGGACCACCCCAACATCGCCAAGGTGCTCGACGGCGGCACCACCGAGAGCGGCCGGCCGTTCTTCGTCATGGAGTACGTCAAGGGCATCCCCTTCACCCGCTACTGCGACGACGCCCGTTTGAGCATCGCGGAGCGGCTGGCGCTGTTCGTGCCGGTCTGCCAGGCGGTGCAGCACGCCCATCAGAAGGGCATCATCCACCGCGACCTGAAGCCGTCGAACATCCTGGTCTGCCTGTACGACGGCAAGCCGGTGCCGAAGGTGATCGACTTCGGCCTGGCCAAGGCGATGCACCAGCCGCTGACCGAGCACACGCTGTACACGGCTCACGGCGCGATGATGGGCACGCCGCTGTACATGAGCCCGGAGCAGGCCGAGTTGAACAACCTCGACGTGGACACGCGGACGGACATCTATGCCCTGGGCGTGATCCTGTACGAACTGCTGACCGGGACGACGCCGCTGGAGAAGCAGCGATTCAAGGAGGCGGCGTGGCACGAGATGCTGCGGCTCATCAAGGAGGAGGAGCCGCAGCGGCCGAGCGCCCGCCTGAGCGGCAGCGGGTCGTTGCCGAGCCTGGCGGCGCAGCGCCAACTGGAGCCGGTGAAGCTGGCGAAACTGGTGCGCGGCGAGTTGGACTGGATCGTGATGAAGTGCCTGGAGAAGGATCGGTCGCGCCGCTACGACACGGCGAACGGTATAGTGGACCCCGAAAACTGGACAGCCGACTAAGCTACTGTAGGCAGTCCAGGGAAGGGGAAAGCAATGGCACGTAAGCGGAAGGCTCACGCAGCGGCGTTCAAGGCCCAGGTGGCCTTGGCGGCACTCAAGGGGGACA
>DATFNV010000281.1:0-5453 GCA_035266225.1 Gemmataceae bacterium
TGGCGGGCGTCGTCCACAGCCCGTTGAGGAACTTCTCCTGCTCGCGCGACACCTTCACCCCTTCCTCGGCCGGCGGCGTGGTGCCGTCGTTGAGCAGCCGGCGGACGAGCTGCCGGCCGTCGCGCGAGAGGACGTACAGCTTTTGCCCCATCTTCGCCAGCCAGCCGCGCCCGGCCAGGCCGCGCACCCCCATGATGCTCGACAGCACCTTGTTGGAGTCGGGGTAGAGATCGACGTAGCCCTTCAGGCCGAAGGTCTTGGGGAACTTCTGCCACGCCGCGACGATGAGCGCCTCGGCGCTGAACGGCGATTGGCCCTGGTCTTCCAGGTCCAGGGCCGCCAGGAGGATTTTCTCCGGGACCGTGCATTCGGCAACGGTGGTCAAGTTACTCTTCATACGCGAAGTGACGATTGCTTGGAGCGCCAACCCCGCGTCGATTGTCTCAGCTGCGGGCGGGCAAAATCGAGCCGAATTGGCACGATTCGCGCGGATCGTCGCCGGGGGCGCCGCGCCAGCCGCTACCGCTGGCAGGGTCGCGCCCCGCGCGCTCGTAGTGACCCGATTTATCGGGTCCAACAAACCAGGACCCGATAAATCGGGTCACTACGAGCGCTTACTCGTCGCCGTCCGCGACCGCCGTTTTCATCACCTCGCGCAGCAGGACGGTGGCGTAGCTGCCGGCGGGCAGCACGAACGTCAGCCTTACCCCATCCGGCTCCGCCGTCGCATTCAGACCATCGAGGTAGACCAGGTTGTGCCGTCGCGTCCCCTGCATCAGTTTGCCGAAGCCGTTGAACGACGAGCGCGCCAGCCCCGCGTCGGCCAACGCCGTCTCTTCGCGCACGGCGGCTTCGCCGGCGGCGGCAAAGGTCTTGCGACCGAACATCGGCCCCGCGTGGACCGTCTCGCGCTGGTCGAAGCGACCCTGCTCGCGCGGCACGTCCTCGGCGACGAAGAGCCCACCGAACGGCCATTTCGCCATCACGTCGCCGGGCAGCACGCGCCGCATCAGACCGTCGGCGAGGCGGCGGGCGAGGGAGTGGTTGAACAGGGCCGACTGCGCCGCCGACAGGGCGAGTTTGCGCAGGAATGGGCTGCGCAGGTTCGGCTTGCGGCCGGCCACGACCGGCGGCGGCTCGTGGCGCAACAGCGACAGGCCGAGCAACACCGTCTCGCCGTCACGGCCGAAGCGCTGCGGGCCGTAGAAGTTGGGCAAGCCTTCGCTGCTCAGGCGAGACAGGATCGGCTCCAGTCGCTGGGTCGCAGCGGGGTCCGCGTCGCGGATGAGGATGCGGAAACGGTTGCCGTGCAGGTGCCCCGGTTTCAGCTTGTTGCCGTGGCGGCCGACGCTCAGCACGCGGATGCCGTCGCCGTCGAGTGATTCCACGCGGCCACTGCAACCGGCCGGCACGGACACCATCTGTCGGGTGACGGCTCGGCGGTCTTTGAGGCCGGCGGTGCCGACCTCGGCCGGCGGGATGCCGAGACGCTTCGCGACCTGGCGGGCGAAGTATTCGGCTCCCATGTCGCGCTTCTCGACCCAGAGGTAGAGGAAATCCCCCTCGCCGGACGGCTCGTAGGCGGGAATTTCCTCGACCTCGAAGTCTTCAGGGACCGTCTTGATGCGGCCGCCGATGCCGGGCAGGTCGGCGGTGAGCAGCGGCGGCGGTTGCAGGGGGTCAAAGGTCGCGGTCATGCCGCTATCTTATAGGGGTCAACCGGCTGTCGTAAGGCGAGCGGCAGTCATTCCTCTCCCCGGATCCTCGCACGCGCTCGTCGGGGGATTGTGTCAAAGTATTCTGTCAACTTGCGGCGCGGGTGACACAATCCTCCGTTGTATCAAGTCGTTACAAGCCAACAGGTTGCGACGCGGGGCGCGAGTAGTGTTTCACTTCCTGCGGGTGTGAGACAATACTCGGCCAGCGCGCCCGGCACCCCGCCACCGCCGAGAGGTAATCAGCAGGTGCCGCTCGCCTCAGCCCGAATTTCCCAGATGGGTCGGTCGTTTCGGCATGGCGTTTGCGCCTTGTCCCCGGAAAACCCAGCGTTTCCGACGACTTCATGCCGAAATGGTGGAAACCACATCCCGTATGTTCACGATTGAATTGACTCACACCTTTGCAACGAACTGGTGCTGCCCAACGGTCTACGGGTTCTTCGCCCAAGAGTGGGTTCACGCTTTGGCCGACGAGCTACTCGACATCGCCACCAGCGGGGCCGCCATTCCCTGGTGCGGAAAAGCGGCCCTTTTCGTTTTCGTCGTCCCCTCCTGGTGCCCGTCCTCAACCTACCCGGCGCGGGGCGTGGGGCCGGGGTCACGACGACTGGAAGGGGGCCAGACGATGGCACGGAAACGCTCAAGGAGTTCCCCGCGCTAGACAGGAGTTCGACACGTCACCGCTGCGGCCCGGCTTTTTGCCCCCCGGGCGCGCGCGGGGGTGCCCCTGCCCCTCCCCTCCTGTCCCCAGTCAAGAACGGGGTTATGCTGGCGGGCGGCGCCGTGACGGCGCCGCCCAGCAAGGCGGGCCGATCCGACCCGGACGATATCGGCTAAGATACCTCCATGAGCGCCATCACCCAAGCCGCCTTCCCCCTGTCCGAGGTGATCCGCCGCTGTCGCCAGCAACAGGAAGCGTGGTCCCGCCTCCCCGTGCGCGAGCGACTGCACCCCGTCGCCGAGCTGCGGCGCCTCCTCGTCGCCGAGCGCGATGCCCTCTGTGACGCGGTCGGCCGCGACCTCGGCAAGCCGGCCGACGAGGCGCTCGCCGCCGACGTGCTGCCCCTCGCCGACGCTTGCCGCTTCCTCCAGCAGGAAGCGGCCCGACTCCTTCGGCCGCGCCGCGTGCCGAACCGCCTGCGGCCCGTCTGGCTCATGGGGCAGAAGGACACCGTCCACCGCCGGCCGCGCGGTCTCGTCGGCATCATCGGCACCTGGAACTATCCCCTGTTCCTCAACGGCGTTCAAATCGTGCAGGCCCTGACCGCGGGCAACGGCGTCGTCTGGAAGCCGTCCGAGGTCGCGCCCGCCAGCGCCGACGCCCTCTTCGGCCTGCTCGGCCGCGCCGGCTACCCGGCCGGCCTCGTGCAGCAGTTGCCGGCCACGCGCGAGGCCGGCAAGGATCTCGCCGAGGCCGACGTCGATCACGTCGTCTTCACCGGCTCTTCCGCGGTCGGCCACGCCCTCGCCGCGACGCTCGGCCGGCGTCTGGTGTCCTCGACGCTGGAGTTGTCCGGCGTCGATGCCCTGTTCGTGCTCGACGACGCCGACCCGTCCTTTGCCGCCCGCGCCGCCTGGTTCGGCGCCACCATCAACCGCGGCCAAACCTGCCTCGCCGTGCGACGGGCCTTCGTCCATCGCTCCGTGTATGCCGCGTTCCTCGACGCACTCCAACCGCTCCTCGCCGCGGCACGACCGCTGCAGCTGGCCCTGTCGTCGCAGGGCGACCAGGCCGAGCGACTCGTCCGCGACGCCGTCGCGCAGGGCGCCCGCCTGCTGGGGGCGCCGCCGGAGGACGGCACGAAAGGTCTGGTGCCGCAGGTCGTCGTGGAAGCCCGGCCGGAAATGGCCGTCTGCCGCGAAGCGTCGTTCGCCCCGATCACTGCGGTGCTGCCGTTCGACACCCTCGAAGACGCCCTGCGAATGGACGCACAGTGCCCGTACGCCCTTGGCGCCTCGGTATTCACGGCGAACCCGGCGGCTGTCGAGGCGTGGGCCGCGCGACTCCGCGCCGGCAGTGTGACTGTGAACGACGTGGTCGTCTCAACGGCGCATCCGGCGACACCATTCGGCGGCCGCGGCGAGAGCGGGTGGGGTGTCACGCAAGGGGCGGAAGGGCTGCTCGAAATGACAGTGCCGCAGGTGGTGAGTGTCCGCGGCGGCCGCTACCGACCGCATTACGAGCTGACTGCGAACCCCGGCGCCTCGCAGGGCGACCTCGTGCGCGCCCTGCTCGACTACGGACACGGCGCGACCCTGGGACAGCGGCTCGGCGGGTTGGTACGGCTGGTGCGGGCGATGTGGCGGAGACGCTGACGCCTCAACTTACGGCACGGGGAAGTCGCCGCCGAGCGTCTCGTACAGGCGCTCCACCGCGGATCGATAGTGGCGGCGCACGGTGCGGTCGCTCACCTGGAGCAGCTCGGCGATCTGCGCTTGCGTCCAGCCGTGGTAGAAGGTCAGTCCCATGACCTCGCGCTCCTCCGTGGGCAGCTTTGCGACCGCCTCGTGAAGCGCCGCCCAGCGCTCGAGGTCGTCGTCCTCACTCGGGGCGGGGAGATCGAGCGAGTCGCCACTCTCCTTGCCGCTCACCAGGGGAAGGGGGCGACCGGGGCCGCGGCGCTTGAGGGCGCTGTAGTGGCGGGCCAGGTCGAGCAGCTCGCGACGGATCTGTTCGGCGGCCAGGCCGAAGAAATCCCGCGTCGTGGCCGGCACGGGATCCATCTTCATGATGGCGTCCATCAAGCGCATCAGGGCGCCGTTGAGGATGTCGCCGGTGTCCGCCTCGTGGCGGACGTTGGGAAAGTTCTTGAGCATCTTGCGAGCCAGGCGCTCCATCCGCCCGCAGATCCCCAGTACCAACTCGTCGCGGGCGGCCAGGTTGCCGCCGCGGATGCTCCGCAACCAGTCCTGGAGCTGGATCGTGTGAAGGGATGTTTCGGCCATGAACGAA
This sequence comes from Gemmataceae bacterium, assembly GCA_035266225.1. Taxonomy (GTDB): domain Bacteria; phylum Planctomycetota; class Planctomycetia; order Gemmatales; family Gemmataceae; genus DATFNV01. Next base: position 4,672 of record DATFNV010000281.1, read on the forward strand.
TGTTCCAGGTGTGGGACGCGAAGGTGTGCTCCTCCTTCACGGAGTCGCTTCACATTCCCAGGATAACCTATCCAGGCCGTCGAACAAGTGCTTTCCCGGCGCCGTCGGCCCAGAAAAAGCGAAAGCGAGCGAGGCGGTCGAACCCGCCGCTCGCTTTCGTGTGAAAGGCCGCAGTCACAGACCCTGCGGCGCTGCTGGTTGTTACCGCTTCCGCGAGTAGACCGCCACCGGGTGGCCGTAATCGGGGCCGTCCAGCGAGTCGGGGTTGGCGTGGCGAATCACCGCCATCTTCCCCAACTTGCTCGTCCAGGTGCCGTCCGTCATCTGGCGGGCCTGGTGGGTGACTACCGTACGGCCGTTTACCGTCTTGCCGTACAGCACGACCTTCTCGACGCCCGGCTGCATCTGGTAATCGAGCTTGGACATCTTGTGGAAGCCGTGCTTGGTGTTCAGCTTGTCAAAGGCCTGCATCGTGTTGCCGGGCCAGACCCAGTCGTTGGTGATGCCGAGCGACCAGGCGATGCAGTTATAGGAAGAGGTGCCTGCGCTCAGCACCTCGTAGCTCTTGCCCAGGCGGGGGAAGTCGTTCGCCCGCATGCCGTCGATTTCACGCCGCTGGCTCGGGAACCGTTTGGTGTCGAACGGGCCGCCGATCGACCGCGATTCTTGAGCGTGGACGGGCGAGGCCATTCCGATCAGGGGCAGGGCTGCCAGGGCCAGTGCCACCACCAAGCGATGCGACAGCTTGCGAACCATTGGGTCGATCCTCACGAAGAAGACCG
>DATFNV010000282.1:0-23273 GCA_035266225.1 Gemmataceae bacterium
CGGAAGGAATGAGATGGTTGGCCCGACGCACTCTTGCCGGGAAAGTGAGCCGCCGCCTACTTGATGTCGCGTTACAATGAGGAAACAGGATAATGCCGTACCCGATTCTGACCGGATCGGCTCGGCGCGAGGGTGCTGCGATGGTTGCGATGCTTGGCCACGGCGTTTACACATTCCCTGAAGCGGCCGCCCTGACCGGACTGAAACAATCCCGAGTCCGGGAGTGGTTCCGCGGTCGTTCCCAAGACACCACCGGCAAGCCGGTGTTCAGCGGGGATTACCCTGCCGTGGATGGGGATCACGTCATCAGCTTTCACGACCTGATCGACGTCTGCATCGCCGGTCAGCTCCGCCAGCATGGGACGGCCCTTCGGACCGTTCGCGGGGCGTACGCACGGATGGAAGCCGACCTGAATTCCCCGCATCCCTTCTGCCGCAAGGAGCTGCTGACGGACGGGGAAACGGTGTTCTTGCGCGGGTTGGAAGGGAAGGGGCGAGCCGAGTTGGCGGACGTTTTGAGCCGTCAAGGTGTCTATTGCCAAATCCTCCTGCCGTTCCTGAGACAGATCGACTACGACCGGGTGAAGCTCCTGGCGAGGCGATGGCGCATCGCCGACCTGGTGGTGGTGGACCCGACGATCTGCTTCGGAAAGCCGATTGTCGAGGCCGCCGGTATTCCGACCGCGGTCCTCGCCGCCGCGTACCGGGCCAACGGCGAGGACGCGGACGTCGTCGCTCGGTGGTACGACGTTGAGCCGAAGCACGTTCTTGCGGCAGCCACGTTCGAGAGTAGCATGGCCACATGAGGATCTTCTTTGATCGGTGTGCGGCCGTCGCCCTGGCGCGCATGGTGCGGGGGTTCGAGGGAAGCAAGGTCCTCATTCGCCACCACGACGAAGACGGCCGATTTACGACGACTACCGCCGACGAGGTGTGGATCAGCACGCTGGCGGCGGATGGCGATCCTCTCTGGCTGGTAATCAGCGGCGACGGCCGGATTTTGAGGAACAAGGCGCAGAGGGCAGTCCTGGACGGGGCGAAGTTGCCGTTTTTCTACCTTGCTAAAGGCTGGATTAACAGGCCCATCCACGAACAGGCCTGGAAGTTCATGAAGGTATGGCCCGAAATCCTGGCCCGGGCGAGACAAGGCAAGGGGAGAATCTTCGAGGTGACGTCCGGGAGCAGCCTGAAAGTCGATGTCATCGCTTGATCGCTTGCTCACGATCGAGTCAGACCACGACGACGCGCGCCCCGACTCCTGAGCGCCCATCAGCCGCGGACCAGCGCCTCGTTGACGTGGTCCGTTCGCGCCGGGTCATCCGCGGCCGGCAGCAAGCGCAGCCCCTCGACCGGCAGCGGCGGGTGCGGCTTGCCGGCCCGGTCGCCTTCCCAGACCAGTACCCACCAATCCCACGGCACTTCCACGCGCTCGAACAGCAGCGGCACCACCGGCAGCGCCGGCAGCGGCTCGGGGATCGCGCTGACCGACACGCGGACGGCATCGGTCCCCTCCTCGACGTCCAGCGGGTAGATCGCTTCCTCGTCCGCTTCGGACCAGACCGCCAACCCCTGGTCCACGATGTCGTAGGTCGAAACCACCGGCGGCAGCAGCGCCTCGATTTGCTGGCGCACCAGGGCGACGCCGGCCAGCTGGTAGAGTCCGGCCAGCGCCGTCGTCAGCGCCCCGCGCTGCTCGGGTGACAGCCGCGGCAGCCAGCCCGGCCCCGTGACGCCCGCCAGCAGCCGGCCGGAGCGCTCCTCGAACGACAGCCACACCGGCGCCCCAGCCAGGGCCGGGCAGGACAACTCCGCGCGGATGCGGTTGGCCCCCAACTCGACGGCGCCCAGCGACAGCGGCGCCTCGCGCCAGAAGGTGCTGGCGTTGAGCAGGGCCAGGAACTCGCGCTCGAAGAAGTGGCGGACGTTGTCGCCGAGGTGGTGCAGTGCCGCCTGGCAGGCGCGGATCGTGTCGCCGGCGCCGGGCCGGCGCGCGGCCCGGCGCATGGCCTTGCGCAACTTGGCGTAGAGTTTCGGCAGCGTGCCCGAGTGGAATCCCGGTCGTAGCAGGCGGACCAGCGTCTCGCCGTGCGAGCCGACCATCACCGGCCGCAACGACCGGGGGCGGTTGGCCGCGTACAGCCGCCAGTTCTCCTTTAGCTCCCACACCAAAAAGCCGGCCAGGCCGGGGAGGAGGAAGAAGACGGTTATGCCGAAGGCCTTCGCCGCCCACGGCCCCAGGAACAACAGCGGCTTGCCGAAGAGCGGCACCCAGTCGAAGTAGAACGGCAGGATCAGCTTCGCCGCCACCGTCACCGTCGGGAAATGCTTGATGGGGTTGAATGTCGGCTCGACGAACACCACCACGATCGTGCGGATGGCATAGGCGACGACAAACCACGCCAACCCCAGCAGCGACTTGGCGACAAAGGAGGTCTCCTTCTGGCCGCCGCGGAAGCGGAGCCATTCGTCCACCGAGTACAGCACCCGGTCGAGTGTCCCGAGCAGGCGCTTGAACAGGTCGAGGACGAAGTTGACCATTTCGGGCAGGATCTCGACGCTCAGCCGCTGCCAGCCGCGCTCCAGGCCGTCGGAGAGGATCTCCTCGAACTCGCGGCCGAAGCGCGAATTGAGCAGCAGGTTGACGCCGAAGAACACGGCCGCGGTGGTCCAGCCGGCAATGTCGCCGCGGGTGCCGTGCAGCCACAGGGCGACCCCGGCGAGTCCCGCCGCGATCCCCGGCTTGAGCAGGTAGTACGAGAAAAGGGCGAACGCCCGGCTGTCGAGCACGCGCCGCAAGGGCGGCCAGTGCAGCACCACGTGCGGCAGGTCAACGAACAGCGCGTCCAGGCCGCGGTAGGCCCCGGTCAGGGCCGCCAGGACGGCGCGGCGGAAGGGCGGCACGTGGAGCAGGGCAAAGAAAAACAGGCCCAGCACCGCGGTCAGCAGCCCCCGCGACAGGGTGTGCTCCATCTGAAGCAGGCGGTCGCTGTGACGGAGGACCGTCGCTTCGGCCTTGGGCGTGTCGTGCGGAATGCGGACGTAGTCGTGGACGCCAGTGATGTCCACAGCCCAGTCGTGGACGAGCGGTCGCATCAGGTTGATGGAGTGGAAGTGCGCGACGCGGAAGACGTACTCGGCGACGACGTCGATGATCTCCATCACGCCGACGATCGCCATGTAGGCGCCGAGAAACGGCAGGGCGACGTAGCGCGTCAGGAAGCGGCCGAGGCGGGTGCCGAAGGCCACGGAGCTGACGCGCTGGAACAAGCGCAGGTAGATCTCGCCGTGGCGGTGGACGCCGTCGAGGGCGACGCCCAGTTGCTTGTCGGCCCGCAGCAGCCGGTCGCCGTCCACCAGTTCCCCCGGCCCGGTGAGGTCGGGGAGCTTCAGCTGGCTGCGCGCCAGAATATCGCGCAGGTTGCCGATAGTGCTGAAGCCGTGATCGACGACGTGGTCGAGCAGTTCCTCGACCAGTTTGTCGCGGGACACCCGCTCGGGCGGGTTGGTGGGGACCAGGCCGGCCTCGTCCAGCACGCCGAGGATGCGCGGCCGAAAGCGCTCGCGCAGCTCCTTCTCCTTGCGGGTCACGGCCGCCTGGAAGAGGGGGCCGAGCTGCTGCCGCTCCGCTTCCGGCAGGTGGACGGTGCGCAGGCGCCGTGCGGCGGAGCGTAAGTGCTTGAGGAGCAGTACCTTGCGCTGCTCCGGCAAGGGGCGCTTGATCGGCCGGCGGATGGAGCGCACCCACTCCGCGAGGTCGCCGGCAAACAGATGCCGGACCCACGCTCTTATGCCCAGCAGTGGTACAAACGAGCGCAGCCACTCGACGAGGTCGGCGGCGTACAAGTCGCGCTCGTAATCAACGCAGACCTTCTGGAGGTCGTAGAGCATGCGCGCCTCGGCCGGCCAGACGCCCCGGGCCGCGGGGGCCAGCAGGCTGGGCAGCACCTGGCGCCAGACCTTGGCCTCGTCGTCGCTCAGGCCGAGGGCGGGACGCAGCCGGTCCACCAGCAGGGCCAGCTCGGCTCGGGCGGCGTTGCGGGCGGCGCGAACCCGCTTGGGCTGGGCCACGGCGGCGGCCTGCATGCGCAGCATGGCGGCGCGGACGACGTTGCCGACGGCCCGCGCCTTGTCGGCCCGCTCGAGGAGGTCGCGGTAGTCGGCGTCGGAGGGCGGTCCCGTCAGCGGCTCCTCCGCGCGCTCGTGCGGTCGGGCCTCCTCGGCGTCCGGCCGGCAGACGATGGTCGGGTCGGGGGGGGCACCGGGCGGGCGGCTGCGAGCGAGGACCTCCGCGGCATCGACGTCCTCGGCCAGCAGGGCGTCGATGCCCGCCCAGTCGGCCAGGCCGGGGAAGTAGCGCGGCAGCAGGGCCGGCGAGAAGTGCCGCAGTTCGAGGTAGAGGGCCGCGAACTCGACGTAGGTAGTGCGGTCGTTGCGCGGCGGCATCAGGAAGTTCTCCTGGCGCAGCACGGCCCGGAGGGCGTCGAACTCGGTCGGCCCGAGGCGCTGGATGCGGTGCCGCACCCCCGCCGCGCTCAACCGCGCTTCCGCCGACGGCGCTTCCAGGGCGGTGTGGATCCGGGCGTGGAAGAGCAGGCGCCAGTACAGGACCAGCGCCTCGTCGCGACTGAGGGCCGCGATCTTGTCGGGCTCGGGCCGCACCAGGAGTACGACCGTCTCGGGCAGATCGCGCCCCGGCGGCACGCCCAGTTCGCCGCGCGTGGCCAGTTTCAGCAGGGCGTCGCGGCTGATGACGTAGGACTTGACGTGCGGCACGCGCAGGCCAAGCCCGACGAGGCGCCGGTCGGCCTTGATGACCCGCCGTAGGATGCGCGACGGCACCAGGCACACCGCGGGGTCGGCGGCGAGCAGCACTTGCTCCAGGAGGGCGAGGTCGATGGGCGGTTGTGCGGCGGGGGTACTCATGGGACGGCCTTCGCGGGTGCTTGGTTTCATCGACATCCTATCGTAACAGGGCCGACCTTCCAGAACATCGGCCGGAGTTCGCGCCGCCTGCCCCCGCGCCCGATGGCCGGAGGGAGCATCCGAGGAGGAGCGAGAGGGAGAGAGCAAGACGCCGCGAGGATGGCAGTCTTTTCTTCCCCTCGCGTTTGCCCGACTGCCCGGCACGTGGATAGGATGCAGCGGAAGGAGAAATGCCATGATCGAACTGACCGAACAGCAGCGGCAGGAACTCGGGAACCCCGAGCCCATCGCCATCGACCCGCAGACGCGGCAGGAATACGTCCTGGTCCGCCGGGAAACCTACCAGCGGCTGCGGGGCCTCCTGGAAGACGACGACGCCCGGCTGATGGAGCCCCTCCTCGCCGAACTGGACGCCGAGGATTGGGAAGATGCCTCGAACTACCAAGGGAAGCCATGAAGGTCAGCCGCGCCGACGTCGTCATCATCGACCACCCCTTCAGCGACGCGCGCGGGGCGAAGGTGCGGCCCGCCCTGGTCGTTCAGAGCGATCATCGGAACGCCCGGCTGACGGAGACGATCGTCGCCCTCATCAGCTCGAACTTGCGGTACGTCGCGACGGACGCGACGCAGCTCCTGATCGACATGACAACCCCGGACGGGCAGGCTTCGGGTCTGAACCGGACGTCGGTCGTCAAATGCGCGAAGCTCTTCACGATCCACGAGGATCTGGTGCGGAAGAAGATCGGCGTCTTGTCGCCGGCGCTCATGCTGAAGGTCAACGACTGCCTGAAGACGGCCCTGGAGTTGCCGTAAGAGAATCAGGAGGGTAGAGGGGAGGGTAAGAACCTCGGGAGTCGTTCAATAATCTGAGTAGAAGAATCGGGGAACCGACTCCCGACTCGTTCGGTCTTCGTCTGTAGGACCGTTCAGCCGCTGACGGCTTCGCAGGGCGCGCCAAGCCGCAAGCGGCCAGCAGAGACGCGCCCCCGCCGGCGCTACCACGGTCGCCGCCGCGGGCCCTCTGCGTTAACTTTCGGGAGCGCATCGATTGACGGTGTTAACGGGGAGAAGCGCTGCTGGGGATTCCCGGAGCACCTCGCGACATCGTTCGACGCCTTGCTTTTCACGAATCGTTTCGCTGTATCTATTCGCTTTGTAAAGAGTTGTGGCAACACCTCGGGTGGTGGTTGGCCGGAGAAACCCCGATTCCCGAATGCAGGGCGCATGTTTTGCAGCATGTTGATACGGGAATCGAGAAGAGAGAGGCGAACCTTCAGCGGTGCACAACCAAAAGGGGGAACAGATGGGGTCACAACGGCAGTTCGGGGTGCTGGTTCTGGGGCTGGCAGCTCTCGCCTTGCTCCTCGGCGGCTCTGAGCAGGCGCAGGCCGGCCCGGTCGGCTACCAGTTCGACGTGACGACGTCGTATCTTGCCAGCGGTAGCTTCCCGGGTGATACGATCAACCCCACATCCAGCGCGGACACTGGCCTGCTCACGGTCACGAATAACGGCAACTCCACGTTCACGGGCACAATCACGCTGAGCGGGACGGCCGCCGATGGGTCTGGACCCTCTGGGAATGACATCGGCAATTCGTTCTTCGGACCTGGGACCCTCGCGCCGGGCCAACACGTCGATATTGCCGCCAATAACACCAGCGGCAACCTGGACAGCAGCAACTCGAAAGGTTACAACGGCACCTTTGGGACCACCGAGAACGGGATGCAGGTCAGCATCGTCGGAAATGTTGCTTTGGGCGCGTCTTCGGAGGCGGTAAACCTGTCTGTGTTCGATTCTGCCATCACTTCCGGCCCATTCTACACCGACGTACTCGGTAATATGACCAATGCGTACGTACTCCAAGGCGGCGACCCCTTGGGGGGTGATCCTGGGGATCCTGCTGAAGAAGCCCAGGCTTCGGGCCACTTCCAGTTCCTGGAGACCACCGTGCCGGAGCCGGCCAGTGTGCTGCTGTTCGGCGCTGCCCTGACCGGGCTCGCCGCCTTCTCGCGCCGCTGGCGCAAACAAGCCGCCTGATCGCCCCACCCCCCTGAACCCGTGCAGGCACAGAACACCCCCGACAGACCGTAGGGCCTGTCGGGGGTGTCGTCGTTTTGGTATTGGACAAAAGGCGTCAAGGGGCGCTGGTCAAGAAATCTCGGGATTGAGCACGGTCAGACCTTCGGCGGCCGCTACCTGGCCGAGAATGGCATCGGCACACACGAAGTCATCGAGCGGGCTGGCGGCATGCAGGCCCAGCGCCACGGCAAGTTGCAACGCGTCCAGAGTGCGGTGACCACGGGTCAGCCCGTGCTGTACGAGAAGTTGCTGCGCCCGCTGAAAGTCGGCCCCGGTCACCTGGACCACCTGCCAGAGGCCGGAAGCAATGTCGGCGAGGAACCGGCCGCGCACCGCATGGAAATCAGCGACGCTGATTTGCCCCGTGCGGACTAGGCGGGCGAACACGGAATGGAGTTCGACGACGCCGAGGGCGGAGAGGAAGTGACGCGACCCGGCATCGGCCAGGAGAGCATCGACCCGGGCCGTTCCCGCTTCGGCCCAGTAATGCTTTACGGCGGCACTGGTATCGAAAAAGTGGTCGGCCATCCATGCCTCCGGCCGTCAGCGGTCTTCCCGTTCGGCAGCGATGGCCTCCGCTGCCGTCCCGGACACCTTGGCCAGGATTTTGCGGACGTCATCCAGGCTCACCGCGGGGTTGGCCTCACGTGCCGCTGCCGCCATACAGGCGGTGTCGAGCCGGACCGCCCTGTCGCCAGGCGTCTCGACGGTGACGGTATAGCGCTCGCTTTCGCGCAATTCGTCCGGGAGCGGGCCAAGCGGGCGCAGCACTCCGTTCTCGAACACGACCTCGATTTGTTCGCGCATGATGACCCTCCTCGTGGAGGCTAGCAAAGCTCGCCGGCGTTGTCGAGCGGAAGTAAAAAGGTAACCAAGAAGGCGAAGAACACGTCTTTCAGGAGCGCTGGGTCAGGAACGGTCGCTCCTGGTACACCGTCTGTCCTGGCTTCGTCACGCCCCACTCGACCCACCCTACGCCTTACGCCCAGGTGTGGCAGGATCGCGCACGGTCATTTACTGGGTCCAGCGTGGCCAATGTTCCTCTGGCCCAGCGGTGCGTCCGCAGGGGCCGGCCTCTGGGGTTTCGCCGCCACGATTCGTTGCATTCGTTGCGCGGCGCGGGATTCGTTGCGCCACGCCGGCCGTGCGCAACGAATGCAATGAATCCCCGGCGGTCGGCGCTGCCCCCAGCGCTCGGAGGCGCCTTACCCAGGCTGGCCCCAGGAGAAGAGCCGCAGCAGCGCCGCCAGCCCCAACTCCGCCACCGACGCCGGCGCGATCTGCCACAGCGTCGGGTTCATCAGCTCCAGCGACACCCAGCCGTCGTAACCGATCGCTCGCAACCGCGCCAGGATCGTGTCCAGCCGAAAGTCGCCGTCGCCGGGCAGCACGCGGTCGGCGTCGGTGGCCAGCTCACGCGGCACGCCGGCCAGGTCGCACAGCTGCACGTGGGCCAGGTTCTCGCGCGTCAGCAGCGCCAGGTCTTCCGACTTGCTCGGGCCGGTGTAGTAGTGGAACACGTCGAGGTTGACGCCGACGTTCGGCTGTCCGCACTGCGATACCAGCGCCACGGCCGTGTCGAGGCTGGAGCAGAACGTCGCCTGGCCGCGGAACTCCAGCCCCAAACGCACGCCGAAGCCCGCCGCCAGCTGTCCGGCCTGCGCCAGCGACACCACGGCCCGCTCCAGCGACGTCGGATCGACCGCCTCGATGAAGTCGGCGACGAGGAGCAGCGTCGGGATGCCGAACGAGGCGCACAGCTCCAGGCGGCGGCGGAAGTGCTCGAAGTGGGCCCGGCGCTGCTCCCCCTGCGAGAGCAGAAGGCCGCCCTGGTAGGCCGCGGCGGCGAGTGTCAGCTGTCGGTCTTCGAGGAGCTTCAGCGTGTCGGCGCCGGAGTGCCTCTCCAGGTGCGTCTCCAGCTTCGTCAGCCACACTTCCATCGCGCCCCAACCCGCGTCCGCGTAAGCGCTAACGTCGTCGGCGAAGGTGTGCGGCAGGGTGGTCGCTTCGCTGATGCAGGGCTTCATGAAGGTATCCTACGCACGGCGAACGCCCAGAAAACTCCGCTCTCTCTTCCTACCCGTGCGCCGCCCCCGTGGACCGTCCAACTGCGCGACTTTGCCTGACGTGACAACTTTACCGGCCATCGGGGGGAAATCTCACACAATCTGAGTTGTCCCGTCTTGTTTGGGGAAGCGGTCGAATTACCCTGGATATGTGACTGCTGGCGCCGGCGCAAACCGGCCGCCGTGCGAGGGGTGAGTGGTGCGCTCCGGTGGCGAGCCGGAGCCGAGGTGAGGCAACCCTGAACCAACCGACAGAGAAGAAAAGGAGCACGGCCATGAGACCCTTGCGAATCGTCCTGTGGGTCAGCGGCCTCGCCGGACTCGCGATCAGCCCGAACCCGGCCGACGCGGCCTGGAACAACGTCTTCCAGGTCTGCTGCCTGGGCTGCAAGTCCGCCCCGCCGGTGACGTCGAGCTACACCGCCGCCTACCCTGCGTATGTCGCCGCCTACCCGGGCGACCCCGCTGGTTGCCCGCAGCCCTGCCCCCAGCAGGTTTGCGAGACGCGCTACGTCCAGCGCACCTACTACCAGCCCGAAGTTCACTACGAATCCCGCACCGCCTACGAGGCCGTGACGACCTACAGCAAGAGCTACTACTGGGAGCCGGTCAGCAGCTACCGGGTCAGCTGCTACTACGACTCGTGCAGCTGCTCCTACAAGCAGGTCGCGACGCCGGTGACCAGTTATCGCCTCCGCGAACAGTGCTGCCCGGTGCAGAGCTGGGTGGCTCGCTGCTACTCGGTGCCGGTGACGACCATGAAGCCGTACACCCGCTGCGAGCCGGTGACCAGCTGCTACTGGACGACCGCCGCCGCACCGGCGGGCGCTGCGTCTGCCGCCACGCTGCCCGGAGTCAACGACAGCGGGTCGATGCCGCCCGCCAGCGCTGGCCCCGGCCCCGGCGTCAACGACAGCGGCTCCACCCCCGGTAGCGAGTCGCGGAAGCCTTTCAACCAGTTCGGCACCCCGGAGAGTTACCGCCAGTACGCCCCGCCGGCCGGCACCGCACCGAAGACCGCGGCCCCGACAACGCCGGTCCGGCCGGACACGTTTGTCATGGCCCCGCCAGCCGCAAGCCTGGGGAAGATCGTCCCCGTCCCGCCGGCCAACGTCGAGGGCGTGGTCGTCCGCAACGACGACAAGCCGGACGCCGGCGCCCGCCTCACCTTCAAGCGGTCCGACCGCGAGGGCGTGACGCACACGGTGACGGCGGACAGCGCCGGCCGCTTCAAGGCGACCCTGGCGAGCGGCGGCTGGGTGGTCTGCACCCAGCGAGCCGACGGCCAACTCGTGCCGCAGACCCGGATCGACGTCCGCGAGGACAAGACCAGCGAAGTCAAGCTGACGAGCCGGTAACGACGCAAGTGCGAAGACGAAAAACGGGAGCGGGCGGCACCCTCTGCGTGCCGCCCGTCCCGTTTTGCGTCTTCTCTGTTGCCGGCCTCGACCCCTTCCGAGAGAGTCTTAGAAACTGTATCAACAACCCTCTTGCCGCTTGCGGCTTCGCAGGCAAGATTGCGAAGCCGCAAGCGGTAAAGTCATTGTTGTTGCAGTTTCTTAGCTGTTGCCGCCGGACATGTTGCCCGAGGTGTTGTTCGTGCCGGACTTCTGGGTGTTGCCCGACTTGCCGTTGGAGGGCGTCTTGCCGTTGGAGGGGGTCACGCCCTTCTGCTTGCCGTTGGACGGCGTGTTGGGCGTGCCCTTCGAGCCCTGCTGCTGCATGGGCCCCTTGCCGTTGGACGGCGTGCTGGGGGTGCCCTTGGAGCTCTGTTGCTGGGCGATGCTACCGTCGCCGGCGTAGGCCGCCGGGGCCACCAGGCCGAGCGACAGGGCCACCATGGACGCCAGGGCCAACTTGCCGAAACGATTCAGGGTCATCTTGCTATCTCCGGTTTGCTGGGACGGGTTGACTCGATGTCCGGGACCGTGGTCCCCTCGAGTTCTCGTGACACACGGGCGGGTCGATTCGTCGTTGCCCCGCCCCACTATCAGTACAAGCGGAATCCCCGGCCAACCCGGACAGTTCGGCCGAAATTTCTCTTCGGCGCCCGGCCCTCACGGGAACTTCAACATTTTCCTGTGGACTTCTCGCAGGGCATCGCTTATCAAGAACATAACTTGCCCCCATTGCATGGGCCGCTGGGCCTCTTTCCCCCTCTCTCACGGAACCGACCTTCTTCGGTCGATTCGCTCGGTCGCGGCTCGCCGGGGAAGCTCAGGCGTCGGCACTCGGTGGACTGACGAGTGCGTGAAGCTGCGAAGGATCGTTTCCTTGTCGTTCTCTTGCCCGTGGGAACAGCCATGCCACTCGAACTGATCGTCGGTGCCGCCGTGGGCGTCGCGGCCGCCTCCCCCCGCGTCCGCAAGGCCGTGCGTCGCGGCCTCATCTACGGCTTGGGCAACGCCCTGATCGCCTACGACAAGGTCGCCGGGCTGGCCCACGGGGCGGTCGAAGGCGCCCGCAAAGGCGTCGCGACGGCCACCGACGGCGCGCCGCAGCCGACACCCGGGGCGGCCCCTCCCGCGGCGACCGCGCCCCAACCGACCGCCGGGATCGTCCCCGCGGCGGGACAGATAACGGCCGAGCGGCCCTCGGTGGCGCCTTCCACTTGAGCAAAGGTCTCCCGACCGAGGAGAGGAATCCGATGTCCGACCTCACCCCCGCGGTCCCCGAGAGCAATTCGGACAAGCCGGCGTCCCCCCAGGGCATTTCCGGCTCGCCCGGGGAAGCAGAGCGCAACGGCGCCGTCACTCCGCCCCCGCCCTCGGGTGGGACCGGCACGGCGCGCGCGGAGGAGATCGTGGACCGCGTCGCGGCGCGGGTCGCCTCCCTGGCCGACACGGTCTGGGGGAAGACCATCTTGACCATCGCCACCCGCGCCCGCGAAGCCGCCCAGGATTTCTGGGCGGAAGTTCAGGACGTTCGGCACGGCAAACGCCCCTGAGCGGTCCCCGCGCCGGAGCACTTCCGTGGCTGCCACCCCCCTTTCCGGCCTGGACTCCGGGGACGACGCGCCCCCCGCGCTCGGGCACGTTGTCCATTCCAGTTGGGGGCGACTCCGCGTCCACTTCCCGTGCTGGCCCGGATCGCGACGGCAGATCGAGGCCCGGCTGCGCGTCCTCCCCGGAGTTCTCGCCGCCGAGGCCAATCCGCTCACCCGAAACGTCCTGCTCACCTTCGACCCCGCGGCGACGAGCGAGCCGGCCCTGCTCGCCGCCCTGCAAGTCCGCGGCCCCGCCGCGCCGATCCCTCCCCCCCCGCGCCCGTCGCCGCCGGTGCGAAAGGAAGGGAACGGCCAGGAGAGGCGCGCCCGCATCGCCGTGTGCGGCCTGGACCGTAGTCCCAGCCTGGTGCGGCGCGTCGTGCGGCGGTTGCGCCGCCGCTACCCCGGCTTGCGCGCCCTGGCCCGGCCGCTCACCGGCCACCTCCTGGTGGAGTACGACCACAGCCGGATCCTGCTGGAAGACATTCTCGCCGAGGTGGCGCGTCTGGAGTTGCCCGACCTGCCGGGGGAGGACCGGCCCGAGCACCCCCTCGACCTGGCCCCGTTGCTGCAGAGCGCCACGCGGGCCGTCGGCAGCCTTTTGGGGCTCGCCGTGATCACCTTCCGGCGGCTGGTGTCTCCCGCGCCGGCGCTGTCCGAGGGCATCGGCCTGGCCGCGACCGCCTCCGGGCTGATCCACCTGCTGCACGGCTTTCCCTTCGTCCAGGACGCCCTGCGCCGCCTCTTCGGCCGGCACGCGGCCGACTTCGCGTCGAACGCCCTGGGTATCGTCGTGCAGACGTGGGCCGGCTTCCCCCTCGGCCTGATCATGGTCGGCGTCGAAGCGCTGATCTTGCTCGGCGAAGTGAGCGCCCGGCGGGCCTCGTGGCGGCGCTACGAGGAAGGGCTCGACGGGGCGGCCTCGGGGGAGCCGGGTGCCGTTATCCGCCTCGAGGCGGGGATGCGGATCCCCGTGGCGGGCCGCGTGCTGGAGGGGACCGGCACGGCCACCGGACTCAGCGGCCTGCCGACGCCCCTGGCCCCCGGCTCCCTCGCCCCGGCCGGCGCCGAGGTGTCCGGCGGCCCGTTCGTCCTCGAACTGGAGACCGGCAACTCCTTCCTCCCGGAGCCGCGGCCGGCGCCGCCGGTCCCGACGGCCTATCACCGTTACCATCGGATCATCGGGCCGGTCTCGCTGGCCTACGCGGCACTCACCTTCGTCCGCACCCTGTCGGTGCCGCGCGCCTTCGAGGCGCTGCTGCTGCTCAACCCGCGCACGTCGGTCATCGGCCTGGAGGCGGCCAACCTGGGCGCGGCGGCCCGCGTGCTCCGCGCCGGTTTCACGGTGGTCGCCAGCCGGCCGGAACGGCTCGTGCAGCGCCCCGACGTGGTCCTGCTCGGCGGCCCGCGCCTGCTGACGAGCGGACTCGAGATCGCCGCCCTACTGGCGCTGGCCCGACCCGCCGAGGCGCCCGCCGTCCTGGCCCTGGCCTCCGCCATCAGCGCCGCCGCGGGGTCGCCGTGGGGCCAGAACATCTTCCCCCCGCCCGGCGACGTGCGCGCCACCGGCGGGGCCTTCAACGGCCTGTGGGCGAGCGCCTTCGTCAACGGCGTGCAGTACTTCCTCGGCCCGCCGGAAGACCCGCCGCCGATGCTTGCGGCCTATCGCTCGTCGCACCAGGGCGGCTACGTGTTGGAGCTGCGCGAGTACGACGCCGAGCAGGCCATCGCCTTCGTGGCGCTGCGGCCGCGGCTGAGGAAGGAGCTCCGCGACCTGATCGAGGTGGGGGAGCGCTTCGGCGTCACCCTGGAGCTGCTGCCGGGCGGCGCCCCCGCCGCCGCCCAGGCCATCGCTTGGCGGGCCGGGGTGCCGCTGGCGCAACCCGGGGACAGCGTGGCCGCGATCCGGGCCCACCAGGCCACGGGGGCGCTGGTCGCCTTCGTCTCGGACAGCGCCGAGGCGGCGCCGGCCTTCGCCGCCTGCGATCTGGCGGTGGGGTTGGCGGGCGGTCCCGGTCACGACTTCCCGGCGCGGGCCGACCTGCTGGCGCCCGACCTGAGAGGATTGGAGGACCTGCTGGAAGCGGGGGCGCGGCGCGAGGCCGCGGTGCGCGACGGCCTGCGCCTGTCGCTGCTGGCCAACGGCGTCGGCACCCTCCTCGGCTTCTCGCAGGGCCGGCTGGGCGCGGAGCGGGCCTCGCTGGGCGTCTACCTCGCGGCCCTGGCGGCGCTGGGAAGCGGCTGGCTGCGCCTGCGCGGCGGCCAGCGCCCCGAGTCGTCCCTGGCCTACCTGGCCGACCCGCGCCCCGAGCGCTGGGGCCGGCGCGCTGTCGCCGAGGTCCTCCGGGCCTTTGGCACGACCACAGACGGCCTCACCAGCGCGGAGGCCTACACCCGCCGCCCCTCGGCCCCGGCCGCGTCCCGCGGCGACGCGATCGTGACGGCCCTGCGCAACCAGCTTCGCACCCCCATCACCAGCATCCTGACGGGCGGCGCCTGTCTGACCCTGGTCCTCGGACAGCCGCTCAATACCGCGCTGCTGGCGATGACGATCAGCATCAACGTCGCCGCCGGCGTCTGGCAGGAGCGCGAGGTCGGCAAGGCGGCGGAGGCCATCGCCCACCTGGCGGCCGGGACCGCTCGCCTCCTTCGCGATGGGATCAGTGTGACGCTGTCGCCGTCGCAAGTCGTGCCCGGCGACGTCCTGCTGCTCGGGGCCGGCGACCGGGTGGCCGCCGACGCCCGCCTGCTCAGCGCCGCCGGCCTGGAGGTGGCCGAGGCCGCCCTCACCGGCGAGTCCCTGCCGGTGGTCAAGGGCCTCGACGAGGGCGGCGACTCGGGCCGCATCGTCCTGGAAGGGAGCGACGTCGTCGTCGGCACAGGGCGGGCCGTGGTGGTGGCCGTTGGCCGGCACACGCGCCTGGGGGCGACGGCGGCGGCGCTGAACGTCGAGCGCGACGAGGAAAGCCCGATGGGGACGCGCCTGAGCCAGATCCTGCGGCTGGCGCTGCCGTTGGCGTTCGGGGGCGGGGCCGTGGCGGGTGCCGCCGGCTTACTGTACGGGGGCGTCCCCGCCACGCAACTCACAGTCGGCGTCACCACCGCCCTGTCGGCGATTCCCGAGGGCTTACCACTCCTGGCCGGCGTCGGCCAGGTCGGGGTGGCGCGGCGCCTGGCCGCCCACCGGGCCCTGGTGCGCCGCGTCGCCGCCGTCGAGGCGCTGGGGCGGGTGGACGTCGCCTGCACCGACAAGACCGGCACCTTGACCGAGGGCCGCCTGGCGCTGCGCCTCATCGCCGACGCCGACCAGGAGGCGACGCTGTTCGGTCCCCTGCCGCCGGAACTGCGGCACGTCCTCCTCGCCGCCGCCCTCGCCAGCCCTCGCCTCGATGGGCCCGACGCCGCGACGCACCCGACCGACCTGGCCGTGCTAAGGGCGGCCCGGGAGGTCGGCCTGGAGGACGAAATCCGGGCGCCGCGCCTGGCCGAGGTGCCGTTCGACTCGGCCCGCGCCTTTCACGCCGCCCTCGTCGCCGGGCGCCTGTGCGTCAAGGGGGCTCCCGAACGGCTCGTCCCCCGCTGCCTGCACGGCCGCCGCCGGGGCGAGGATCAGCCGCTGAACCCCGCGGGGCGTGCGACCTGGCTGGACCGGGCCGCGCGCCTCGCGGAGCGCGGCCTGCGCGTCCTGATGGTGGCGGAGGGTCCGCCGCAGGCGAGCCCCCAGGACCCGCAAGGGCTGACGGCGCTCGGCTTCGTGGCGATCAGCGACCCGCTGCGGCCGGCCGTCCCGTGGGCCGTGCGCCGCTGCTTGGCGGCCGGGGTGCGCGTCCTCATGCTGACGGGGGACCACCCGGCCACCGCCCGCGCCATCGCCGACGAGGCCGGCCTGCTCCTGCCCGGACACGACGAGGTGCTGCGGGCCGTGGAGCTGGCGGAGCTGCCGCCGGACGAGTTGGATCGCCGGCTGGAGCGCGCCGCGGTCGTCGCCCGCGCCGCCCCGCTGGACAAGCTGCGGATCATCGAGAGTCTGCGGCGGCGCGGCCACGTCGTGGCCATGACCGGCGACGGCGTCAACGACGCCCCGGCCCTGCGCCTGGCCGACGTCGGCGTGGCCATGGGACGGACCGGGACGGAGGTGGCCCGCCAGGCGTCCGACCTGGTGCTGACCGACGACGACTTCGCGACCCTGGTGGAGGCCCTGGTCGAGGGGCGCGGCTTCTGGCGCAACATGCGCAACGCCCTGGGCCTGCTCCTGGGGGGCAACGCCGGCGAGTTGGGGCTGGTCGCGGGGGCGAGCCTGATGGGGTTCGGCGCGCCGTTGAGCGCGGCGCAGATCCTGCTGGTGAACATGATCACCGACGCCCTGCCGAGCCTGGCCGTGGTCTTGCAACGGCCGGAACACCGCAACCTGGCGGGGTTGGCGCGCGAGGGGTTGTCGGCCCTGGACCAGGGCCTGCGCTACGACGTCCTGCGCCGCGGGCTGGCGACCGGGTTGCCGTCGCTAGGATCCTACCTGCTGATGCAGGGCCTCGCCGGGCCGGAGCAGGCCAGCGCCGTGGCGTTCACCAGTGTGGTGGCGACGCAGCTCGCCCAGACCCTCGATGTGGGTCGCGTCGAGGGGATCCTGAGCCGCTCGGTGATGGGGGCCGTGGCCGGCTCCGCCGCCTTGCTGGTGTCGGTCGTCACCGTGCCGCCGTTACGCAACTTCCTGGGCCTGCTGGCGCCCTCGGTGCTGGGCTGGAGCGTCGTGGGCGGCGCCTCCGTCACCGCCGTGGTGCTCAGCCGGCTGATCTCCTCCCTGGGGTCGTTCCGATCCGCGGTGGCTTCGTCGCGGAACGGGCCGGCACGACTGCCGTCTCTGGGAGTCCTACCGCAGCCGACGGCCTTCCCGCTGACCCCGTGAGGGAAGCGGCGCGGCAGAAGGCCGTGAACTGCGCATGGGGCTGTCGGCTCCACGATGTCCGTTGATGCGACAGCACCCGATTCGTTTCACGGGCGGGTGAAACGAATCGCGTTTCCCGATGTCCTTGATCCTCCACGCCTTGCGCCGCCGAGGACCCATTCGTTTCACGACTTTGGTAGACACACTTCGGGGGGGGCAATGAAACGATTCGGTAGGTAGACAATTCGGCCGAATCGATGCGCGCTGTGAACCTCCAGCTCAACCGGGGAGGGCCCCCGCCGACTGTCACCCCGCTTTGAACTCTGCGGGGGCAACGCCTTCTGCCGCTGGCATCTCCTCTCCCGCCCAGATAGTATGGGACGGAAGGAGCTTCACCGCCGAAGTCCAGTTCAAGGCCACGGGCGACAACCTGCCGCTCCGGGACGAGCGCTATTCGTTCTGGTTGAAGGTGGACCTGTACGAACGGCTGCGCCTGCCCACCGTCGCCGCCCCGCGCCTGTTGGTGCTGCTGTTGTTACCCGAGGACCCGGCGGAATGGCTGAACGTGTCGGTCGGTGGCCTGTTGCTCAAGCGCTGTGCCTATTGGGTCAGCCTCCACGGCGCGCCGGCCAGTGCCAACGCCACCGGACAGACCGTGTACGTGTCGCGTGCCCAGCCGTTCACGGTCGATGGGCTTGGCGCCGTGCTCGAACGGCTTTCTCTGGGGGAGGTTCTTCCAGATGTCAGCGAGCGACCTGCCGCCCGAATTGCTGAGCCGCCTGGAGCCGCCGGCCCTCGACTGCTATGCCCTCGCCACCGGCTGGGTCCCGGTGCCGAACGTCCCGTGGCAAAGTCACGTCTACCACCACCCCGGCGACCGCGAGACGGCCCTGTGGGTACCCCGGCGCCCCCACGACCACAGCTTCACCCGCATGATGGCCGACGCCGTCGTGCGCCTCGCCGCAGTGGACGGCCGCCCCCCCCGTGAGTTGCTGCACGACCTGCTCCTGCACGACTGCGACGTCCTCCGCTTCCGCGTCGGGTCCGCGTCCCCCGATTACGGCACGCTATCCCTCGGGGAGGGTACCCGGCTGCTTGACGGCGTGCGACGTGCGTTGGCCGCGGCGGCGTGCGCCGCGGTGCGACCGGGCCCTGCCCACGACCCGGAACACCCCGCGGTGCGACAATTCCTCGCCGGCTGCCTGCTGGGACCGACCGAGCACGGCAGCCTGACCTTCCCCGTCGCCTGTCGTCTGCCCGCGGCGCCCGACGTGCCCGCTGAGGAGGCTCCGTTCCCCCGGCAAGTCATCGGCCTGTTCCTGCGGTCGGCGGCGAGTGTAGCGGAGGCCAGAGCCACTCGCAACGGCGCCAAGGAGTTGTTGCCGCTCGCGGGCGATGCACGATTGAGCGCGGAGCTGTGCGAAGCCCTCGCGGAGATGCACGGTCAGGGGGAAAGGGACGGCCTCACGATCTCCGTCTCCTGGTCGGCGGCCTGGCCGTTGGCCGAAGAGGGGCGCCTACCGCGCGAAGTGTCGTTGCGGCCGGAGGCGTTCGCGCCTCTCGCGGACCTCGGACGCTGGCTCCGGGAGGTAGCCGAGCCGCAGGACGAGCGCCTCGCGGGAACCGCGGCCGGTCAATGACCGCGCCGCTTTCGGATGAAAAAGTGATAGACAATAGACGCGGACATTGTCTCGGCGAGACAATGTCTTCTTCCCCTTTTTCCGCCCCGTTTTAGAGTGATTCCTCCAACCGGGACCGGAATGCGGCGAAGCTGGGCATGTCGATCCGCTCGATGTCGATCTCCCGCCGAACGAGCATTTCACACAATGCCTCTCGGATGTCAACTTGGCCGAGGATCTTCGCGAGTTCTTTCTTCAGCGCTTTCGGCGAGTCGTCGTTCCCCGAGCGCTGCTCCAGCGCCTCACAGCCCTGGTAAGGGTTTCGTTTCAAGCCACACAGGACCCACGCCTCTGGCTTCGGCTTGGGGATCATGGGCACTCCTCGGGTATAGCCCTCCTCGCCGAAGCCGTCGAGCATGGACTGGCGCTTGTCCTCCCACAACCCGCGGCCGGCGGAGGCGGTGCCGTCCGAGTCCCGAAACAGGACGGCGACGACCTCCTCTTCCCGTTCGGCTTCCACCTCCGTGGCGATCCTCGCGAGGATCCAGGCGCCGTTGAAGCAATACCGGGTTTCCTTCGCCTGCTTCTTGCCCGGCAGCCGCAGCGCCTTCTTCACGGCCTTCAACTCCGCGGCCCGCCGCGCCAGGCGGTGCTCAGACACGAAACCAAATGAGCCGACCTCGAAAACGGAGTAGTTGAGTCGCGCCTCAACGGCCTGGTCCACGATCACGGCCATCGGGCCTTGCAAGAACGCCTCGCCTTCGCACAGGAGCACGTCGTCTTTCGCGGCCCCCATGTCGGTGGGGCCCTCGCCGCTGAGAAGGAGGTACACGCTACTCCCCCTCCGTTACGACCTTGATCTCCTCCCCGAGTGCCGTGAGGTTGGTGTCCACGAACGCCTCCCCGGGTCCCATCACGGTGAGCTTCTTCGCGACGGAAGGGATCGAAAAGAACGGGATAGCCCGCGTGCAGCCCTCCTCCGTCTTGTAGAGATACATCACCCCGGCCCGGGCCATGTCGTCCTCGAGGTAGTTCAGGATCATCGGGCTGTGGGTCGTGACCATGACCTGCTGTTTGCACGACGTCAAGGCATCGATCACGAACTCGATCAGCTCCGGGTTCATGCCGTTTTCGATCTCGTCGAAAAGGAGGAACCGGTGGTGGTCGCTCTGAAGCTCCGCGAGGATCGCTAGCAGGCGGAGCAGCCCGTCGTTGACGTGGCGGGCCTCGGTCACCAGCTTGGTCCCGGAGTAGCCTTCGCGGATTTCCAGTTGCTTCCACCCCGAGCGGAGTGCGCTGGTTTCCAGGCCCTTGAGGTGCGGGTAGACCTTCCTCAGCCGTTTCCGCAGGCGATCGCGCCCCTCATGGCCGAGTTCGTGAAGGAACGCCGACAGGCGCTGCCCACCGAGTCCGATGGACCCATCCGACTCGCGCGTGCGCTGACGCAGGTACTCGGGGGACAGGAGATCGAGCGACTTGATACTCGCGACGTACTCCTTGAAACCGACCAGCGACGGCGGCAATGCCTTGTCGCGCAGCTGCGACAGCACGGACCCTTCGTAGCTGAAGGCGATCGGCTCGCTCACGGCATCGCGGCCATTGGGCCCTCGGTCCGCCAGGCCGAGAATGCGAAGGTGGCCGTTCTGGACTTCCAGGGAGGCCTCGGGCGTTTCGATCCGCTCGGACGTGCAGTGCAGTTGGGAGGTATTAAAGGTGCCCCTCCACGACCCGCGGCTTTCCCCGGTGTCGGAAACCAACGAGACGCGGAAAACGATGTTCTTCCTGGGCGTGAGCCGAGAGTTCAGGTCACGGGGTTTCCAGTGACGCTCTTCCAGCCAGCCTCTCAGGTCGCCGCGGACTTGCCGGGCCAGGAAGTCGATGAACTGCAGGACGGTGGACTTGCCGGCCCCGTTCAAGCCGATGAGGCATGTGAATTTCGCCAGATCGAGCTTGAAGTCGATCAGCGATTTGAAATAACTGGCCGTGATCGATTGAATCCGCATCGCCATCGCCTTCTTAGAGTGCCGCGGGAGGACAATTCTTGCAGGAAGAAAAAGGCGCCCGTGTCGATTATCGGACAGAAAAAGGGGTCGAGAGTCGTTTTCCTGTTAGGGGACAACAAATGGCCGAAAACGCCTCCCGACCCCTTTTCCTGTCTGCGATCACTTTTCCTGTCTGCGGGCAGACAGTCGCGGATTCGTTCACGGCTCGGACAAGGCGCGCAACGCCGCCTCCAGGTCATCAAGTAGCGGATGTAAGATGGCGCGAAACTCTGCTGGCGGCAAGGCTTCCGCCCCCTTCTGCACGAGCCGGCCAACAATCGTGGCGGTGGAAGGCGCGATCGCGGCCAAGGCACGAAGAATTTGAACGTAGGTCTTGGACTTCCTCGCTTCGAGACCGTTCTTGCGGAACAGCTCAGCCACCTCGATGAACTTGGCCATCGCGACGGGGTAGGGGACAGACCTCAAGTCCGACACCGCCGCGAAGACGCGTTCGTTCCGGATCAGGCGAAGAAGCCAATCGTCGATGGCGAAACGGTCGATTTTGTATGTCTCCGCCAGTTGCGGGTCGCCGGGCAGTCCCACGGGAATCAGGGCTATGCGACCGGTTTTGCCTTCCGCGACGAGATGGAGCAGACGAACGCGCTCATTGATCGCGGGACCGTCTTCGAGGCTCACAGGCGGGGTGCTGCCCTGAAGCTCCTGCTGCACCTGGTTACGGAACCACAGAAAACGCTGCTCGAACGTCAATTCGTCGAGATCGACGAGGACCACCGCAGTTCCACCCACTCCGCTGGCCGGCCGGACGAAAGGCAGCAGCTGTCGGACGAGCCCGTCTTTGCCCGGATGCTGTTCCTTGCTCCGCCCGGCCAGTTTGCAGTTCTCGGCCAGGAGACGGGCGGCGCGGAGCTTCTCCAGGAACGCTTTGTCGTCGTCCCCCTCGAAGTAGACCAGGATTTGTTTCGTCTCAGGCATACAGGTCGAGGAAACGAACGTCCACCCCCGTGGCGGTCAGGGTCTCCACCGTCGCGGCATCGAGGCGTCGGGCCTCCTGAAGCCCGTCCTCAAGGGTCAAATGAAACACTGCCCCTTCCGATCCTGCCTCCTGTGCAGCGGTCAGGAAGGCGCGGACACATTCCGCGCTATGCGTCGAGATGAGGAGCTGGACCTCCTGCTCGCGCGCCAGCCGGCAAATGGCACGCGCGAACCGCTCCAGGGAACCGGGGTGTTGATGCGACTCCGGCTCTTCCATGAGGAACATGGTGCCGCGCAGCATCGACAGCAGCATCAGAGCGCGGAGGACGGCGCGAGTGCCGTCACCCTGCGCGTCCAGCGGGAGGCTATGCTGCTCGAAAAGCACCATGAGTCGCTTGTCGGGCAACAGTTGGAAGCCTTCCGCTCGAAAGCTAAAGACATCGTTGAGAATCTTTGTCAGTATCTTGTCACGCCGATCAGAAAGTAGGCGCGCCCAGAACGTGTTTTCGATGGCGTTGTTAGTCGCATCAGACGGTCGGAACAAGGTAAGCCCGCTCGCAAACCGAGTGACCGATGCCTCCACTGCCGGTCCCCCTGCGAAACTGCGGGACGGGGTTACTGCCAGGTTCCGCTCCTGAAGCACTTTCACTACGAGCGACAGGCTCGCTTCGTTGTCTCGATGCGGCACGGTGTCATCGCCCAGGGTGCCTTCGAGGGTGATGGACTGGGATTGGTCCTGCCTGTACCAAAGCTCGGGGGGGTAGCCCGGTAGCTCGGGGGGATAGCCCGGTTGCACGTTCCGGATTTGGGCCCATAGGCTGTCGATATTACGGTCAAGCAGGTCTCGACCTCCGCCACGGTCGGTCATGAGAAGGCGCATAATCGCCTCGACAACCGTCGTCTTGCCGCTGTTGTTCCGCCCGACGAGGACATTGACATCGGTCAACCCTTGCACACGCCCTTCTCGGACGCCCCGAAAGCGGTTGATGCGGATGCAGTGTAGTCGGAACATTGGAATCCCGAGCCTTTCTTCCGGGCAAGGACACCGTCAACCCGGCGTTTTTCCATTCAGCATTCAAATCCCGAGCCGCGTAACCTGCGCGAGAAGTTGTTGGCAGTCCGGCCGCTCATCGGGGGAATCCTCAAGGCAGGGTTTGAGGATGGCCGCCCAGCGATCAGGCACTGCCGCGAAATCCGCCTGTTTCACCGAGCCCGTGAGCAGGAAGCCGATCACGCGCCCCACGGCATAAATGTCCGCGGCGGGATGGGCGGGAGCACCGTCCCTCTGCTCGGGGGGCGCCCAGGGGACCGAGTGCGCTCCCTGCAACGTGTAGCCGGTGACGGGGCTGCTCGTGAGCTTGCTGATGCCGAAGTCGGCGATCTTCCAGGTGTCGTCACAGCGAAGGATGTTTTCGGGCTTGATGTCCCGATGGACGATGTCGTTTTCGTGAAGCGCGCACAGGCCGTCCAGGATGGCCAGGGCGATCTCCTTCACGGTCGATTCGTCCAGCGGGCGGCGACTCCCTTCGGACCCGGCGCCGCCCATGAGGTCCCACAGCGTCCCCCCATCGGCATACTCCGTCACGAGCGCATAACGTCCTTCCTCCCGGAAGATGTCCCGGACCGCCAGCAGGTGAGGATTCGCAATCTGCTTCACCCTCTCGTAAATATCCATCTCCCGGCGGATCGTCCGCTCGTCCTCTGGCTTGGGGTCGGTCTTGGCCATCTTGACCGCGACGACG